>JBEBTR010000004.1:0-58827 GCA_040393725.1 Sphingobacterium endophyticum | reverse complement strand
TATCAGATGCATTTACATTCTCTGCATTCTTGATTTATTATGGTGCTCAAAAATATGCACAACCTACTTGGATTGATGCCGATAAGATTTTCCAATCTATTCCAGGCATTGCAGAATCGGGTCAACCACTAGTTTTTGTGGGTATCATGACTTTTATTTTGATTATGTCATCTGTTACGATGGTTCTTGCCGTTGAAGCAGGGCATCGAAATTCTAAACAAGAGGTTGTTAAATGGATGTTGTGGACGATTTTAGGAGGTTTGATGTTCGTAGGATGTCAAGCAATAGAATGGTCTCACTTACACCATCAAGGTTTTTGGTTTGGACGTAACCCGGCAACTGGATTAACTGATCCAAATGCTATCGTTGAAGCTTTACAACCTTACTTTACCAAAGAGATTTCTTATACTGCAGCTTTACAATTCTCTAACCTGTTCTTTACCATAACTGGTTTCCACGGATTCCACGTATCTATTGGTATCCTTTTGAACATTATTGTATTGTGCATGACTTTAAATAATACCTTTGAAAACAGAGGTTCTTATTTAATGATTGAAAAAGTTGGTTTGTATTGGCACTTTGTGGATTTAGTATGGGTATTCGTATTTACCTTCTTCTACTTAATCTAATTAATAAAGATTTTTAAAATTATCGAACATGAGTAATCACGATCATATAGAAAGCCACGATGCGCATGCGCATGGCGAAGGAATGGATAAGAAACGTATTTGGAGTGTTTTCTTTATTCTATTAGCATTAACAGCATTAGAGTTTTTAATTGCATTGGGTTTTGTGCACCACTGGGGTATCCTTCAAAAAGGAACTATGCTTAATGTAATTTATATTGTTCTTACTTTAGTGAAGGCTTATTACATTGTTGCATTCTTTATGCACTTAAAATTTGAAAAATCTGGTTTTATTTTGACAGTAGGAATTGTATTTCTTTTTATTATCTATTTCATTGTACTAATGATGATAGAAGGAGGTCACCTACATGATTCATTTACACATCAACCGATATTTCCTCATAAATAAACAGATAGGTAATGAGTAAAAATACTCGTTCAAAGAATATATCGAAATTAATAATCCTGGCACTTGTTTTATTTGTGCCAGGTTTTTTATATATACTGGTTAATAAAATGGGCTCAAATGAGTACATTAAATTACCTGTATTTGGCGAAAAGAAGCTTTCTGGTGAAATGCGGAGAGTAATGGGAAGGGAAATCCCGGACACAATTTTTCATCAATTAGAGCCCGTAGAATTCAGGAATTATGACAATAAGCCTGTAACTCTTTTAGGGAATGACACATCAGTTTCGGTTGTGCATCTATTCTATACTCGTGACCAAGGGTTATCTAAGCAATTGGTTCATGATATGTCCAGCATTGCAACCCGATTTAAAGAAAATCCAAAAGTTCAATTGTTTTCTATTTCGGTGGATCCTCATGATAAGGCGGAAGATCTTCAAAAATTTATTGAACCTTATAAAAAGGGAATGAGTCCGCACTGGTTTGTTGTAAATAAGCCAAGTGTTGATATTTTTGAATTTGCTAGATCTTCAATGTTGATTGAAGCTATGCCTGTACAGGGTGATAGTTCAAAATTCGTAATTAGCAATCAGTTTGTTTTATTAGATTCTGAAAAAAGAATACGAGGATTTTATGATATCAGTCTTCGTTCTGAACTTGATAGGCTTGAGGATGAAATTAAAGTACAGTTAGTAGAAGAGATTAGAAATAACCCATTAAAAATAGAGCAGAAGTAATATGGCAATGACAGAAGAAGAAAAAAAGTATAAAGGGATTATTTGGACCTTATCCATCATTATTCCCTTGGCTGTGGCAGCGTTATTTGGAATTAATTTGCCAAAGATGGGATATGATGTTCAACCATTGAGTTTTCTCCCACCCATTTATGCAACAATTAATGGATTAACTGCCATTTGTTTGGTAATCGCAGTTTCAGCAATTAAAAGAGGAAATGTGAAACTTCATGAAAATTTGATTAAACTCTGCATGGTCTTTTCCTCAGCATTCTTGATCATGTATGTTGCTTACCATATGACATCGGAATCTACATCTTTCGGAGGAGAGGGAACGATAAGATATGTTTATTTTTTCATTCTTGTGACGCATATCATTTTATCTATCAGCATAATACCATTCGTATTATTTACATTTGTTAGAGGGATAGCAGGGGCCTATGAGCGGCATAAAAAGTTAGCTCGAATAACTTATCCAATGTGGCTATATGTTGCTGTAACTGGAGTTATCGTATATTTAATGATATCCCCATATTACACTCATTAAAGAATAGAGATATGAAAAAGGTTTGGATTTATCAAGCTGATCGATTTTTTACTCAGCCAGAACTACAAGAGGCACAATCTAAATTAGATTCTTTTATCGCAGAGTGGACAGCCCATGGAAGCCAATTAGCTGGGAAAGCTGAAATTAAATATAATTTGTTTATCGTATTAACAGTCGATGAAGAAATTGCTCAGGTCACCGGTTGTTCTATCGATAAATCAGTTCGAATTTTAAAACAATTGGAAGAAGAATTAAATATCGGACTATTTAATCGTACACTGATTTCATATCGGGATAATGAAAATAATATTCAATTAGTTTCTCGTGAAGTCTTTGAAGCGCTGTGTAAAGAAGGAGAGGTCAATGCTGATACGATTGTCTTTAATAATCTAGCACAAACTGAATCTGAATTCAACAATAAATGGGAAATTCCATTTAAAGATAGTTGGCATGCAACAGTTTTTAGGTAAAAATTTTTACGATATAAAAGAGAAAGCCATTCAATAAAGAATGGCTTTCTCTTTTATATACAATAGGATTATTTTTTGTCGATACTTAATTTTCCTGGGCCCATTACTGCGAAGGCAATATAAACTACTAGGAATTCAATGGCATGCGAAGCTCCTGATAGTCCATCACCTTTTGCCAAGTGATTCGCTGCTGCGACAAACATTGTAAGGGCTAAAATTGTCGCTGCAGGTCTCGTCCATAATCCCAACATCAATAACAAAGATCCTAATGATTCTGCTAATCCAGCAGAAAATCCAAAAACAGTTGGCATAAAATCAATTCCTAGGTTCTGCATAGATTTGCCAATTGCCGTCCATTTTTCTGGCCCACCCATTAGTTTTGGTAAACCGTGAAATGCAATCATTGTTAATCCGAATCCGATGCGGATTATTAAAAGCCCTAAGTCTGTCCTTGAATTTTTCATCTGTGTCTTTGTTAGTTAATTAATTTGCATACAAATGTACCTAATTTCAAAAAGTCTATAATTACCATAGATCAAGAATTGAAAAATAAGAAATAATAATTTTATTTTTTGGTTTGTGCATGAAAATGTTAGAAGAGATAGCAGAATACTTCAATTTGCCTTATCTTTGTTGACTAAGCCAAGACAGGCTATTAAGAAACATAAATTCTAGATCACTTTGGATATATTTAGTAAACAACGTTATACCATTACCTCGGCATTACCATATGCCAATGGTCCATTGCATATTGGTCATCTTGCAGGAGCTTATATTCCTGGAGATATTTTCGTACGATTTTTAAGATTAAACAATAAAGATGTTGTTTATGTCTGTGGATCAGATGAGCATGGTGCTGCTATTACTATAAAAGCGAAAAAAGAGGGAGTTACCCCACAGCAAATTATTGATAAATACAATCAGCAGATTAAAGATAGTTTTGAAGAATTTGGGATTTCTTTCAATATTTACCACCGTACTTCTGAACCCATTCATCATCAGCTTTCACAAGAATTTTTCTTGAACCTTTATGAGAAAGGTGAGTTTATTGAGCGTTATTCAGAACAATATTATGATGAGGAATATCATCAATTCTTAGCGGACCGATATATTGTGGGCACCTGTCCACATTGTGGAAACGATGGAGCATATGGAGACCAATGTGAGAAATGTGGAACTTCTTTGAATCCGACGGATCTTATTAATCCAAAATCTACTTTAAGTGGCAAAGCACCTATTCTTAAAGAAACCAAACATTGGTATTTGCCTTTGGATAAATATCAACCCTGGTTAGAGAAATGGTTAATAGAAGGTAAAAAGGATGAATTGAAGTCCAATGTTTTTGGGCAATGCCAATCTTGGTTAAAATCAGGATTGCAACCACGTTCAATGACTAGAGATTTGGATTGGGGAGTAGATGTTCCCTTAGAAGAAGCAGAAGGCAAGAAGCTTTATGTTTGGTTGGATGCGCCTATAGGATATATCTCTGCAACAAAACAATGGGCAATTGACGAAGGAAAAAATTGGGAGGATTATTGGAAGCAACAGGTTAATCCCGAAGACAATTCAACTTTAATCCATTTTATTGGTAAGGATAATATAGTTTTTCATTGTATTATTTTCCCGGCGATATTGCATGCACATGGAGACTATATTCTGCCTGAAAATGTACCTGCTAATGAATTTTTAAATCTGGAAGGAGATAAATTGTCGACTTCTAGAAACCATGCTGTTTGGTTACATGAATATTTGGAAGAGTTTCCTGGGAAGCAAGATGAATTACGCTATATGTTAACTTCCATTTTGCCTGAAACATCAGATAGCGAATTTACCTGGAAGGATTTTCAAGCGCGTGTGAATAATGAATTGGTTGCTATTTTAGGGAACTTCATCAATAGGGTTATGGTCTTGTCACATAAATACTTTGATGGCAAAGTATTATTAGGTTCCCCATTGACTGCATCGGATCAAGAAGTACTTAAGGAATTGTCAACATTCCCGGGGTTAATACAACAATCTTTATCTCAATATAGATTCCGCGAGGCATTAGCACAATTTATGAATGCCGCACGTTTAGGAAATAAATACCTTGCTGATGAAGAGCCTTGGAAAGTAATTAAAAATGACGAAGAAAGAGTAAAAACAGTATTGTTTGTTGCGGGTCAAATCGTAGCTAATTTGGCATTGTTAGGACAGCCATTTTTACCATTTAGCAGTACTAAGATTTTCGAGATGTTAAATCTTTCAGCAAAGAACTGGGATGAGGCAGGGAAATCAGATCTTTTAGAATCGGGGCATCAATTGGGAGAAACACAATTATTATTTGATAAGATTACAGACGAGCAAGTAGCGTTTCAGTTGACAAAATTAGCTAATGCAAAAGCAAGCAATGCATTGGCCACTCCAAAGGCAGCCCAAAAAGCTAATGTTAATTTCGACGAGTTTATGAAGATGGATATCCGTGTTGGTCGAATCCTGACTGCGGAAAAAGTAGCGAAAACAAAGAAATTATTGAAGCTGACCATTGATACAGGAATTGACAAGAGAACGGTTGTTTCGGGTATAGCCGAGTATTTCACGCCTGAGGAAATTGTTGGAAAACAGGTTTCGATTTTGGTGAATTTAGAACCAAGAGAAATTAAAGGGATTCAATCTCAAGGAATGATTCTTATGGCCGAAGATGCTGATGGAAGATTAGATTTTGTGAGACCTAACACCGATATTTCTGCAGGAAGTATTGTTAGATAACTCTATAAAGAATACATTATAAAACCCCTAATTTTAATATTCCGGAACTAATTTTTAGGAATATTGGAATTAGGGGTTTTATTTTGAAAAACCATTAATTAACGATCTCTTTTTTCCGACTAGATAAAAATAGACCTAACAAAAACAAAACAAATGATGGAACTACCCATCCCAACTCATATTCAAAAAATGGAATATGATTCAATGTAGTTATGGTCTCTTTGCTTAGTAGGTTCATTTGCTTAAATAATGACAAGGTAGCAATTATGCTGGATCCAATTAATGCAGCTACATAAGGTTCCTTGCTTTTTACAAATGGTCCAAAAAATACGCTGTATAAAACCAATGTAATCACGATAGGATATATAAAAGTTAAAATGGGGTAAGCAAAGGAAATGATATTATCCACACCCGTGATTGATAAAATACATGATAGAATACAACAAATCGTTACCAATAATTTATAGCTTAATTTTCCTGCAGTTAATTCTGAGAAGAAAGATCCAACTGCCGAAGTCAGGGCAATTGCAGTTGTCAGACAAGCTAATGCTATGCTAACGGCAATAGCAATGGTTCCAAATGGACCCATTATAGCTCTAGAAATAAGAATCAATAATTCGGACCTCTTTATAGCCAAATCCTCTATTCCTGAAGTTGCCCCCAAATAAATCAAGCCTCCATATATAATAAACAGACATGAGGCAGCCAAAGCCCCTGCAGCAATTACTACTTGATTTTTAGATTTGACCGTATTATATCCTTTTGAAAATGAAGCGGCAATTATTATTCCTGCAAAAATTACGGAGGCAAGAACATCTAGTGTTTGATATCCATCTACAAATCCTAAAGTAAAAGATTCGGCAGTACTCAAGGTTGTGTGATTATAATCTGCCATTGGATTAAAGATACCCAATGCAATTAAGGAAATTAATAATACCAATAATAGCGGAGTTAGGAAATTCCCAATGATATCTACAACTTTTGAAGGCGAAATTGTCAATAGCCATGTGACTGCAAAGAAAGCGATTGATGTCCAGATAGGAGCTGAATTAGGAAATGAAGGTAATATACCCACTTCAAAAGTAGTTGCTGCTGTTCTTGGAATGGCAATTAAAGGTCCTATGCATAACATGATTACTGTTCCCAAAACAGGAGATAAAAATTTATTGATTCTATTTCCTAAGTCTTGAAATGATTCTCCAGAATTAACAACAGAGAGTATCCCAAAAAAGGGAAGTAATATCCCAGTTAATCCAAAAGCTAAAATGGTAATCCAAACATGATCTCCGATTTGTATACCGATGTAGGGCGGTAATAGTAGGTTTCCAGCACCAAAGAACATGGCAAATAAAGCAAATCCGATTGTAACGATATCTCTAGTTTTCTTCAAAATAATTTTAGTAAAATATGTTTATTAATTGTTTAGCTTCCATTACGTCATGAACTCTGAGGATTTGCACTCCTCTTTCCAAAAGCAACGTGTTTAATGCAATAGTACCAGGAAGAACCTCATTGGGTTTTAATCCTATTTTTTTATAAATCATAGATTTTCTGGATATACCTCCAAGGATTGGCAAGCCAAAATAATGCAATTCGTTTACTCTCAATAGGAGCTCATAATTTTGATCTATTGTTTTTGCAAAACCATATCCAGGGTCTAAAATAATATCTTTTACACCTAACTGCCTCAGTTTCGCAATTTGAATACCTAAACTTTCAGCAACATCATTAACCACGTCCTTATAATCAGTCAATTTTTGCATGGTTGAGGGAGTCCCTCGCATATGCATCAGAATATATGGCACTTGTAATTTGGCTACAGTTTCAAACATATTTTCATCTAAAGTCCCACCGGAAATATCATTGATGATATGAACACCTGCGTTTACACAAGTTTCAGCAACTTTTGCTCTGAATGTGTCGATAGAAAGTATGATTTCAGGGAAATATTGGCGGAAAGATTCAATAAAAGGAATAGCTCGATCTATTTCCTCTTGTTCAGAAATATCTTTTGCGCCAGGCCGACTTGAGTATGCTCCAATGTCGATCATGTCTACACCTTCATCAATTAATTTTTTAGCCTGTATCAATGCTGATTCTACAGTGCTATGTTTGCCACCATCATAAAACGAGTCAGGAGTAAGATTAAGAATGCCCATGACTTTGGGAGACTCAAAGGTCAAAAGTCTTGAGCCTATCTTGATGCTTTGGCATGGAACAGGTTGAAAAACGGACATTTGCGTTAGATTAATAAAAAAAATGAGGCTGCAATTTTATTTGCAGCCTCCAAAATAAGTCTTTTTATCTACTTTACAACAAGAACACCATCAGCAACTAAAGAAATGTCTTTTCTTGGTTTATTGATTTTAGCAATTTCATCTTTGCTTTTTCCCATGTCTTCTGCATAGTGCTTTTGCCATTCAACTGTAGTTTCTTTTACTTTTGCCTTTCCTTCAAGGACTACTGTTTTACCAATTAAATCTTGAGGGACAAAATAACCGTAATCAGTAAATCTTACCATAATAGGTTCTTTATTGGCTTCAGTTTTTAAAGTCAAGAAACAACCTTTTTTAGTACATACTTGCACAACTTCACCTTCCACTTTTCCATTAAAAGAATCTTTTCCTTCTAATGCTTTTTCCAATTGTTTAACAGAAATAGCGCCTTTTTTATCGACTTTTTTTCCGTAATTCACACCAGCCTTTGCCGGTTGAATAGAAGATTGTGCATTGCTGATGGCTACAAAAGCAAATACACAAACGATGATTGAAATAAACTTTTTCATATTTATTTTCTTATAAATTCGAATTTACCACTTGGGTCTAATTTCATAATTGTTGATGCAGTTCCATTAGCTTGTTCCTGTTGGCCAAATTTCACCACATAATCAACTCCGTTAATTATTTCTTCTGAGATTTCTGAGAAATTTCTTGCTGAAATTTCACCGCTAATATTGGCAGATGTTGAAACAATTGGTTTACGAAACCTTTGTAAAAGTTGTTCACAAAAGGGGTGCTGTACAATTCGAATACCTATAGAACCATCCTGTGCAACCACATTTTCAGCCAAATTCTTAGCATTTGAATAAATAATAGTCAGGGGCTTATCGGTTGCTTCAATCAATTCATAGGCAACATCTGGAACGTCCTTTACATAACCTTCCAATTGGTAATCATTTCCCAATAAGATAATCATGCTTTTTCCCTTATCTCTACCTTTCAGGGCAAATATTTTTTCAACAGCATCTGGATTAGTAGCATCACAACCAATACCCCAGATAGTATCTGTAGGATATAGAATTAATCCACCCGACTTTAATGTTTCTAAGGCTTTGTTTAAATCTTCCTTGTCGATATAGGGTCTTTGCATTTTATGATATTAAACGGCCACATTGTGATCACGAAGTGCATCATTTAATGAGGTTTTCTTGTCAGTTGATTCTTTACGTTGACCAATAATCAAAGCACAAGGAACTTGGTATTCACCCGCAGGGAATTTTTTAGTATATGATCCTGGGATCACAACTGAACGAGAAGGGACATAACCTTTATATTCAATAGGTTCTGGACCAGAAACATCAATGATTTTGGTAGAGGCAGTTAATACAACATTTGCACCAAGAACTGCTTCTTCTTCAACTCGTACACCTTCCACTACGATTGCTCTTGATCCAACAAAGACATTGTCTTCAATAATTACTGGAGCAGCCTGAACAGGTTCTAAAACTCCGCCAAGACCGACACCACCACTTAGATGGACATTTTTACCAACTTGCGCACAAGAACCTACAGTTGCCCAAGTGTCGACCATAGTTCCTTCGCCTACATATGCACCAATATTTACATAGGAAGGCATCATAATCACTCCCTTAGCTAAATAAGAACCATACCTTGCAGAAGCTCCAGGAACAACACGGACTCCTAATTCTTTAAAATTAGTTTTCAGCTTCATTTTATCATAATATACAAAAGGATCATTCTTAATGACCTCCATATTACGAATAGGGAAATAGAGAATAACGGCTTTTTTAATCCAATCATTTACATACCAAGATTCTCCTACTGGTTCAGCAACTCTAAGTTCACCTTTATCTAAATGTTGAATAACGAATTCAATAGCTTCGTAATATTCTTTATATTCTAATAATTGTCTGTTTTCCCAAGCTTCTTCTACTAATTTTTGAAGGATTGTGCTGTCTATCATAATATTGTTAAAACTAAATTTAAATTAATGACAAATATGAAGAATTTTACTGATAAGTAAGACACGGTAAGGGCAAAATTAAGAAGATATGACTATTTTTGTAAGATGGCAGAGGCGGCAGACAAATTACGGATTGATAAATACTTATGGGCTATTCGTGTTTTTAAAACGAGAAGTTTAGCCACGGAAGCATGTAAAGCTGGGAAGGTAAAACTGAATGGACAAAATGTAAAACCTTCCGGAATAGTGAAGGTCGGCGAAACATATTCGATTCAAAAAGGGATTGAGAGGAAAGTTATCAAAGTTATTGGCCTTCTTGAGAGACGTGTAGATGCAAAAACTGCCGTTCAATTTTATGAAGATCTAACCCCTGTAGAAGATACATATGCTTTCAAATCTTCATTCCATGCACCTGTATTGAAAAGGGATCGTGGCACAGGAAGACCTACTAAAAAAGATCGTAGAGAAATTGATGATTTGAAAACCGATTGGTGGGAAGAAGAAAATGAAAATTAAACTTAAATTAAGTAGTCTTTTTTATTGTTTGAACTTAATATTAGCATTGACCGCAACAGGTTCAACGGCCAAAGCTGATGTTGAAGTAAGTCCAAAAGATTCAGTTGAGCGTGAATTAAAGAAAGTACTTGGTCGAAAGATTGAATTTGAAAAAGATAAATTGCTTAAGATATTCGAAATTAAAGAACGCCTTCGATTAAGGAATGCTCCTTCCGATAGATATCAATTATTGCAAAATCTTTATGATGAATTTAAAACCTATCAAATAGATTCTGCTATTTTTTATGTAAATGAAAATAAAAAGATAGCTCAACAATTAAAGGATCCGATTTTAATCAATGAAGTTGATATTCAATTGGCAGGATTATATTCTTCTGCTGGTCGTTTTATAGAATCAAATCAAATATTAAAAGGAATACCAAGGCAAAGCCTATCAAGTGAACAAGAGGCGGATTATTACCGAGCATATTCTGATTTTTATTCGCATTATGGTCAAAGTACCAATCATTATCAATACTTTACCCAAAGTGAAGTTTACCGAGACTCACTATTAAATGTTTTGCCAAAAGATTCTAAAGAATATAGGATCAATTCGGCAACCCGAGCTTTGTTCGGTAATAATTTTGATAAAGCAGAGTCTGAACTTAAGCAACTATTACAAGAATATAAAGACCCACAGCATGAACGAGCTGTAATTGCCTATCTGTTAGGTCTTCTTTATAAAAATAAAGGAGATCAAGAAAATGAGATTTATTATTTAGGTCAATCTGCCATTACTGATATCAAAAACACGGTAAAAGATAATGCTTCCATGCAAAGTTTGGCATTAGTATATTTTGAGCGAAATGAAATTGATAAAGCTTATTTATTCATTCAACAGGCAATGGAAGATGCTTTATTTTGTAATGTAAGATTTAGGACCATTGAGAATTCATCATTCTATCCTATTATTAATTCGGCATTTCAAGAAAAGGAATTGGCCAATAAAAATCAATTAAAAACATTTTTATATATCATTTCTTTAATGTCTATTTTATTGCTGGTTGCATTTATAGTATTGTATATGCAGATGAAGCGATTAAAGAGAACGAGGAGGGATTTGAAAACTCTGAATAACGAACTTCAAGGTTTGAATGGACAATTGTTAAAGGTTAATCAAGATCTACAAGAATCCAATCATATCAAAGAAGAATATATGGCTCAGTTTTTTGAATTATGTTCTGCCTATATTGATAAATTAGATAATACACGGAAAGGAATTTTAAAGAAACTTTCAAATAATCAATTGGACGAATTGAACAAAGAGTTGAAATCTCAAGATTTCATCAAGACCGAGTTAGATGATTTATACCATAATTTTGATGTTATTTTCTTAAATCTATATCCTAGTTTTATTCAAGAATTTAATAAGCTACTTAAGCCTGAGGAGCAGTTGACTCTTAAACATGATGAATTATTAAATTCTGAGCTTCGAATTTTTGCTTTAATCAGATTAGGTATTTCGGATTCCACAAAAATTGCCAGATTCTTGCGGTATTCATTACGTACAGTTTATAACTATCGTGTCAAGGTTCGGAACAAGGTTTTAGGGACTAAAGAAGACTTTGACGAGCAGATTAAAGAGATTGGTAATATAAAAACTTCCTAAAAAGCTTTACTTTTTTTCATTTTAAAAGTGTCTAAACGGTTGTAATTCAATGGTTATTGAATTACTTCGTTTACTTTTTTGTTTTTGGTCATATCAAAAGCTTAATAAACATATAACCCCTGCTTAACTTTGGATTGGGAAGTTTAGGAATAACCTGAATTATTTTATTAATCTAATAACTGATTATAAGTCGTATGAAACTTTTTACTAAAGTTAGTATCGGTCTTTGCCTTTATTTGGTATCTGTATTCTTTAGCCTTGCATTTGCACAAGGAGGGAATAGGATAACAGGAAAGGTTATTGACGAAGTCACCAATGAGCCAATAATTGGTGCTACCATTACCGTTATCGGGGGGACAACATCAACCTCTTCGAATAATGATGGAGTGTTTACACTCGAAAACGTTCCTTCAAACTCAAAACTTCGAATTTCTTATTTAGGCTATGAAAGCCGCGAAGTTATTGCAGAAAATGAAATGACAATTGCTCTTAGCAGTGCGACCAACACTTTAGAGGATGTTGTCGTAATTGGTTATGGAGCAGTAAAGCGAAAGGATGTTACTACAGCAATTTCCAGTGTTTCATTGGAAGATGTAAATGAGCGTCCGATTGTAAATGCAAACCAAGCTATTCAAGGGAAAGCCGCTGGGGTAACGGTTTCTCAACCATCAGGAGCACCAGGGGGAGGTACTTCGATCCGGATTCGTGGTACAACTTCTTTTAATGGAAGTAATGATCCTCTGTATGTTGTGGATGGAGTTCCTGTAGATAACATTAATTTTCTATCTCCAACGGATATTGCTGATATGCAAGTATTAAAAGATGCTTCTTCAGCAGCAATCTATGGTTCTAGAGCTGCCAATGGGGTTGTATTAGTTACCACAAAACAAGGAAGAGTAGGAAACCCTAAAATTACATTCAATATGTTGGCCACTCAAAACAGGGTGACTAGTAAGATTGAACCCTTGAATACAGCACAATACAAGGATTTAATGGATGAGATTAAAATTATTTCTCTTCCAGATAATTTGACCGACCAAACAGATTGGTTTGATGCTACCTTTTCGAATGGTGTTATTCAAGATTATCAAGTTTCCGTATCTGATGGATCTGATCGGATTAAATATTTCCTTTCCGGAGGTTATATCAATGATAAGGGAATAGTAAACTCTACATTTTACAAGCGTTATAATTTTAGAGGTAATATTGAGAATAAGGTTAGAGAATGGCTAACAGTTAATGCAAATTTCTCTTATGCTGATTATAATGGAAACGGAATGGTTGAAGGTACAGGTTCTAATAGAGGAGGGGTCGTTTTAGCGTCAATCAATACGCCTACGTTTGCACCTATTATGGATCCATTTAATCCAGCTCAATTCTATAATAACTTTTATGGTTTGAATGTGACTAGTCCATTGGAGAATCTAAGGACAACAGCAAACAATCGCAACCGTGAAAATAGATTAATTGGTTCTGGGTCGGCGACAATTCATATCCTTCCTGAATTGAATTTTAAATCGATGTTCGCAATCGATAGAAGGAATGCATTTTCTTCAACGTTTTTAGATCCATTGTCAACATCATGGGGTAGGAACCAATTCGGTGAAGCAAGTGATTCAAGAAACATGAATACTGTTTTGACCTTCGACAACGTGTTATCATACAACAAAACTTTTGATAAACATGGATTTGAGGCAATGGCAGGATCTTCATGGACAAAATCACAATATACAAGCAGTTATATTTTAGGATCACATTTTAGGTCAGATTTAATTGAGACCTTAAATGCAGCTAATAAAATTTCATGGACAGCAACGAACTCTAGTGCTTCAGACTGGGCCATGATGTCATATTTTGGACGTCTTTCCTATAATTATGATGGTAAATATCTAATTACAGCAAATGTTAGAACAGACGGTTCATCAAAATTACATCCAGATAATCGTTGGTCGGTATTCCCGTCAGTTTCTGCGGCATGGAGATTATCATCTGAAGAATTCTTAAAAGATGTTTCATGGATGAATGACTTAAAAATCCGAGGAGGATGGGGTCAAACTGGAAACCAATCAGGTATCGGAGATTACTCTTACCTACAACGGTATAGTATTGCACGTTCACCATGGTTTGAAGAGGGCAAAACAAATGATTTAGTTTCAGTTACACCTGCAAACTTAAGGGCAAATGACCTTGGATGGGAAAGAACCACACAAACTGGAGTAGGTTTAGACTTTACAGGAATTGACAACAGAATTACAGTAAACTTAGATTATTACTACAAAAAAACAACAGACATGTTGATGTATGTAGATTTAAGTGGAACTGGGCAAATTCCATCAATTCAAAGAAATGAAGGAGAGATGCTTAATAAGGGTTTTGAGGCGAATATTACATCGGAAAACTTTAGAGGAGATTTTAGATGGAATACAACTTTCAATATCTCATTCAATAAAAATGAATTAAGCAAACTAACCTTACAACCAGTTTACCTAGATGCTAAAACAGTAGACTATGTCAATGACTATGTTGTTAGAAATGAACCAGGTCGACCTATGGGAAGTTTCTTTGGATATGTTAGTGAAGGGGTCAATCCTGAGACTGGAGATATGAATTATAAGGATATCAATGGTGATGGACGAATTTCATCATCGGACCGTACTTATATCGGAGATCCAAATCCAAACTTTACATTCGGATTTACCAACAATTTCTCTTATAAGAACTTCAATCTGAATGTATTTATTCAAGGCTCACAGGGCAACGATATTTATAATGCATCCAGAATGGATATGGAAGGGATGTATGATGGTAAAAATCAGTCGACAAGAGTTTTACAACGTTGGAGAGTTCCAGGCCAGGTTACAGAGGTTCCTAAAGCGGGATACAATATGTTAAACTCCACTTATTTTATTGAAGACGGAAGCTATATACGCTTGAAGAATGTTTCATTATCCTATAACATTAAGGCAGCCGCTTTAAACAGAATAGGAATAAACAAATTACAACCCTTTGTATCTGCAACAAATTTATTAACACTTACAAAATATACAGGGTTAGATCCAGAGGTAAACCAATGGGGAAATTCTGGTAGGGTTCAAGGATTAGATTGGGGGACGTATCCTCAAAGTAAATCTTTTGTAGTAGGTATTAATGTGGAGTTCTAAGATTATGATTATGAGAACGTTAAAAGTTAACTTAATAAAGAGTATGATGGCACTACTTACAGTTGCTGTCATTACAAGCTGTTCTTTACAAAAAGATCCTTTATCAGAATATTCAGATGTTACTGAAGGGGTTAATGAGGAGGGACATAAAGTTGCCTTTAAGGATAAGGCGGCAGTGGAAAGTCATTTACAAGGGATTTATAACCTTATGCGCGATCGTCAGGAGCACTGGTATTTAGATCAAATGCTTATAGCGGAGTCACATTCAGACAATGCCTATGCAGGGACCACCGGAGCAGAGGTTGTTCCATATGAGACTAATGGGATTGAAGGATCAAATTCTGTGGTTGAACGTGATTGGAAAAGATATTTAGAAGATATTGCTCGTGCAAATATTTTAATTGTAAATGTTGATTCTGTTGCGGATAATTCATTGACAACAGCCCTACGTAAGCAGTATAAAGCAGAAGCGAAGATATTCCGTGCCATGATTCTTTTTGACATGGTTCGTCTTTGGGGAGATATTCCTGTGGTGACTAATGTAGGTCGAGATATTACTGCAGAAAATATTGAAGAGGTTTATTCTGATTATTTTCCAGACCAAAAAACGGAAAAAGAAGCATACCTACAGATTGAGAAAGATTTGTTGGAATCAATTCCTGATGCTCCATCAAATAATTCGTCAAATAAAACCAAATTTTCAAAGTCAGTTGCGAAAGCATTATTGGCAAAAGTATATGCTGAAAAGCCTATTCGTGACTATAAGAAAGTCATTCAATATGCAGATGATTTGGCTGCAGATGGGTTTGATTTAGAAGCTGATTATAGGGATCTTTTTGGTGTCTTAGAAGGCAATGCAGAAGCAAAGAAAAGAAATACCAAGGAATCCATATTAGAGACTCAATTTTTTGCAGGAAATGGCAACTGGGTAACATGGATGTTTGGTAGAGATCTTTCGAACTACAATAGCAATTTTACATGGGCAAAATGGATCACTCCTTCGAGAGACTTAATTAATGCATTCACTCGCGAAGGAGATGAGATCCGTTACACTGAATCTATTGTATATTATCAAGCAGGATGGAGTAATTATTATCCAGCGAGTAATTATCCTTTTATGTACAAAACCCGTTCTGCATTTAGCAATATCATAAAATATCGTTATGCTGATATTTTATTGCTGAAAGCAGAGGCATTAATAATGGGAGAAAGCTCCAATTTAACGGCTGCTGCAGAAATAATGGATAAAGTTCGTCAACGAGTAAAACTTCCTAAACTTAGTTCTGCAACAAAAGCCAGTAAAGAAGCGATGTTGAATGCTCTATTGAATGAGCGTAGACTAGAATTAGCTTTCGAAGGACAGCGCTGGTATGATTTAGTAAGATTAAATAAGGTAGAGTCTGTAATGAATGCAGTATTTGCGAAGGATTCAGGAAGAAAGCCTCAGGTTTATCAGTTTAATGAAAATTCCTACCGTCTACCAATTCCTCAATCGATTATTGACCAGAATCCTAAGATCAAGCAAAATTTAGGATATTAATAATATACACAAATGATGAATAATTTAAAGAAATACATATTTGTTGCAAGTTTGTTCTCTTCAGTTTTGACGGCATGTGGGAATGATAACAATAATGGGGGAGAACCTGTAGTCCCGGTTGAACCGACTTCAGGAGATGTATTAATTTATACAACTACTGGGTCTTTAAGCCATGATTTTAAAAAGTCTTACTTAGATTTTAGCAAATCCAGCAATATGGGGACAAAAACCATTAAGCTAGATGAGAGCAAAACCTATCAGACTATGGATGGTTTTGGAGCAGCAATTACTGGCTCTACTGCATATAATCTTTTAAAAATGACTCCTTCTGATCGGACTAAATTTTTAAAAGAGACATTCTCTACGACAGAGGGAATGGGCCAAAGTTATATTCGAATTGCGATTGGCTGTTCGGACTTTTCATTGGATGAATATACATTAGCAGACAAGCCGGGAATTGAGAATTTCGCATTACAATCAGAAGAGCTGGAATATGTTATTCCAGTATTAAAAGAAATTATTGCCATTAATCCGGAAATAAAAATCATGGGTTCACCATGGACTCCACCAAAATGGATGAAAGTGAATAATCTTCAAGAATTAAAGCCATATGATTCATGGACAGGAGGACACTTGAACCCTAAGTATTACCAGGATTATGCGACGTATTTCGTGAAATGGATTGAAGCAATGAAAGGTCATGGAATTAATATTTATTCTATCACTACTCAAAATGAGCCTTTAAATGATAAGAACTCCGCATCCTTGGTCATGTTTTGGAATGAACAGCGTGATTTTGTAAAAACGGCATTGGGTCCTAAAATGAAAGCCGCAGGGTTAAAGACAAAGATTTATGCATTTGATCATAACTATAACTATGATAATATGACTGAACAACAGGACTATCCAATTAAAATCTTTCAAGATCCTGCTGCTGCAGCCTACTTTGCAGGTTCTGCATACCATAATTATGGAGGGGATAAAGCAGAATTATTGGACATTCATTCAAAAGCGCCTGAAAAAGATATCATTTTTACCGAAACATCAATTGGTACATGGAATGATGGTCATGCATTAGGAAAAAGGTTATTGGAAGATATGCGTGAAGTTGCCTTGGGTACAGTAAATAACTGGAGTAAAGGGGTTATAGTTTGGAATTTAATGTTGGATTCAGAACGAGGACCGAATCGTGAAGGAGGTTGCCAGACTTGTTATGGAGCTGTAGACATCAGTAAATCTGATTATAAGACCATTCGTAAAAATTCACATTATTATATCGTAGGGCATATGTCTGCGGTGGTTAAGCCAGGTGCAGTTCGTATAGGTACAGAAGGATATACGGATTCAGGGTTAACATACTCTGCATTTAAAAATATTGATGGTACTTATGCCTTTGTTATTGCTAATTCAAATGGTAGCAATGCAAGAATCGTTATTGAAGATGGAAAAAATAACTTCAGTTATGATATTCCTGCAGGTTCTGTTGTTTCTTATTCTTGGAAAAAATGAAAAAATTAATCAATTATTTAACCGTTTCGGTCCTAATGACATTTATGTTTTCTTGTCAAGAGGATGAATTAATTGTGCCGTATGGTGCTGGGGAACCACATATTGAAGTAGTAAAAGTACCAACTGCTTCATTGTTCGGAGATAGTTTACAATATACTGTCAATGTTTCAGATAAAAGTATTGATCTGTCGACTTTGAAAGTACAATTACTGTTTAGTGATGAAGTTGTTGCAGAACAAACTTTAAGAACTAAATCAGCAGGAGATTATTCAGGTAAATTATATGTTCCATTTTTAAAAAATATTCCAAATGGTACTGGTCTATTGAAATTTACACTTGAGAATATTCAAATGGTAAAAACAACTGAGGAGAAAGTTGTGAATATTTCAAGACCAGATTTTCCTTATTTAAATTTAATTACCGAAGGAGGAAAGACTTATAAAATGCTGAAGGTTTCTGCGAATAAATACCAAGTTACAGATGAATTTCCAATGAAAGCTTCTGCTTACATAGAAGCTCCAGCTGTTGGAGCATTTGGTAATAAGATTCAATTTGGATGGGAAAATAAAAGTATCGTTCAAGGAGTTAATGCTGTAATTCCCTTTTCAAATTCATTTGATGGTCGATATACTATCAGCTTTAACACGTTGACCTATGAAAGTGCACCATTTATACGGTATGCGATCAATGATACGGATATGGAAATGATTGCAGATGATCTTTATTCAGTTGATTTAACAGTTGCTAAAGATGAGGAGTTGGTATTAAGCGATATCCCAGGAATAAAGGGATGGTGGATTGACCAAGATTATATCCGTCAAGAAGGCGATAAATATTATTCAAAGGTTATATCAGGTAAATATAGGTTTATTGCCGATGCAGCTAAGAAATTCATTAAAGTTGAGGCTTTAAATGGAAATGATCCGGCTGTATTAAATGCTGATGGAACAGGCGCAATTTGGATAATTGGCGAAGGAATTGGTAAGCCAAGTGTCGCAGATAATCAAGTTGGTTGGGATCCAGGTAAGGCAATTTGTATGGCACCAGTAGGTGAGAAGAAATATCAGGTAACCGTTGTTGCTGGGCAGACCATCAATGCAACGAATATCAATTTTAAATTCTTCCATCAAAAGAACTGGGGAGGTGAGTTTAAAAATACTGAACTAACTACAAACAGTGATATCATTTTAGTTGGGGATGGTGCCAATGGAAGAGACCCTGGTAACTTAGGTTTGGTGGCCGGCAAAACTTTAACAGCTGGTTCAACTTACGTATTTCTTGTTGATCTTTCCGAAGGAAATAATAAAGCCAAATTAACAGTGACAAAGCAGTAAAACAAACTAATAAATTGAGTAAAACTGGGGTGGATTAAGGCGTTTCCACCCCTTTTTGTTTTTTAGGATTTTATAGCTTACTTTGTTAAAACTGAATCTAATTATGAAAAATAGTATCATTTTCTTATTAACCTTAATGAGTATTACTATGGGTTTAAATAAGGCTGTAGCTCAAATAAACAATAAGCCAAAATATGTTTTAGTCATTCATGGTGGAGCAGGTACCATTCTAAAAAAGAATATGACAGATTCCTTGGAGCAGGCATATACATCAAAATTAACGGAATCGCTTCAGGCAGGGTATGATCAGATAAAACAAGGCAAATCAAGTCTTGACGCAATTGAAGCGGCTATCCATATTATGGAAGATTCTCCATTATTTAATGCGGGTAAAGGCGCTGTTTTCACTAATCAAGGAAAGAATGAACTTGATGCCGCAATAATGGATGGATCAAACCTAAAGGCGGGGTCTGTCGCTGGAGTGACAACCATTAAAAACCCAATCAGTGCTGCAAGGGCAGTAATGGATAAATCAGAACATGTAATGATGGTAGGCAAAGGAGCGGAGGAGTTTGCTCAAATGAATGGATTGGAGATTGTTGATCCTTCTTATTTTTGGACAAAACAGCGTTGGGATGGATTACAAAGAGCATTAGAAAGAGATAAGGAAAGGGCAGAATTGGATCATGATGATAAACAAGCATTTCTCCCGCCCTATAAAGATGAGAAGTTTGGAACAGTTGGTTGTGTTGCATTAGATAAAATGGGGAATTTAGCTGCTGGAACATCTACAGGAGGAATGACCAATAAAAAATTTGGTCGAGTTGGGGATGCTCCAATTATTGGAGCAGGTACCTATGCTGATAATGAAACTGTTGCTATTTCATGTACAGGCTGGGGTGAATTCTTCATTCGTTCAGTTGCTGCATATAATGTATCAGCGAGAATGAAATATGCAAAAATGAATATTGAAAAAGCTACTCAGGAGGTTATTGATGAAATTGAAAAACTAGGTGGTGATGGTGGATTAATAGCAATCGATAAAAGTGGAAATATCGCTATGCCATTTAATACCGAGGGTATGTATCGTGGAACAGTAACTTCTGATGGGAAAATTAAAGTTGAAATTTATAAATAGCAGATTTACTAATTTGGGATTTTATAATAATTCAAATATCGAGCAATACTGTTGGCTCTACGATTAACATAATTAGAAGGTCTTCTGGCATCCCATTTTTGGGGGCTGGGCAAAATTGCTATAATTAATGAGGCTTCTTTTTTTGTTAAACTCTTAGCGGATTTATGAAAATAATATTGCGCTGCTGCCTCAGCACCATATACACCTTGACCAGTTTCGATTACATTTAGATATACTTCAAGAATTCTTCTTTTATTCCAAAAAATTTCAATCAACACGGTGAAATAGGTTTCTAATCCTTTTCGAATCCATGATCTACCTGGCCAGAGAAATACATTTTTCGCAGTCTGTTGGCTAATTGTACTTCCACCGCGCAGTCTTTTGCCTTCCTTATTTTTTTCAAAAGCCTCTTTTATAGCTTCAGTATCGAAGCCATTATGGGTCATGAAATGAGCGTCTTCTCCGGCAAGCGCAGCTTTTTTTAAATTATCGGAAATGTCATCATATGCTAACCACTTTCTTTCTAGCTTCCATTCCTTACCTTCAGCCTTCCTTTCGAAACCTCTTTTGAGCATCAGATAAGTAATTGGAGGATTAGTAAATCGAAGTGCAATAACCCAAAGTATACTCAAGACAAAAAAAGCAATTACTCCCCTAACAGTCCATGGTAAAACCTTAGTTTTTATAAAACTGCTGTATGAATTTTTGGTTTGTTTCTTTTTGTTCTTTGAAGTAGAACGCTTAATTGCCATTACTCTGAAATTTTATGCAAACATAAGATGTATTTTTTAATTTTTATGTCATTTCCTGAATGCTTTTTGGGGAAGGTATAGTTTTGCAAATCGACACAATTCTGCTATTTTTACATCTTATACAAAAATAGGATCACCTTGGCAAAAGAGAAGAAACAAACCCCATTAATGCAACAATATAATACGATTAAGGCAAAATACCCAGGAGCCTTATTGTTGTTTAGAGTTGGGGATTTTTATGAGACATTTGGGGAAGATGCGATCAAAGCAGCCAAGATTTTAGGGATTGTATTAACAAAAAGAGGAAATGGGTCGGAGTCTGAAACAGCATTGGCAGGATTTCCCCATCATTCTTTGGAAACTTATTTGCCGAAATTGGTTAGAGCCGGCCAAAGGGTTGCTATCTGCGATCAGCTAGAAGATCCAAAACAAACAAAAACGATCGTCAAGAGGGGGGTGACTGAATTAGTAACCCCAGGTGTATCCTACAATGAAAATATTGTCCAACAGAAATCCAATAACTATTTAGCCTCACTTTATTTTGATAAACTGGGAATTGGCATTTCGTTTTTAGATATTTCAACAGGGGAATTCCTTGTTGCACAAGGGTCAATAAATTATATTGACAAACTCCTTCAGGGGTTTAAGCCGACTGAGATTATCCTTCCTAAAAAACAATACAAAGAGTTTATTGAGCAATTCGGAAGTGGATATTATACTTATACGCTTGATGAATGGCCATACACGGGCGATTATGCTACAGAGTCATTACTGAAACATTTTGAGGTTAATTCCATGAAAGGTTTTGGAATTGATCGAATGCCTATCGGCATAATTGCTGCAGGAGTTGCGCTTCATTATCTAAATGAAACAGAGCACAGAAACCTACAACATATATCAAATATCTCCAGGATTGAGGAAGATCGGTATATGTGGTTAGATAGGTTTACCATTCGAAATCTCGAATTGATTGGTTCTAATAATGAAAATGCAACGACCTTGTCGGATGTTTTGGATGAAACTTCTTCGCCTATGGGTGCAAGATTATTAAAACGTTGGATTGTTATGCCATTGAAAGATGAGAAATCAATCAACGAACGTCTACAGGTTGTACAAGATTTTTATGATAATCGAGAGCTAAGGGATCAATTGATACATGAGATCAAGCAAGTAGGGGATTTAGAGCGACTGATTTCTAAGATAGGTTTACAGAAAGCTAATCCAAGAGAAATTATTCAGCTCAAAAGAGCTTTATATGCTGTTGAAAAATTAAAAGAACTATGTCAAGAACAAGAATCTGAGTCACTGAAAGTAATTGCGGAGCAATTGAATGCATGTTTAATCATACGGGATAAGATAGAGAAGAGCATGCAGGCTGAACCTCCAGTTGCTATAAACAAGGGAAATGTAATTGCTGATGGTGTAGATGCTGATTTGGATAAATTGAGGAAGGTTGCCTTCGGGGGCAAGGATTATTTGATCGAGATTCAAAAAAGGGAATCTGAAAAGACCGGTATACCTTCATTGAAAATCGCATTCAATAATGTTTTTGGATATTATCTTGAAGTGACAAATACACACAAGGATAAAGTTCCTTCAGATTGGATTAGAAAACAAACCTTAGTAAATGCAGAGCGATATATAACGGAAGAATTAAAAGAGTATGAGGAGCAGATTCTAGGAGCAGAAGAGAAAATTCAAGCCATAGAAAATCGTTTATATTCAGAATTACTATTGGCAATTTCCGAATACATTAAGCCTATTCAATTAAATGCACAATTATTAGCGAAATTGGATGTTTTATTAAATTTTGCAACGATAGCTGAGAAAAATTTTTATGTAAGACCTGAGGTAAATTCCAGCAGAACAATAGACATAAAAGGTGGACGCCATCCAGTTATTGAAAAGAATCTTCCAATTGGACAGGATTATATAACCAATGATACCTTTTTAGATCCTGATGGTCAACAAATTATTATCATAACAGGTCCAAACATGGCTGGAAAGTCTGCTTTGTTAAGACAAACTGGATTAATTGTCCTCATGGCGCAAATTGGTTCATTTGTCCCGGCAAAAGAGGCTTATATAGGAATTGTTGATAAGATTTTTACTCGGGTTGGGGCATCAGATAATTTGAGTTCAGGTGAATCTACTTTCATGGTGGAGATGAATGAGACGGCAAGTATCATGAATAATTTATCGGATAGGAGTTTAATACTTTTAGATGAAATTGGTCGAGGTACCAGTACCTATGATGGGATTTCCATAGCATGGGCAATTGCAGAATATCTTCATTCACATCCTTCCTATAGGGCAAAAACATTATTTGCAACACATTATCATGAATTAAATGAATTATGTACTTCAATGCCTAGGGTTAAGAACTTTAATGTTAGTGTGAAGGAAGTAAATAATAAAGTGATTTTCTTAAGGAAATTAGTTCCTGGTGGATCAGAACACAGCTTTGGTATACATGTAGCCAAGCTTGCGGGAATGCCTTCAAAATTGATTAACCGTGCTGGGGAAATATTAAAACGTTTAGAACAAGAAAGAACTGGAGGGGAGAAAATTAAGGACAGCATGCGCAAGATTCAAAAACAAGCCTATCAGTTACAGATGTTTTCAATTGATGATCCTGTTTTAGAGAAGATTAGGGATATGCTGAATAATTTGGATGTTAATACATTAACACCGGTTGAAGCATTAATGAAATTGGATGAAATTCAAAGATTATTGAAGAATTAAAAATAAATGCTGATAGTTAGTACCTATCAGCATCGTAAATATCATAAGTAATATTATTCAAATTAAAAGTCATCCTTGGATCAATTTGGATTATCATACTTCCTCGGAAATATTCACCAGCATATAGCGTCCCAATAGGGATTTCATTATAAAATAAACTGCCATTATTGCTAGCAATAGAGAATTCTAAATAATAGTTCCCATCCTGGCCTTGGTAATAATCTAAGTTGGATAGATTACTGACTGCGAAATCAATTTTTATAGAATTCGAGCCGACAGGATAAGCATCTACAATATCGACCCCAAAATCCTCTGGATAAAAAAGAGGTCCTTCAAAATAATCTTTGGAACATGCGGAGAACAATCCTATTACCATGATTAGAGCGACGATTTTAATTATCTTATTTTTCATATCTCTGTCTTTCTTTTAGTGATAGACTACTTAAATTCCATTTAGATTAATTTTCATGGATAAAAAAACTACTTTAATTTTTTTTTATTGGGTAAATAGGTTAATAAGTTAACTTTGTTTTATGGGCAATATCTTTGATTTCAAGAAATTTTCAGTCAATCAAGAAGGCTGTGCAATGCGTATTAATACAGATGGTGTGATTTTAGGGGCATTTGCAGAAAAAGAATCAGCTAAAAATATTTTAGATATTGGTACCGGTACAGGGGTGATTGCTTTAATGTTGGCTCAGAAATATGAAGACGCTCAAGTTTGGGCTGTTGAAATTGATAAACTAGCATCAATACGAGCTGAGGAAAATTTTAAATCATCCTTGTATAAAGATCGTATGAGTATAGTAAATTCTGATATTTTCCATTGGAATACAGACCTAAGGTTTGACCTTATTGTTTCTAATCCTCCATTTTATATTAATTCTCTTCATAATCCAGATCAGCGAAAGAAAGTTGCAAAACATACCGATAGTGAATTTTTTAAAGGTTTGATGAAATTTTCAGCGCAACATTTAATGGAAGATGGAAAACTTCAAATCGTTGTGCCTATTGAGTTATTAGACTTTTTAATTAATGAAGCGGTTTCAAATGGATTGAATTTAATACATGAAATAAATATTCAATCCTTCAAAGATTCAGATCCTTTCAGAAGTATTTTAAGTTTTAAAAAAGAAACTCATAAACTTACAAAAGAAACATTTATCTTATATAAAGACCAATCTGTTTATTCAGATGCGTATAAGTCACTATTAAAACCTTATTTTTTAGCTTTTTAGGATGAAAATTGGATTAATTTCAGATACACACAGCTATTTAGATGATGCGGTTTTCAAATATTTTGAAGACTGTGATGAAATATGGCATGCCGGAGATTTTGGTTCTTTGGATGTTATTGAGAAATTAAGAGCTTTTAAACCTTTACGAGGGGTATATGGAAATATCGATGATAAGTCAATCCAATTGCAATATCCAGAAAATTTAAGGTTTAAATGTGAAGATGTGGATGTTTGGATTACCCATATTGGTGGATATCCTGGTAAATATAGTCCATTGGTTAAGCCAGAAATATTAAATAATCCCCCAAAATTGTTTATAACAGGGCACTCCCATATTTTAAAAGTTCAATATGATCAAAAATTGAAGTTACTACATATAAATCCTGGAGCTGCAGGAAAACAGGGTTGGCATAAAGTTAGAACAATAATAAGATTTGAAATAAATTCTGATAAAATTGAGAATTTAGAAGTAATCGAACTACATCCGAGATAGTTATAAGCTATCTCTCACTTCTAATAAAAAGCTTTTTAAACCTTCTAAGGATTCAATTATCCTTTGGTTTTCTCGAGCTTCATTCTTATTGCTTCTTAAGAATTCACGAGCTCCCTGTAGCGTATAGCCTTTATCCTTAACCAAATTAAAGATGATTTTTAAGTTAGCAATGTCATTTTGAGTAAATAGACGATTTCCCTTCTTGTTTTTCTTTGGCTGAAGGATATCGAATTCACGCTCATAAAAACGGATTTGAGATGCATTAACACCGAACATCTCAGTGACTTCCCCCATGGTATAATACAGCTTATTAATTTCTCGTTCTTTGTACGGCATGAACATTTTGATTTTAGTGTCTTAACAAATATACAATCTAAGTTTGAAAATCAAAAAACCATGATTGATATAAAGTTAAAGGCTATTTCGTAATTTTAACCTTTAGATGAGAGGCAAAGTAATAGTAAGTAAGTTTTGGACTAAGTTCTTTTCTTTTGGAAAAGCTCAAGCAATTACTATTTTTCCATTTATATTTTTGAAATATTCGACCGATAAGAAGAATAGGATTCTGATTAATCATGAAGGCATCCACATATTACAAGCCATTGAATTACTAATTCTACCATTCTACATTCTTTATCTTTTAGAATTTGTTATTCGATTAATTCAATATAGGAATTTTACTAGGGCATACCTAAATATTTCATTTGAAAGGGAAGCTTATTCAAATGAACATGATCTAAATTATTTGCGTAAAAGGCCACTTTTTTCAGTATTAAAATATGTAACAAGAAAAAAGGGATGAGTTTAGTTGCTCATCCCTTTTTTGTTACCAATTGTCTGTCCGAAAAGGTGATACTGGGAGTCCATTGCTATTAAATAGATTTGGCATAGCTACTTCTGTAAAACCAAATCTTACTGCAACAGGACTTTTCACTTCAGAAGATTGAACAATTAACTTATTGCCTTTTATTGTTCCTTTCGCGGGTTTATAACTTTTGTCTTCGCCTGCAATATACAAATCGGTAATATCTCCCTTTGAGGTTAATTTACCATCTAAATTATGAAAACTGATTTCTATGGTATTACCTTTAATCTCTTGGGATTTGTAAATTGGAGATTTATAATCCTTTAGTGGGACATTATAAACTTCGGCTAGAGTAATGTCTGCCAGTCGTTTAGCGACTGCTTTTTTCTGGATTGGATGAATATCTTTGATGTTGTCTACAAGATCTGATACGACGACCATCCCGGTTTTTGGGAGATTTGTTGCCGTTAATGTTTGTTGTTCTCTCAAAAATGCGGCTAAAGGTTCCTTATTATTATATTGAAATGGTGCAATTTGAACAAAATAAAATGGAAAATCTTGGTTCCATGCAGCACGCCAAGAATTGATCATTGTTTGCATGAGTTTATCGTATCCGTCCCAGGTTCCAACATTGCTTTCCCCTTGGTACCAATATGCTGCGGTTAAGTTGTATCCAGCAAATGGATGGATCATGGCATTCCATAATACTCCAGGGGTGTTAGGTCTCCAATCGTTCACGCCTTGAACATTTGCCCTTTTAAGAAGGAATGGATCATTATTAATCAAATAACTTGGAGTCCATACTTCAGCAGGTGTACCACCCCAACTCGAATTGATTACCCCGATGGGTACATTTTCATTGCTATTCAATTCCTTGGCAATAAAATAACCAATTGCGGAAAAAGGTTGCAAAGATTCAGCGCTAAGTTTAGCCCAATTATTTGGGATGTTATTTTGTGGATTTGCTGACCCGACATGACTTACATGTAACAAGCGAATATTCGGGTTATTTGCATTTGGCATTTCATCTATAATTTCTTTAAGATTTTGATTTGCCCCCCATTCCATATTTGACTGACCAGAGCATAAGATTACATCCCCTAAAAGGATATCCGATAGGATAATAGTTTCTTGATTTGCCATGATTTTTAGTTCATATGGACCTCCTGCTTTACCCTGAGGTAAATTTGCCATCCACTCCCCATTTCCATTTGTTTTTGCTGAAACCGTGTCTTGAAACCAAGAGCCAACAATTTTAATATTGCTGCTTGCCGGAGCCCATCCCCAAAAATTTATGGTAGTTCCTCTTTGGAGGACCATATGATCTGAGAAGAAATTTGGTACTCTCAGCTGGGAAAAACCTTGTAAGTTAAAGCCAAGTATGGCTAGTAATGTTAGAAAGATAAGTTTCTTTATGTTCATCGAAATAAGTTTAGGTTTATTGATATATAAATTTAATAAAAAAGAAACAATATCACTCCAACGAAAGTCAGAAATTATGAGTGATTCTATAATTATATAAAAAAAATTAATCTATTGAAGAAATAAAAGAAATTACTAATAAAAAAGCGCATAGTAATAATTTACTATGCGCTATAAATATTTTAAAAGATGGCTTATTTAACCATTTTAAGAAATGTAGCTACTTTTTCTTTCAATTGTCTTCTGTCAACAATGAAATCTAAAAACCCATGTTCCAATACGAATTCAGAAGTTTGGAAGCCTTTAGGTAGATCTTTTTTAATCGTTTCTTTAATAACGCGAGGTCCTGCAAATCCGATTAATGCACCAGGTTCAGCAATGTTAATATCACCTAACATGGCATATGATGCGGTTACACCACCTGTGGTTGGGTCTGTAAGTAAACAAATATAAGGTAATTTAGCTTCAGCTAATAGAGCTAATTTAGCAGAGGTTTTTGCCATTTGCATAAGAGAGAAAGCTGCTTCCATCATGCGAGCACCTCCTGATTTTGAAATTAACATAAATGGAAGTTTATGCTCAATACAATAGTCAATGGATCTAGCGATTTTTTCACCTACCACTGATCCCATTGAACCTCCAATAAAAGAGAAATCCATACAGGCTATGACAAGTTCCTGACCATCTACCTTTCCTACCGCAGATCTTAATGCATCATTTAAGCCTGTTTTTGCTTGGCTGTCTAGTAACCTCTCTTTGTAAGGTTTTGTATCAACAAAATTAAGGGGATCACCAGCTTTTAAGTTTGGAAATAACTCTGTGAATTCGTTGTTGTCAAATAGAATGGAGAAATAAGCAACAGATCCTATACGAATGTGATAATCGCAGTAATGACAAACATACTTGTTTTCAACCTGTTCTACATTCAAAAGAGGTTTCTTACAATTAGGACATTTATTCCACATGCCATCAGGTGCCTCTTTTTTATTTTCAGTAGCAGTATGTATACCTGCTTTGTTTCTTTTAAACCAACTCATAGACTCATGTTAATTCGGTTTACAAATAAACGAAAAATATCTAATATGTGTATTTAGAAAACGAAATGATGGAAATAAAGGAGAGTTTAGGCCAATAAAAAATGGGTAAGCTCCCTCTATCGCACCGCTCAACCAAATACCCTTGCTTTGTTCCCAACCTGGGGGAGTCAATGGGAGCTGGTCGTAGAGGACTTACCCACGGCAAAATTAACAAAATTTTAATCTTTCGGAAAAGAAAATTGCATTTTTGGCGTATACAGCTGAGATTCAATCTGTAAATTACATTTTGTCCTCATGATATTCGCCAGTTAATGCAAAATATCCAAATACTCCCAACCCAATTGAAATGATTGGGGTAAGGATGAAAAGAATAATTATACCAAAAACAACATCCTCTTGTTTCCCGGAAACGATTTTTGGTAAACCAAATTGTGCTATGCAAAAATATGCCGTAAGTAATGCTAATGCAATCCAAAGGATTCCCAATATTTTTTTAATATTTTCCATGTTTAATTTAAATCTTTTGCAACCATATTTTTATTGATATATAATGCCCCAATTACAAAACAAACAGCTGAAATAATAATTGGATACCATAATCCTTCTAAATAATAAGTTGGATCCATTGCTGTTTTAGCATTTGTGGCGAGGTATGTAGAAACTGCAGGTAGCAAACCTCCAAAAATGCCGTTTCCAATGTGATAAGGCAAGGACATGGAGGTATATCGAATTTTTACAGGAAAGATTTCAACCAAGAATGCAGCTATTGGGCCATATACCAGAGTGATATAAATGATTTGAATGAAAATCAAAGCAATTAATGCAAAATAGTTGCTTCCTGATAAAAAAATGTGGCTTTTTACGGTCGTTTTAAATTCTTCCGAATGATTTTGGTCGATAATCTGTTTTTGTTTGATATGCTCTTCCTTACTAATAGAACCATCTGTATAATATTTTGTAATTGTCTTTATTTCTCTTTCATCATCAATGGTTGCTGGAGTTAATATTTCAGTTCTTTTTTCTACTATTTCCTGTTTATTACTTTGATCGCTAAGGTTAAACATTGTTTGGTAAATCGGTCTATAGGTTAACACTGCCAAGAGCATTCCCGATAACATCACCCATTTTCGTCCTACTTTGTCCGATAATCGACCAAAAACAACAAAAAATGGTGTCCCGAATAACAATGCAATTCCCAAGATCATATCAGCTTGATCGGAGTCCAATAACATGACAGTTTTCATAAAACTCATCGAATAAAATTGGCCGGTATACCAAACGACACCTTGTCCCATAGCCGCGCCGAAAAGAGCTAACAAGACAAATTTCAAATTGTACTTGTTTCCAAAACTTTCTTTTAATGGGTTAGTGGAAGTTTTTCCTTCAGCTTTGGCCTTTTTAAATTCAGGAGACTCATCCATATTCTTCCTAATTAGATAGGAAACATAAACCATGAGGATGGAAAGTAAAAATGGCACACGCCAACCCCAGTTATCAAATTGTGCTTCGGTTAAAACGAACTTTGTTAATAATATAACGACTAAAGAGATAAATAAACCAAATGTAGCAGTGGTTTGAATCCAAGAAGTCCAATACCCCCTTTCTCCATTAGGAGCGTGTTCGGCAACATAAGTGGCGGCACCACCATATTCACCTCCTAATGCCAGACCCTGAAGTAATCTTAATATTAAAACAATTAATGGGGCAAAGAAGCCAATACTTTCGTAACTAGGTATACAGCCAATCAGGAAGGTTGCACCACCCATTAACATCAGTGTGACCATAAACGTATATTTCCGTCCAATTAGGTCTCCAAGTCTACCAAAGAAAAGAGCTCCGAAAGGTCTTACAACAAATCCCGCTGCGAATGTTGCTAAAGTTGACAAAAAAGCTGCCGTAGGGTTGTCAGAGGGAAAGAACTTAGTTGAGATGACAATGGATAGACTTCCAAAAATAAAGAAGTCATACCATTCAATAAGGGTTCCTAAAGAAGAAGCGCCAATGACTTTCCAAATTCCCTTTTTGTTTACTTTTTCTTGCATAAAATTAGTTAGGCTTAAGTTAGTTTATATATTTTTCCAGGAAGAGAATGAATAATTCCATTCATTTCCATTTCTAAAAGTGTGATTGCTAATTTACTTTGTGGCCAATTACAATATGCCGCAATTTCATCAATGCCGGCTTCATTGGTGTCTTTAAGATAGTCAAAAACTTTTTGTTCTTCGTTGGAGAGATCAAAAATTAGAGGTAATTGTATTTGATTTTTTAGGTTTTCATTCGAGGTGATTTCCCACTGCATAAGAGTTAGCAAATCATTGGCATGGCGAATCAAATGTGCTTTATTAGTTCTTATGAGTTCATTGCATCCAGCTGAATAATATAAATCGACAGAACCTGGAAAGGCACAGACATCCCGATTATAGCTATTTGCGATTTCCGCTGTTATTAATGCACCGCCTTTATTGGCTGCTTCAACCACGATCGTTACATCAGAAAGTCCAGCGACAATCCTATTTCGCATAGGGAAGTTGGTTTTATCTGGAATGGTACCTGAAGGATATTCAGTTAATAAACAGCCTTTCTTAACAATGTCATTTGCAATATCATGATGGTCAAAAGGATAGATTCTGTCTAATCCATGCGCTAGTACTGCAGCAGTTTCTAAGTTTTCTTGCAAAGAAGCTTTGTGGGCATAAATATCAATTCCATAGGCGAGACCACTGACAACTAGGACATTTAAATCTTTAAGTTGTTGAATTAATTCTTCTGTGAGTCTTTTTCCGTATGAAGTGGCGTTTCGTGTTCCGACAATACTCACTATTTTAGTGTTGTTTAAATTGCAAGAACCTTTTTGGTAAAGTACTAAAGGGGCATCCTCGCAATGTCTCAAGCGAGATGGGTAATCAGGATCTTCAAACCAAAGGACATCTATTTGATGTTTGTCTACATAATTATATTCAAGCTCAGCTTCATTCAAATAACTTTTTGAGATTAGTTGTTCTATAGACGTTTTGTGAATCCCAGGAATTTGAGATAATTGTTTCTTGGAACATTTAAAAATTTCTTCTAAGCTCCCAAAATAAGCCAATAATTGTCGACTTGTTTTAGGACCTATTCCCTTTATTTTGGTCAAGGCGATCTTTTCTATTGCATTCATTTTGGTTAGCTTAGCATTAAAGATAAGGAATCGACTAGCTTTATGCAATATCCATTATTTATAAAATGTTACCTTTGTTAAAAAGAATTACTATGGAAATGCAAGAGCCTTTTGATGTTGAAATCGGAGATATTAACTATTCAGTATTCCCTGACGAAAAGGATACCTATACAATATTTAAAGAAGGTAAAGAATATGTCCAGATTATTAAGGATACGGATACTTCTTGGTTAAAATTAAATCCTGAAACAGGTTTGCCGATGTTTGGGATGGATGAGGAAATTAATTTGATTGGGGCTGAGATATTGAAGAATATCCAAAAATAACTATCATCACTTGGGGGTATTAAAAAAAATTAGTGAACGAGTGGGATTGAGGAAGAAGAATCATCAATCCCGCTCTTTTTTTGTTACATAGGGATATACATGACGTATTTAGTGTCAAAGAAGTCTTCCTTAAAATAATGAGAAATTGGATGAAGCTCAGCTTTTACACGAGCCTCTTTGATTTCTTCTTTCAAGTCGCCCCCTTTTAAATACAATATTCCATTAGGGATTCCATTCTTATCTTTTTTCTCGATTTTATTTCTAACCCAAGGAATAAAATCACCCAATCTAGTAACAGCGCGAGAAACTACAAAATCATATTTGTAATCCAATTGTTCTGCGCGAATATGATCTGCTTCAACATTTTTCAAACCTAACCCTTCAGCAACCTCACGAACAACCTTAATTTTCTTACCAATTGAGTCGACTAGATGGAATTTTACATCTGGGAATAAAATTGCTAAGGGGATTCCTGGAAATCCTCCTCCAGTACCAACATCCAAAATTCTGGTATTAGGGGTAAATTCTCCAACGAATTTTCCTATAGCTAATGAATGTAACACATGCTTCAAGTAAAGGCTTTCAATATCCTTTCTAGAGATTACATTGATTTGATCGTTCCATAAAGGATATAGTTCTTCCAGTTTAGCAAACTGCTCTTTTTGAGTTTCACTAAGTTTAGGGAAATAGTTGTAAATAATGTCGACTGTAGGATTCACTGTTTAATGTTTATTTAATTTTACTTCCAGGATACCTGTTTTTTTGATCTATTGAATAGACCATTGAAACAGATATAAAAATAATAATATAGATCTAAAATAGGTAGCCAAACCAGTATGTCACTGACCTGAAGTTTTCTGTAAATAGGACGAAAGACAAGGATTTGGCAAATTAACCTTAATAGATAACAACCTAATGCAATATACCAGAAGCTTGGTGAAATCAGTATTGCTGTTATCAGGGCCAAATAAAATAACAATGCTGAGATGAGTTGTATTCCTAGCATTCTTTGGTGTCTGCCTTTATAAAAGGTTGATGCCCCTGAATGTCTGGCTTTCTGTTTGTAATAACTTTTCCAAGTTTGTTTAGGGTCCGAGTAAACCATTGAATCAGGATGAATGTTTATTTCAACGTTTTTTTTGTTGGCATTTGCGTTGACAAACAGGTCGTCATCTCCAGACTTAATGTGCATATGCTCAGTAAACCCTTTTGCTGTAAAAAAAAGGTCTTTAGTATAGGCTAGATTCCTTCCAACACCCATATATGCATCACCTTTTAAAGCATAAGAAAGGTAACTCATTGCTGTATGGGTAGTTTCAAAGCGAATAAGGCGGTTTAAGAAACCAGGAAATTTAAAATATGGGGAGTAACCAAGAACAATTTCTTTATTAGGCTGAAATGATCCGGCCATTTCTGAAAGCCAATACTTGCTTGCTGGTTGACAGTCTGCGTCTGTCATTAATAGATAAGGATGTTGAGCGGCTTTGATTCCCATGGTTAGGGCAAATTTCTTGCTATGTTTTAATTGGATGTGTTCCTTGATTTCAACAATTTTCAGATTGGAATACTGAGAGGCAAATTCTTGTAATACCCATTTCGTATCATCAAATGAACAATCGTTCACCACAATTACTTCAAAATTGGGGTAGTCTTGTTCTAATATTCCTGGCAAGTAAATTTTTAGGTTTTCTTGCTCGTTATGAGCGCAAATTATGATAGATACTGGTATTGCATCAATTTTTTCTTGATAAGATTTAACCTTATAAAAAGCTAGTTTTCCATAAACTAGAAGGATAAAGTAAAGTTGAATGAATAGCAAAAGCAATAAAATCACATAAGGAAGATGTGATATTTGGAAGTTTATATCGAATTGATTGCCCATAGAAGTAGGGTCAAAGATACAGGTTATACCTTAAATAGTTTGTTAATTGTTAAGAAATGCGAATTAAGTTAAGGATTTGTCAATAGCAAAGATTTTTATAGTATTTTTGCGGTCGATTAAGGAACACTATGAATTTTACGCTTCAAGCATTAGATAAATTTTCAAGAGCAAGAGCAGGAGAGATTGAAACAGCACATGGGAAAATCCAAACCCCAATTTTTATGCCGGTTGGAACTGCGGGGACAGTTAAGGCCGTGCATCAGCATGAACTTGTTAATGATATTCAAGCCCAAATTATTTTAGGGAATACTTACCATCTATATTTACGACCTGGTCTTGATGTACTAAATAAAGCTGGTGGATTACATAAGTTTATCAACTGGGATGGTCCAATATTGACTGATTCTGGGGGTTACCAGGTTTATTCCTTGACTGAGGTTCGTAAAATCAAAGAAGAAGGTGTAACCTTTAGATCTCATATTGATGGGTCCAAGCATTTATTTACCCCAGAAAATGTGATGGATACGCAACGTGTTATTGGAGCTGATATCATCATGGCTTTTGACGAATGTACTCCATATCCATGTGATTATAAATACGCTAGAAGATCGCTTGACATGACGCATCGATGGTTGAAACGTTGTTGTGACAGGTTTGATAGTACAGAACCATTATATGGATATGATCAAACTTTATTTCCAATCGTCCAAGGGTCAGTGTACAAAGATCTTCGAGAAAAATCGGCAGAAACAATTGCATCCTTCAATAGAGAAGGTAATGCAATTGGAGGGTTGTCGGTTGGTGAACCTGCAGAAGAAATGTATGCTATGACTGAAGTTGTAACCAATATCCTTCCACATGAGAAGCCAAGATATTTAATGGGGGTTGGGACACCAGTGAACCTTTTGGAAAACATAGCTTTGGGTATAGATATGTTTGATTGTGTGATGCCAACAAGGAATGCGAGAAATGGTATGCTCTTTACACAAAATGGAATCATCAACATAAAGAATGAAAAGTGGAAAGATGACTTTAGTCCCATTGAAGCAGAGTCAGATTTGTTAGTGGACCAAATACATACAAAAGCTTATTTAAGGCATTTAATTAAATCCCAAGAAATATTAGGTGCCCAAATTGCATCATTACATAATTTACATTTTTATCTTTGGTTAATGAAACAAGCTAGAGAGAGGATTATAGATGGTACGTTTTATGATTGGAAGAATAAAATGGTTAAAATTTTAGATCAAAGACTTTAATTCATAAAGAGTTTATGCTAAAGATTATCGATCGATATATCATGAAAAAGTACCTGTCTACTTTTGTCTTCACGGTTGCCATCTTCTGTGTGGTGATTGTGATTTTTGATATATCTGAGAAGATCGATGATTTCAATAAATATGGGGCTACCATGACGCAAGTGTTTTTTCAATATTATGCTTTAGGTAGTTTGCCATTTTTTATAAATATGCTTACTCCACTTTTTAATTTTATTGCCGTCATTTTCTTTACCTCCAAGATGGCTGATCAAACGGAGATCGTTCCGATTCTCAGTGGGGGAATGAGCTTCAATCGATTGTTACGTCCTTATATGATTTGTGCTGGACTTATTTTTGCCATGACGCTTATTTCGAATATATACGTAATTCCTTATACCAATAAATATAAAGTAAACTTTGAAAATGTTTATGTAAAGCCTAATAAAGTAAGTACAACTTCTTCTTCGATTCATATGCAAGTAGATTCCAATACCTATGTGTATATGGGTTCTTTTGATACAAAATCCAAGGTTGGATATAATTTCAGCCTTGAGAAGTTTGACGGGGACAAAATGATAGAAAAATTAATGGCTGAACGCGTTACTTGGGATTCGGTTGCAAGTAAATGGAGTTTACATACTTTTACAAATAGAGAAATCAATGGGTTTAAGGAGAAAATGTTAAGTGGGGAAAAAAGAGATACTACTCTTGATATGAGACCTCAGGATTTTGAGTCCTATGAAAACGTTTTTACCACAATGGACCAAAAAGAATTAAATGAGCGTATTAGTAAAGAGGAGGTTCGGGGCACAGGAATGATGAACGAATTACTGCTTGAAAAATACAAACGTATCATAAATCCATTTTCTGCATTTATTTTAACATTGATTGGGGTGTCTCTATCTTCCAAAAAAGTTAGGGGCGGGATAGGATTAAGCTTAGGTCTAGGAATCGGATTAAGTTGTATTTATATTGTTCTTGAAAGATTTTCAAGTATGTTTTCCATCAAAGGAGGATTGGATCCACTAATTTCAGTGCTAATTCCAAATGTCATCTTCCTCATATTAAGTTTCTATTTACTTAAAAAAGCACCTAAGTAATATTTACCAGCCATGCCAAAATTGACCATCAATCGCAATATATTAATATTGCACTTCACTGTATTAATTTGGGGTTTTACAGGTGTATTAGGAGAACTGATTACTGTTTCAGCTCTACATCTGGTATGGTATAGGGTATTGATTGCTGCATTAACCCTAATTATTTATTATCTGATTAAAAAGAAATCTCTTTTGGTTCCGAAGGGTCAAATTCTTCAATATCTATTTGTGGGTATGATAGTAGGATTGCACTGGGTATTGTTTTTCCATGCGATTAAAGTTTCAACGGTTTCAGTTACCCTGGTCACATTATCTTCCGTAACCTTATTCACTGCTATACTAGAGCCTTTAATTAACCGGAAAAGAATATCAATTGCAGATGTCATTGTTGGTCTAATTATTATTTTTGGTATTTATTTGATCTTCAAATTTGAATTCAAATACTTTTGGGGAATAATTTTCGGTTTATCTTGTGCTATCTGTGCTAGTATTTTTTCCATATTAAATGCCAGAATGGTTAAAAAAGGCAGTCCTACCACCATTACTTTATATGAAATGATAGGTGCATGGATAGGGGTTTCTGTCGTGATGCTTTTTACAGGAGATTTTGATAATCAAATGATATTAAGTCAATCAGATTTATTGTATTTGTTGTTGTTAGGGGTAGTCTGCACAGCAATTGCCTATGTTTTGGGAGTTGCAGTTATGAAGGAACTTTCGGCTTTTACTGTAGCACTTACAACCAATATGGAGCCTGTTTATGGAATTATTTTGGCTTTACTAATATTTGGGCAAAAAGAAGCAATGAGCACTGGGTTCTATTTTGGAGCAATCATCATTTTGACTGCTGTATTTATTTATCCCTATCTCAAAACCAAAATCAAAATTTAATTTTTAGAGGAGCAATCTAAGATTTCTTCTTTGGTCATTTAAGAATAACGCTCTACCCCAACTAAATTTGTCTTATTAAAAAATATTATAGATATATAAGATATTTTAGCGAGAAAATTTTTACAGTGCAAATTTTCTCGCTTCTGTGATTTTATTTCTTTAAATGTTTGATATCGCAGGTATTTTATGTTTGCAAGTTATATGATTTTCTTTATTGTCAATAATATTTAATAATTTAATTAATCATATTATAATAGATTCATAATTGGTTAAAAATTCAGGCGGGAATTATTTAAGTTTTAGGAATATATTTTCTATCTTTCACAATTATTAGACGAAGTCATAAGTCTTTATGAATATTATAATTTAATTCGATTAATGTTTTTGTTAATTGATTTAGATTCTAAATAAAATTTCTAACTGTTAATTTTCAAAACTAATTTTAGGCCAACCTTATAAGGGCTGGCCTATTTTATTTTTGGTTTATCGTATTCAATTTATCATTTCTCGCCCAAGATGTACGATTTATCCGTAACTTTGTACCTTTACAAGAAACTTGAAAACGTTGCCGTGAGGTAACGAACAAAAAGAAATATGGCAAATATCGTAGCAATTGTTGGAAGACCAAATGTTGGTAAATCCACTTTATATAACCGTTTGACAGAGAGTAGAAAAGCTATTGTTGATGACTTTAGTGGTGTTACTCGTGATAGACATTATGGTCAAGCAGAATGGATTGGAAAGAAATTCACCGTAATAGACACTGGTGGATTTGTGCATGGGTCAGATGATGTTTTTGAAGCAGCAATCCGCGACCAAGTTTTAATTGCCATTGAAGAGGCATCTGCAATTTTATTTGTTGTTGATGCAACGACAGGAATTACAGATTTAGATGATGAAATTGCCAATTTTTTAAGAAGAAGTAAGAAACCAGTTTATGTGGTTGCGAATAAAGTTGACAGTGCGAAACAACAGCATGACTCTGCTGAATTTTATTCATTCGGATTAGGAGAGGTTTATAATATTTCGTCAATGACCGGATCAGGAACGGGAGAACTTTTAGATGCTGTTGTATCCACCTTTGAAATGGAAGAGGAAGAAGAGTCTGAACTTCCTAAATTCACGATTGTAGGTCGACCTAATGTTGGGAAATCTTCCCTTACAAATGCTCTTCTTGGTAAAGAAAGAAATATTGTAACGCCCATTGCTGGGACCACAAGAGATTCAATCCGTATTCATTATAATCAATTTGGCCATGAGTTCCTATTGGTTGATACTGCAGGATTGCGTAGAAAGTCAAGGGTAAATGAAGATATTGAATTTTATTCAGTTATGCGTACAATCAAGGCATTAGAAGATTCTGATGTTGTTATATTAATGATTGATGCTAAAGATGGAATAGAGGCTCAAGACATTAATATATTTCACCTAGCTGAAAAGAACAAAAAAGGAATTGTGATTTTAGTCAACAAATGGGATACAGTAGAAAAGGACCATAAGACTGCGAAAGAATTTGAACAAGCAATAAAAAATAAAATTGCTCCATTTACTGACGTTCCTATCATTTTTACCTCGGTAACTGAAAAGCAACGTATTTTCAAGGCCATTGAAACTGCAATGGAAGTTTATAGTAACAAAACCAAGAAAATTCCAACGTCGAAACTTAATGATGTTATGTTGGAAATTATTGAAAATTATCCACCGCCAGCAACAAAAGGTAAATACATCAAGATTAAATATGTAACTCAATTACCTGGAAGATCGCCAATGTTTGCATTCTTTTGTAATCTTCCACAATATATCAAAGATCCATATAAGAGATTTATTGAAAATAAATTACGTGAGAATTTTGATTTTTCTGGTGTTCCAATTCAAGTATTTTTTAGACAAAAATAATTAGTTTCTGCAATCGTATGGAGCATAATTTAGTATTATATAATACACTTACTCGTAAAAAAGAAAAGTTTGTACCTCTTCATCCGAATTTAGTCGGTATGTATGTCTGCGGACCAACGGTTTATAGTGATGTTCACCTTGGCAATTGTAGAACATTTGTTTCATTTGATTTGATTTTTAGGTATTTACTGCATTTGGGGTATAAAGTTCGGTATGTTCGTAATATTACTGATGCAGGTCACCTTGAAGGAGATAATGATGAGGGAGATGATAAATTTGCAAAAAAGGCAAAATTAGAAAAATTGGAACCTATGGAAATTGTACAAAAATATACCATAGGATTTCATGATGTACTGCGTTTATTTAATACGATTCCTCCAAGTATAGAACCCACAGCTACTGGACATATCTCTGAACAAATTGAGATGATCCAAGAAATCATAAAGAATGGTTTCGCATATGAAGTTAATGGAACGGTTTATTTTGATGTGGAGAAATACGTCAAGGAATATAACTATACGATTCTTACCAATAGAAATTTAGAAGACCTTTTAAACAATACACGTGAGCTAGGAGGGCAAGATGAGAAAAGGGGACGACTGGATTTTGCCTTATGGATTAAAGCTAAACCGGAGCATATCATGCGTTGGCCTTCTCCATGGGGAGTTGGTTTTCCAGGCTGGCATATTGAATGTTCGGCTATGAGTAGAAAATATTTAGGCGACCAATTCGATATCCATGGTGGGGGAATGGATTTAGCTGCAACTCACCATACCAATGAGATTGCACAGTCAGAAGCTTGTAATCATACTAGTCCGGCAAAATACTGGATGCATACCAATATGCTTACAGTCAATGGAACGAGGATGTCCAAATCTGCGGGAAATGGTTTTCTTCCAGGAGAGCTTTTTACTGGAAATCATCCATTATTGAACAGAGGCTATTCTCCTATGTCTGTAAGGTTCTTTATGCTTCAAGCCCACTATAGAAGCACATTAGATTTTTCTAATGATGCTTTAGAAGCGGCTGATAAAGGATATAAAAGATTAATGGCAGCAATAGGTCTGCTTGACAAGATTGTACCTTCTTCAAAATCAAACTTCGGAGATTTGGCAGAAATCAAAAGAAGGAGCTATGCTGCTATGGATGATGATTTCAATAGTCCGGTTTTGATTGCTGAATTGTTTGAAGCTGTGCGAATAATCAATTCGATTTATGATGGTAAATTAACCATATCTTCTAAGGATTTAGAAGATATGAAATCATATTTACAAGCATTTGTTTTCGATGTACTTGGCCTCAAGGATGACCAAATAGGGGATGCTGATAATTTGGATGAATTAATGCAGATTATCATTAATCTCCGTAATGAGGCAAAGAAAAATAAAGACTTTGTAACCTCAGACCGAATCCGAGAACAATTAAATTCCGTAGGTATACAACTTAAAGATAATAGGGATGGTACACTTTGGAATAAGATTTGAGTAGTAAGGTAAAAATTACAAAAATGATTTATAATAAAGGCATAACTCTATTAGCCGCAACGCTAATTTCTTTTTCGAGTTTTGCCCAACTTCCTGAAAAGGTAGGTGGGCTTCTTTCGGTTGATAGAACAGCTGCTAACCTTTCTAAAAATGAAAGTCCTTATACTGGATTAAAATATATCATCGATAAGGAAACTACATTTTTAGTTCCTTCACCTGTTAACGCAGCAAATTATTTAGATAACCGGCCTAATCTTCCGGATCGCCTTTCATGGAATCCGAACTTTGTCCTTGTATCTAGGAGTTTAGATTGGGGAGTAACCTCTGGGCCAATGGAATTTCAGAAAATGGGATCCATTAAACGATTTGGTCAATATTTAACGGTTTGGCATAGAGATCGAAAAGGTAATTGGAGAGCTCATTTGCGTGCTGAAGTGGAGAATTATGGTAAGAAGAAGGCTAACCCATTAGAGTATTATGAACCAGATGAAAAGAATTATCTAAAACATCGTTCTGTTAAAAGGTTAGAACAACGGGAAGAAGTTGTTATGCAGACTGATGAATTATTTTCAACAATATTAAAAGCTGATACCAAAACCGGGTACAGTGAGTTTCTAGCGGATGATGCTCGCTTTTATTTTCCTTGGCAAAATGAAATTGAAGGTCGTGATAATGTTCTTGCTTTTATTAAAAAAGAGCGTCTAGAAATAGATACTGATCCAAATGATGTTGGTAGAGCATACAGTGGTGAATTTGCCTATACTTCTGGAACAGCAACTGTAGGTCTAAAAGATAAAGTTGTTAAGTTTAGTTATATTAGAATCTGGCAATTATCGAATGATTTTCAGTGGAAGGTAATTTTAGAAATGATGTTCGAAAGATAATCAGGATAAAAATTTATATAAGAAAACCCCGCCTAGAATTTCTAAGCGGGGTTTTCTTTTATTATGAGATTTTAGTCCTCTTTTGAGGATGCTAAATTATTTGAATCATTTGTAATCCACATCTGTAACTCATCACAGGTAGCAAATTCGCTATTTATGTGTACAAATGTATTCTTGGTCTTTTTCTCGAACCACTCACTTAAGCTCCTTCTGGTTTTATCCTCTTGAGCTGCTTCTTGAATTTTTGCGAAGTCTTGTTCTAGACTTGCTTTATGTGGAGGGATTCGGGTTTTTAAATAAGTAAATTTATAACCAGACTTTCCTGATCTAGGGTCTTGAAATTGATATGGTTTAGAAATCTGTCCAGCTTCCAGCGTATCAATAGCGATAAAAACTTCTTTTTCTAATAAATCAACAGGAATTAATGTTGATCTCGAAGAAGATTGCGGATTGATGACCATACCTCCATTAAACTTAGTCTCTTTGTTGTCTGAAAGCAGTGTAGCGGCTGTACTAAACGGTAATTTACCAGATTGGACTTTATCATAGATAGAGTCAATCTTTCCTTTAACGCGGTCTAAGCTGGCTTGTGTAGGTTTTGTAGTTACTAATACGTGTCTAACCTTTACTTCTTCACCACGACGCTCTAATACTTGCAAAAAGTGAAATCCATATTCCGTTTCGAAAACGGGAGATAACTCCCCAGGCTTTAATTTAAATGCCATAGCAGAGAATTCTTTTACATAGTTTTCCCTTGGAGCAAAATCGTATTCTCCACCTTGATTTGCTGATCCAGGGTCTTCAGAATAAAAACGGGCAACTGTTCCAAAGTCAGTACCATCCACAACTTGTTGACGGAATCCTTCGGCTTTCGTTCTAAAGACATTCTTTTCTTCTTTTGTTAATTCTGGATAGACCACAATTTCACCAATTTCAACTTCAGTATTGAATGCAGGTAAACTATCTTGGTTCAATCCTTCGAAATATTTTTTTACTTCTTGGGGAGTTACTGTTACTTTACTAATAATGGTGTTTTGGAATTTTTCGGCTTTCATTTGTTCAGACAAGACAGGTCTCATTTCCTCCTTGTATTGTAACAATGAACGTTTCAAGAATCCTTCTAACCTTTCTTTCCCACCAGCTCGGCGTGTCATTTCGCGCATACGAGCGTTAAGTTGGTCATCAATTTCAGATTCTGAAACCTCAATAGAGTCTAATGCTGCTTGTTGAGAAAGCAATTTAGTCATAATGAGTTGCTGTAATGCGGTGCATTTAAAGTCATCCTTTGGTGTTCCACCGTTGGCTAGATATTGGGAATACTGCATATCAACGTCTGATTGCAGGATAATTCCTGAACCTACAGTTGCTACAACTCGATCAATTAATTTTTCTTGAGATTTAGCTTGGAATGTGCAAGCTAAAAAGATTATAATAAGTAAACTTGAAAAGTTTTTCATGCTGTCTATCGTCACTCTGATTCTAAAGTCCTATGGCAAAATTATTAAATATTATGCCTTTTTTCTACTTTTATATAGTAATAATTGAATTAATAACTAGCTTAAACTAAGTAATTCGGGCTAAAATACTTAAACAGCTGTAAACTTAACGCTATTTAACCATATTTAACAGATGATCGCACGCAATATTTTTATTCTGATTCTTTCCATGAATGTCACATTTTTAGTAGCTCAAACTAATAAAATACCACTTTATGTAGGAACATATACATCTGAAAATGGTAGTAAAGGTATATATGAATTTGAGTTTAACACAAAAACTGCTGACGCCATTTTAAAAAAAGAGACTGTCACTCCAAGCCCATCTTTTTTAGCAAAAAAAGATAAGTTTTTATTAGCTGTTAACGAATTGACTGATGGCAATCAATCCATTTCATCATATGGCATTACAAGCCATGGATTGGAGTTTATTAATAAATTGGGCACAGATGGATCTGCCCCTTGTCATGTGGTTATTGACGATGATGGTAAATTTGCTGTAGTATCAAACTACCTTGGTGGCGCATTGAATTTATATGCGCTGGCTGAAAACGGTGAAATCCTATCAATGGAAGATGTTAAGTTTTATCAGGATAAAAGTGTTGATAAGAATAGACAACAAGCCTCACATATACATTCGACCTTTATAGGTCCTGACAAGTTGTTGTATGTATCCGATTTGGGTGCAGATAAAATCTATGTTTTGGATGTTGTAAAAGATTTATCTGGCAAATTGAAGTTTAAAGAAATTACAACTTTAAAAGGTAGCCTTGGAGGAGGACCAAGACATATTGCTTTTAACAAAAAGGGTAATGTGTTATATTCCCTAAAAGAATTAACGGGTGATATTGAGGTTTTCAAAAAAGAAGGAGATGATTGGAATTCGATTCAAACCATTTCGATGAGAGATACTGATTTTAAAGGTAAAAGTGGTGCGGCAGATTTGAAGCTCTCATCAGATGGCAAATTTCTATATTCAACAGATAGGGTTGATGCCAACACGATTACTGTTTTTGCAGTTACTAAAGATGGTAAGTTGAAGAAATTACAAGTAAGTAATACGAAAGGTAAGGGGCCTCGTAATCTAAACTTTAGTCCTGACGAACGTTTTGTTCTGGTTGGAAATCAGCTGACTGATGAAATCGTGATATTTAATAGAAATAAGAAAACAGGATTACTAACAGATACTGGGAAAAGGATCAAAGTTTCAAAGCCTGTTTGTATTTTGTTTTAATTAATCCGTTGCGTCATCAGTATGGGCAATATTATCTTCAGCAGTTTTGTCTGCTTTCTTAGGATCGCTTTCTAGGCAATGTGTTTCTTTATTGTACATTCCTTTAAGCTCGTCTATAATTGTACCTTTCCAAAGAGGTATTCCTATGAAATATGCTGCCTTACCTATCATATGAGCTGCAATTGGGGCAGTTAATAGCAGGAAAAAAATAATAGCGATGGATTTTGTTGTAACTGAAACATCGTCAGGAAACATAATTGCGGCACAGATTAATAATAAGCCTACGCCTAAGGTTGAAGCCTTCACAGTTACAGATAACCTTAAATAAAAATCAGGCATCCTCAAAACACCTATTGATGCAAAGAGAATAGAAAGGGCACCCACTGTGCTCAAAATTGCTAAAATTATATTAATCATCTTTCTGTTTTTCTATGTAATAAGAAAATGCAATTGTCCCTAAAAATGCTATTAGAGCTAGGATTATAGCAACATCCAATAATACTTCTTGTTCTTGACGAATACTATACACGGTAATAATACCAATACCAATGGTAATGATTAAGTCGAGCGCCATAACTCTATCGACGACAGATGGTCCTTTGAACAATCGGATAAACACCAATAAAACTGAGATAGTTAATATAGGCAGAATTACAAAATCAAAATAGGTTTCTAAACTCATCTTAATATCTCTAATAATTTACGTTCAACCCCTGTTTTAAGTGTCTTTATAAATTGATCCTTATCCTTTAAATACATGACATGAATATAAATCGCTTTCTTGTCATCACTGATATCGATGATTAGAGTTCCTGGTGTCAGTGAAATAAAAGTTGCCAAAATATTGATTTCAAAATCTGTTGTAGTGTTGACAGGATATCGGACGATTCCGGGTTTAAAAAAATACTTAGGGGTGATTACATCATAAGCAACCTGCACATTAGCTTTGATAAGTTCGTATAAAAAAAAGAAGAAAAAGCTGATAATCTTTGGAACTCTATAAAAATAACGTTGATCAGACTCATTTCTATTCATTATCCACAGTACTCCGAATCCTAATAGATATCCGAAAATAAAATTGGAATAGAACAAGGAGCCTGTTAATGCCACCCATATAAAGGACAGCAGAAGATTCATTAAAAAAAACTTAATCATTGTTCAAAAGCTTTATCGCCCAAAACGTTGCGGATGTAAGGGCTAGTGTCCAACAATTCGTTTGTAATCCTATCAACAACTATAATAATATTTTCCGCATTGAATCCAATATACAAAGTAACAGAACAAAGTAATAAAATAGGTACAACTAATAATAACTTCTTAAATAAAGGAAGGTCTTTATATTTATCCTCGATCGGTACACCTTCAGGAACATCCTTCCAAAAAACATCAGCCCACATTTTTGCAATGACATACATCGTTGCCAAACTTCCAATTATTAAAGCTGCAATAAAGAAATACTGCCTATCTACAAATGCTTCCTGAAATAAATAGATTTTAGGCCAAAACCCAGACAGGGGAGGAATACCTACCAAGGAAAATAATACCAAAGCAATTATTAAGGATATTAATGGATAGTTCTTATATAACCCGCCTAATTTCTGCATATCCATAGTACCTCTAACCATTCGAATAAAGCCTGCAATCAAGAACATATTCGTTTTTACCATGATATCATGGATTAAATAGAAAACAGTACCCATTAATGCTAATTTGGTAAACATAGCGATACCTCCAAGCATAAAACCTATATGGCAGACGATAAGATATGAAAACATTCTACGGATGTTTGTCTTTATTAAAGCCCCAAAAGCTCCGGTTATAACCGTTAATACAGCAAGAACCATAAATAGGGTTCTTGTAAAATCATCTGGTATAAAAATTAGACTAAAAACCCTTAGGATAGCATATATTCCTAATTTTGTCAATAGTCCTCCAAAGGTTGCGGCAACAGCTGAAGGGGGAGTATGATATGAAGATGGTAGCCAATAATAAAGGGGAAAGACTGCTGATTTAATTCCAAAACCCAGAATAAAGAATATAGAGGTAATACCCACTAAAGCTTTATTGTCGAAATCCCTAATTTTTATTGCTAAATCCGCCATGTTTAGCGATCCTGTAATCCCGTAAAGAATTCCAATTCCTGTTAAAAAGAATGTAGAGGCTAAAATATTCATCGCCATATACTTCACAGCTCCTTCTAATTGAGCTTTTCTTCCCCCAAGCGTCATTAGTACAAATGAAGATATAATAACAACTTCAAACCATACATAAAGATTAAAGATATCACCTGTTAGAAAGGCGCCATTTAATCCCATCAGCAGGAAATGGAAAATTGGAAAATATCCATATAGCATCCGTTGTCTGCTCAATCCTACCGATGAAAAGATAGAAACTGCAAAACCTGCAATTGAGGTTAAGAGAACCATGGTTGAACTGAGTAGATCGGCCACAAATACAATTCCAAAAGGGGCTTCCCAATTGGAGGCATTCATATGTAAGGATCCTTCTGTGTAGACTTTCGCAAATAATCGAATGGCAATTAATAATCCAATAAATGTTCCACCCACACTTAGGAATCTTTGAGAAACCGTTTTTCTCCATGCTATTAATTGAATAATAGCAGTAAATAGATGGATGAAAACAGGGGCTAAAATGTGATTGTCAATCATATATCTTCTTCCTCCGGTGTGTTTAAATCGTCCAAATCATCGCTATCTACTAAAGCATATACTCGCTTCAACAATACGATTGCAAAGGCCGTCAATGCAAAACTGATTACAATAGCAGTTAGGATTAATGCCTGAGGAATAGGATCTGCATAAATATCTTGAAAAACATTATGGTTGGAATCTATAACTGGAGGTTTTCCCTTTGTAATTGATCCCAATAAGAAGATAAGGATATTGGTTCCATTACCTAATAACATTATTCCAAGTAAAAGCTTAACCATACTTCTACGGAGGATCAGATAAACTCCAGCAGCATATAGTAAGCCTAAAACAAGTACTAATAATAGTTCCATGGATTAATCTTTTGTTAAGGAGATGGTGAACAATATGGTTAAAACAACCCCGATAACAACTAGATAGACTCCTAAATCAAAAAATAAGGCAGAACCAATCATTCCAATTACAGGTACTTTTTCTTCCCACCATAATCCAGTCATTGGTGGGAGACCAAAAAATGTTGGTAGAACTACACTTACTGCTGATATTCCCAAGCCAACAGGGATTAATGATAATGGCTTTCTTTTCAAAATCTTCATAGTGGCTTCAGTTCCATTTGCAAAACTATGGAGAACGAAGGCGATAGATGCAACTAATCCCCCAACGAATCCTCCTCCAGGATAATAATGCCCCCTAAGCAATAGGAAGAATGAAAATAAAAGTAGGATAGGTAATAGATACCTTGTCGCTGTCTGTAAAATAATACTTCGCATACCTTATTCCTTTTCCGATGATTTTAATCTCAATTTTAATAAACTATATACTCCTAGTGCAGCTATTCCTAATACAACAGTCTCAAACATGGTGTCAATCCCTCGAAAATCTGCTAAAATTAGGTTAACTACATTTTTTCCTTTAGCTAATATGTATGCGTTTTCACCATAGAAATCGCTTGTTTCTGTTTTAATTGGTTCATAAAGAACTTTAAGTGCTATGATAGAAAGAATTGCACCAAATCCTAAAGCTACGATACTATCGCGATACCTCTCACGTGCAGATGCTAAGTTTAAGAAACTTGGTAATTTATATAATACTAATACGAATAAAACTGTACTCAATGTGTCTATGGTAAATTGAGTCATGGCTAAATCGGGAGCACTGTAAAAAACATACATTAAACAGATACAATAGCCAATTACACTCATTGCAACTACAGAAGTCAGCCTAGATGGGGTTGAAACTACAATGAGCAATGCCCCTAATAAGATGATGACGACAGCCACTTCATAGATAGTTAAAGGAGTTAAATTTTCAAAGTCAATCTTTATAGGTCCACTTTGCCATAATTTGTATATCAATAATCCTTCTGCGAACAGAATAATCTTCATATGATAGGATCTTAAATAGCCATTATGAAAAAAATTTGTAAACCTTTCTGAAAATTTTACAATATCATTTGCATAGCCTGTAAAAATCTGCTGCGGTGATATCTTTTCGAATTTTTCAATAAATCCACCTTTCTCTGTAGATGGTTTATTAACAAAATATAAAAGTGTTCCTGCAGCTAAGGTTACAAGGCTCAGGATTAATACAGTATTGAATCCATGCCAGATTGCTAAATGCATTTCAGTATCACCTGCATAGATGCTGTTTGCTGTTTGGTAGCTTAAGAAATTGCCTATAAACCCTGGAAATAGTCCGAAAATTAAGCCTAACCCACCCAATATCAGAGGAGGTATCCACATCGATTTATATGGTAAGTGTAGTTTTTCAAATTCTTGAGGTAATGAGCCAATAAATGGTTTGAATCCGGCCATAAAGCCTGCTGCAACTAAACATATGTTGGTTGCAACAGCAATAACAGTCAAAATTAATATCCAATGGCTTTTCACATGTAGAGTAGCTTCATAAATTAAGTCCTTACCAATAAAGCCAAAAGTAGAGGGAAGGCCAGCGCTGCTTAGAGCCGCTAATCCTGCTGCCAGGGCAACTGGACCCAAAACCTTTTTTAATCCTGATAATTTGGTAATATCTCTTGTTCCAGTTTCATGATCGATAATACCTGTGACTAAAAACAGAGTCGCTTTATATAGCGCATGAACCAAAATAAAAACGCTTGCTGCAATAACAGCTTCTTTAGTGCCTATACCCAATAAAAACACTAACATACCTAATGCAGAGATGGTTGTATAAGCCAGAATAGACTTCAGGTCAATTCGAAATAAAGAATGTATTGCTGAATATAACATTGTAAATCCCCCAATACCCATCAATGTATAAGTCCATAAGTCTGTTCCGCTTAGGACAGGGAAGAATCTTGCCAAGAGGTAGATGCCTGCTTTAACCATTGTCGCGGAATGAAGATAGGCTGAAACAGGGGTTGGGGCCTTCATCGCACCAGGCAACCAGAAATGAAAAGGGAATTGGGCGGATTTGGTAAATGCTCCTAAGAATATTAATCCTAATATCAGGGGATACTGTGGATGATTTAAGATGACATCTCTGTATTCTATTAATTCTGAAATTTTATATGTACCAGCAACATTACCTATCAATACTAGGCCTGCTAGAAGGAAGAAACCACCCATGCCAGTTATAGTTAAAGCTGTCATGGCACTCTTTCTAGATGCTTCTTGATCATTATTGAACCCAATGAGAAAAAATGAGCTAATACTTGTTAATTCCCAGAATATAAAAAGTAAAAAAATGTTATCGGAAAGCACCAAACCGAGCATGGCAGACATAAATAAATATAGATAGCCAAAAAATCGATCATAATATGGATGTCCTTTCAGATATGTCCGTGCATAAAAGAAAATTCCAGTTCCAATACCAGTAATTAATAGACAAAAAAGTAAGGATAAACCATCTAATTTCAGATTAAAATTTACGCCTAATGAAGGCACCCAATTTATTTCTTGAAAATAAGCCAGCCCTGAAGCCACCTTAGGAATATATCCAAGGTAATAAATAAATAAAACGGTGGGTACAAATGGTAATAAAATACTCCAAGATGATTTAAAACGTTTGCCAAATGGTATAAGCAAAATCGAAGAAATCAAGCCTAAAAGTATGGTAAATAACATGGGCGCTTACATATATAATTAAGGGATTGCGTTAAAAATAATAAAAAAGAGGCATTTTTCTTTGATATTTTTAAGATTAAGCCTGAAAAAAAATAGATTAAATTCCCTTTTCTTCTTAGATTTAAATAATCAACAAATTAATCATTATGACATCTAAACCTATTCAATTTCTTATCATCATTATTGGATTACTTTGTATTTCTCCAAAATCATTCAGTCAACAAGGATACGTAAAGCCAAAATTGTCAGATAAAAATTCTTGGACCTTAGTTCTAATTCCCGACCCTCAAACCTACGTTAAATACGATAGAAATGTTGGGATTCTGAACTTAATGACTTCTTGGATACGAGAAAATGTTGACTCTTTAAACACTCAATTTGTACTCTGTACAGGTGATCTCGTAGAGCAAAACGACTTATTAAATCCAAATGGAGCGGCATCCAATCAAAACAGTAAGCAACAATGGACTAATACAAGCGAGGCGTTCAGAAAATTAGATAATAAGGTTCCTTATGTTTTAGGGACAGGGAATCATGATTATGGTCATGTCAGTGCGGAATATCGCTCAACACAATATGATAAATATTTCTCTCCAGAACAAAATGGATTAAATGCAAAAGCTTTACGAGAAGTCGGTCCTTCATTAAATGGTAATTCCTCTACAGTAAATGCGCTATATGAATTCAGAACACCACACTCAAAAAACTTATTAGTTTTAGTCTTGGAGTTTGCCCCGAGAAATGAAGTTATTGATTGGGCAAAGAAAACTTTAGACCAATCTAAATATGAAAATCACGATGTAATCCTGCTAACACATACATATTTGGATAAAAATAGCAACCATATTAAAACAGAAGGCTACAAGATCCAAGATGCCAATTACGGCGCGGCAGTATTTGAAAAATTAGTTAAACCATCAAAAAACATTCGAATGGTTTTTTCAGGTCATATTGGAGAACCTGATAAGTTTGATGGTCACTTAGGTTTCAGACAAGATAAGAATGCAGCAGGAAAAACGGTTACTCAAATGACATTTAATGCTCAAGCCATGGGAGGCGGATGGTTTGGAAATGGTGGAGATGGCTGGTTAAGATATTTAGAGTTTATGCCTGACGGTAAGACTGTAAAAGTTAAAACATTCTCTCCATTATTTGCTATATCACCAGCAACACAAAGTCTAGCTTATAAAAGAGAGAAAAATCAAGAATTTGAATTCAGTTTGGATTAACTGTAAAAAGGGAGGTCGAATAATATTTATTCGACCTCTTAATATTAATTAGAAAATCTACTTTTTATCCTTTAAGCTCTTTTGAACCTTCAATGATAGATTCTACGACAGTTGGATCTTGTAAAGTCGAAGTGTCACCCAAATTGCTCAATTCACCTTCAGCAATTTTTCGAAGTATTCTTCTCATGATCTTTCCAGATCTTGTTTTAGGTAAATCAGAAACAAACTGAATAATATCTGGCTTTGCAATTGCCCCAATAATACGGGTTACAGTTTGTAAGATATCCTGTCTTGTTTTTTCTGCGTCTATGTGATGATTAGCAATCACGTAAGCATATATACCTTGACCTTTAACTGGATGAGGATAACCTACAATAGCTGATTCAACAACGTCGGAATGCATATTAATTGCATTTTCCACTTCTGCAGTTCCAATTCGGTGTCCAGAAACGTTCAATACATCATCTACACGTCCGGTAATCCTGTAATATCCTTCTGGACTTCTGTAGCAACCATCACCTGTGAAATACATATTTTCATAGGTTGAGAAGTAAGTCTGTCTACAACGCTCATGGTCACCCCAAGTGGTACGTAGCATTCCTGGCCAAGGGAATTTAATACATAGATTTCCTGATACATCATTTCCTTGGATTTCTTCCCCATTTTCATCCATTAAACAAGGGTGAACTCCAGGTAGTGGGAGCATTGCATATCCCGGAACTTCTGGAGTTATACCAGCAATAGGTGTAATTAAATGACCACCATTTTCGGTCTGCCACCAAGTATCAACAATTGGACATTGACCCCGACCGATTTTGTCGTGATACCAATTCCAAGCTTCTTCATTGATGGGTTCACCAACAGTTCCTAAAACACGTAAAGAGGAAAGGTTCTTCCCTTCAAGGAAGTCATCTCCAAACGCCATTAGTGAACGGATCGCAGTAGGTGCTGTGTAAAGAATGTTAACATTGTATTTATCAACAATATCCCAAAAACGTCCTGCATCCGGATATGTTGGAATTCCTTCAAACATTAAAGAAGTTGCTCCTTGTGATAATGGTCCATAGATAATATAACTATGACCTGTAATCCATCCGATATCAGCTGTACAAAAATAAACTTCTCCAGGTTTGTATTGGAAAGTATTGGCAAATGTATAGCCAGTATATACCATATAACCAGCGGTGGTATGAACTACCCCTTTAGGTTTTCCAGTTGAGCCGGAAGTATATAAAATAAATAAAGTATCTTCAGCATCCATTTCCTCTGCAGGACATGCAGGGTTACCTTGCGTTTCCACTTTCTTAATTTCATCTTCCCACCAAACATCGCGACCTTTGATCATCGAAACAGGAGTGCGTGAACGGGTAAGTACAATTACTTTTTCAACAGTTTCACATTGCATTAAAGCATCATCCACAATTGATTTAAGTTCCAAGACTTTCTGACCTCTGAATCCGCCATCTGCAGTGATAACTAATTTACATTCTGCATCATTTATGCGGTCTGCAATAGATCTAGCTGAAAATCCGCCAAATACAACATTGTGAATCGCACCTATTCTTGCACAAGCTAATACTGCAATTACCAATTCTGGGACCATCGGTAAATAAATACAAACGCGGTCGCCTTTGCGAACATTATTGTTTTTTAATACATTGGCAAATTGTTCTACTTTCTGTAGTAATTGTTTGTAAGTTAGAATTCGGTGAGCCTCATTTGGATCATTAGGTTCCCAAATGATCGCAGGTTGATCTCCTAATTTATAAATATGGCGGTCTAAACAGTTTTCAGTAATATTTAATTTTGCGCCTTCAAACCATTTTATTTCTGGGTCTTTGAAGTTCCACTTCAATACATTGTTCCATTTCCTTTTCCAAAAGAAATGGTCCGCAACTTCGCTCCAAAACGCTTCGGGTTCTTCTACACTCTTTTTGTAAGCTTCTTGATACTCATCAAAAGATTTAAGTTGAAAATTCATTTTTTATAAAAAAATTATAGGTCTACATTATCTTTACATCAGGAAATTATTTAATTCAGTCAATTACTTATTGACAGCGGAAAAAACAAAGCCTGTTTAGCTAATTTAATTTTTTTTCGACTGAAATGCTAATTTTTGTGTCCTAGGAACAAATATTGAATCTAAATGTTAGCGATATATGACAGAATTATTTAAAAGGATTTACTATTTCATGGTTCATACCAACTTGCTAATTGCATTAGCAGCAGTAGCACAATGTGCCTTGACTTATTATATCCTGAAATATCCTGTTGACTATGAAATTCTTTGGATTGAGGGAGCGACAACACTTCTCTTATATAATTTGAGCTTATACCTATCTATGCCAAAAGACCCTAGCAAATCTCCATTCCAAAGGACGAGATGGGTTAGCAAAAATATGTCTTTATTTTGGGGATTAAGTTTTCTAGCTGTTGCTATAACTGTTTGGTCACTTTTTCATGTCCATTATTTAACACTTTTCTTTTTGGGAATTATTGGAGTAGTCAGCTTGGCCTATGCTGTACCAATAATAAAAGTAAAAGGTAAATGGATGGGAATGCGGCAAGTTCCAGGACTCAAGGTTTTTTATATTGCTATTGTATGGTCATTGAGTAGTGTAGGATTGCCAGTGGTAGAATTGTATGCAAATGGAGCGACAATAGATTGGTATTCGGCTAACTACCTCGGAATTGTTAAAATTGTCTTTCTAGTATTATGCACCCTGCCATTTGATATCAGGGATTTTGAACAGGATAATTTGTATAACTTAAAGACGGTTCCTACCTTATTAGGTAAGGATCAAGCAATTAAACTTTCCTATGCCATTGGTTTTTTCCATCTCATATTAATTGCCTTATCTCCAAATCCTAATCATGTTAAAATAGCATTATTATTGACAACAGTGCTAATATTATTCCTTTTCAAACTAATCATATTCAATAAAGGAAAACATTATCACCATGTTTACCTTTTAGATTTAGCTTTAATCATTCAATGGCTATTAGTATGGTTATTTGTTAAGGTATGAAATTATCTTGTCAGCTAAAACTTCGGAAAGCTTATAATAGCTTTCAAATGTCCATCCGGCTACATGTGGACTTAATAAAACATTCTCTCGGCTAACCAGATCTAAATACCAATCCTGTTCAGCTAACAATGGAAATTTTTCTACAGGTAAAACATCAAATGCAGCAGCAATTATTTTTCCTTCGTCTAATTTTTTTAGAACAGCCGGAACTTTCACTATTCCACCTCGAGCTCCAAGTAGGAAAAAAATAGGTTTTCTAAAGTGAAATAAATATTCGTCATCTATCATTCCCTTAGTCTCTCTAGTTAAAGGAATATGAAAACTTAAGATATCTGCCTGCTTAACAATCTCTTCCATTGATACTTCTGAAGCATATTGATCAGAGAACCCAGTTTTATATTTGTCATAGGCAATGACCTTCACATCAAAACCTGACAATTTTTTTGCCATGGCTTGACCGTTATGGCCATATCCAATTAAAGCAACAGTTCTCCCCTTTAATTCGTAACCACGATTTTCTTCTCTTTTCCAAAGGCCATTTCTTATCTCCTTGTCTCCTTTGTTTAAATTATTCATTAAACTTAGTAGCATTCCAATCATATGTTCCCCAACAGCATCCCTGTTCCCCTCATTTGCTGGAATAAGATAAATTCCTTTGCTTGATGCATAATTTTCATCGATATTATCCATTCCTGCTCCAGCCCTTCCTATCAATCTTAAATTTGGATTGATATCGATAAAATTCTGGTCTACTTGAAACTTCGATCTAATTATTAAACCTTCGTGACTTAAAATAAGTTTTTCTGCTTCTTCTCTGTTAGCATCTGGTTTGTAAGTAAAAGAAATACTTGCTTTTTTTAATTTTTCAAGTAAAATCTCATGGATGTCGTCGACTATTAATAAGTTCATATCTTATTTCATAAAGTCCTGCTCAAATAGCTTATTCAGTGCTCTTTGATTCATTCGTGTAGGCATAATTTTCATTAGTTTATTTCTTATGGCAATAAATGCCCTATTGTCCCATTGAGCTATTTCGCCAATAAACTTTGATGTATCTGTAATATATTTTGTCCTTGGAATTCTTCTTTTCTCAAAAGATTTAAAGGCAGTAATAACATCTTTTTGATTTATCAACTCATTCATTAGGACTGCTACATCCTCCATGGCTTGACAAGCACCTTGCCCCATATTTGGAGTACAGGCGTGAGCAGCATCTCCTATGAGTAGAATATTGTGATAAGAAAAATGTTTTAACGGTTTAATATCAATGATGTCACTCCAAATTAGCTGATCATCATTTGTGTAGGATAAAACTTCCTGTATTGGACGGTGATAGGTGGAAAATTGTTTTTGTAAATCACTTATATTATAATTTTTGAAAATTGGGTTATTTTGAGGTCCATTAATACAGGCATACCAATAAATCCTATCATTTATTAGTGGGGTAAGTCCAAATCTACCCTTATTGCCCCATGTCTCGGTTCCTTTTTTCAGTTTTAAGTCTGTGTTACCTATGGTTGCCCTCCAGCAAGTATACCCCGAATATCTAGGTTTTGAATCAGGTACCAACTGTTGACGTATAGGTGATTTTACCCCGTCAGATACTATTAAAAATTTAGTTCTGTGAGAAGTTCCATCTTCAAATAGAACATCCACATAATCTTTTTTTTGATCGACTTTAAAAGCCTTTTTACCTAAAGTAAGCTTAGTTTGATCTATTTTTGAAAGGAGATATAGGTGTAAGTCCGCTCTATGGATGGCAAAGTTTTTTTGATCATATTTTTCTGAAAGTACATGAGTATTCGGATTAACTAATATTTTTCCTTTTTGATCAAGAATCGCAAAAGAATCAATATAATAACCTAAGTTTTCAATCTCATTTTTCAAACCAATATACTCTAGAGCTTGCATGGCATTGGCCGCCAATCCAAAACCTGCACCAATTCCCTTAAGTTCTTTAACTTGTTCAAACAAATGAAAATCACGACCAATTTTTTTAAGTGCAATTGCGGCTGTTAATCCAGCAACGCCTCCTCCAATTATCGTAAATTCACTTTGTATTTGCATTTTAGAGGTTTTTTGAAATTTCGTTAGTTAATATTTCAAAATCTTGAACAGATAATCGCTCCGCTCGCAATTCATATAAGGGGTTGTCACTCATCCTCTCTTTCGGAACAACTGCTGATAATGCATTTCTCAATGTTTTTCTTCTTTGGTTAAATCCAGCCTTGACAACTCTCCAAAATAATTTTTCATCACAATCTAATGTTTCTCGATTATTTCTAACCATTCTCATTACACCTGAAAGAACTTTTGGCGGAGGGTTGAATGCACCGGCCTTTACAGTAAAAAGGTAAGACACATCATAATAAGCCTGTAAAAAAACACTCAAGATCCCGTATTCTTTGTTTCCTGGTTTAGCAACACATCTTTCTGCAACTTCTTTTTGAAACATACCAACCATCTCAATTACTCGATTTCGTTCTTCTAATACTTTAAAAAGTATCTGTGATGAAATGTTATAAGGAAAATTTCCGATAACAGCCATTTTATCACCGAAATATGCGTTGAAATCTAGGTTCAGGAAGTCCCCATGAATCAATCTATTCCCTAAATCCGGATATTTATCGCCTAGGTATTCAATAGACTCTTCATCCACATCAATCAAAAAAGTCTCGTAATCAGTATTCTGTAATAAAAAGTCAGACAAAACTCCCATTCCAGGGCCAACCTCCAGAACTTGTTTGAATCCAAGTGAAGGAGTTAAAGCCTCTACAATTCTTTGTGCCGCATTTTTATCGTTAAGAAAATGCTGACCTAAATGTTTTTTCGCGCGTACTGAACCCATAGGATGTATTTGTCACAAAGATAGTGTTTTTAGTATTGAAGGAATCCTATTTAATCCCCTATAATTATAGCTAAATAGCAATTCCAAGATAATGTTTGCGTTTTTTTGCTATTTTTGACTATATCAAAAAGCACGGACGATGAGTGAAAAATTAAAAATTGGCATTTCAGTAGGTGATATCAATGGGATTGGTTTAGAGGTTATTATCAAATCTCTAATGGACAATCGAGTACTTGATTTTTTCACACCCATAGTTTATGGCAATACTAAAGTTGCTTCTTTTCATCGTAAAGCTATTGGAGTCAATGATTTCAGTTTCAATGTTGTAAATTCTGCGGATCAGGCAAACCCTAAAAGACCAAATATGATCAATTGTTGGCAAGAGGATGTCAAATTATCGCTTGGTGAACAAAATGAAATTGGAGGAAAATATGCACTTCTTTCGCTTCAAAAAGCAACAGAAGATTTAAAAGCAGGTTTAATTGATGCATTAGTAACTGCACCAATTAACAAACATAATATCCAACAAGAAGGATTCAATTTTCCTGGACATACAGAATACCTCCAAAATGCATTTGATGCGAAGGATGTTCTTATGTTTATGGTTAGTGATGGATTAAGAGTTGGAGTGGTTACTGGTCACATTCCTGTGAAAGATGTTGCAAACTCAATTTCTGAAGAAGGTATTCTTCATAAATTGAGAATGATGAATGATAGCCTTAAGAAAGATTTTTGGATTCAAAAACCTAAAATTGCAGTTCTAGGACTTAATCCACATGCAGGTGATGATGGTTTGATTGGTACAGAAGATCGGGATATTATTAAGCCTGCAATTGAGAAAGCAAATGCTGAAGATATTTTCTGCTTTGGTCCTTACCCCGCAGATGGATTTTTTGCAGCAGATGCCTATACGAAATTTGATGCCGTACTTGCAATGTATCACGACCAAGGACTGATTCCATTTAAACATATTGCAAACAGAAACGGGATTAATTTTACCGCTGGTTTGCCTGTTGTTCGAACTTCTCCTGACCACGGTACCGGATATGATATTGCAGGGAAAAACCTAGCTTCACATGCATCATTTTTAGAAGCTATTTTCGAAGCCGTACATATAGTTAATAGACGTAGAGAACAAGAGGTATTAACAGAAAATCCATTAGCTTTCCGAAGACTTTCGAAAGACCGGGATTAGGGTTTCTGCTGATTTTAGTTTACCTTCCAACTTATGTTCTCTATAAATTTCATTACTTTTGCACTTTGTTGCTATGAGTGAGAATTTAAGTCA
>JBEBTR010000003.1:0-59161 GCA_040393725.1 Sphingobacterium endophyticum | reverse complement strand
AATGATAAGAGTTCCTGGGGAGCCATGTTTCAAGTGGAGCTAGGAATATAAAAAGCAAAATAATAAGAAGGGTGATCAGAAAAGGTCACCTTTTTTTATATGCATTTTGGCATAAAATTGCATCATGCATATAAGAATCATTATATTTAAAGCTTAATTAGAGCAATGAAATATTATATTATAGCAGGAGAAACATCTGGAGATTTACATGGAGCAAACTTAATTAAAGCTCTTAAAAAAGAAGATCCTGATGCTGAATTTCATATTGTAGGTGGAGACCAAATGCAAGAAGCTGCAGGTACGCCAGTATTGATTCATACCTCAGAGATGGCATTTATGGGGTTTGTTGAAGTTCTAATGAATCTAAAAAGTATAGCCAAAAACCTTAAAAAAGTAAAAGCAGATATATTAAGTGTTCAACCTGACACGGTGATACTTATTGATTTTCCTGGATTTAACATGAAAATTGCAGAATATGCTAAGAAACTGGGTATAAAAGTAAACTATTATATATCACCAAAAATCTGGGCATGGAATCAGAAAAGAGTTTATAAAATCAAGAAATTGGTTGATCATATGTTCTGTATCCTTCCATTTGAAGTAAAGTTCTATAAGCAATTCCATTATCATGTAGATTATGTTGGTAATCCCCTATTGGATGCAATATCTGCCTATAAATTTCAACCTGATTTTAGAGAGAGGAATGGTTTAGATGAAAGTCCAATAATAGCTCTTCTACCAGGTAGCCGTAAAATGGAAATTGAACATTTACTTCCAGAAATGGTAGGACTATACGATAGGTTTCCAAGACATCAGTTCGTTATTGCCGGAGCCCCAAATTTTGATATAAGTCTATATCAAAGATATATTGGAGACTATGACATTAAAGTTGTTTTTGACCAAACTTATGACTTATTAAGAAATGCTGAAGCTGCAGCTGTAACTAGTGGGACTGCCACTCTTGAAACAGCTCTATTAAGAATTCCTCAGGTAGTTGTTTATAAGGCAAATCCAATTACAGTAATGCTTGCTAGGAAATTAGTAAAGGTTAAATTCATATCCTTAGTAAACTTAATTAATGACTACCTTTCTGTCATTGAACTTATCCAAGGTGAATGCACTACGGGGAATATAGCAGATGAATTGGGAAGATTAATTTCTGACCCAAAACATAGGGCTAGTGTTTTAGAAAATTATGATGTTTTAATGGAAAAAATGGGCAGTCCAGGTGCATCCGAAAAAACTGCAAAATTGATTGTTAAGTATATGCAAGGAAATAGTTAAACTATTTCCTTTTTTTATTGTCCTAATAGAAGGAGGAAAATGTAATGAAATATATATTAAGCATCATTTTATTGTTCGGAGCGTTCCTGTCGAATGCTCAAGAAGTTCAACATATATCTCGTTTAGAACTTGGTAAAAAGGAAAAAAAGAGCTTTAATAGAGGGGACTCTTCAATGGTCTTAAAAATAGACACGTTGATAATGAAGGATAAGTCCAAATTGGAATTTTATGCAAAGAAAGATGTTAAGCTAGAAGTGGGTTATGCTGAAATAGGAAAAAATGCTGTAATCACCGGCCAAGACAGTAAGAACAATGCTACAAACATTGATTTGGATATTAACATCAATAAATTAGGATCTCTATTTGTAATTGCGAGAGGAATAGATGCCTTCAATGGCACAAAAACATTCCCTAATGGTAATGGTGGTAAAGTTGTAATCAGTTACGATCCAGCTGGCATTACGCCACAAACAAAAGATAAAAAAGCAACAAATTATTTATTTGTCGATGTTCAACCTGGTGGGTTAAGAGTAAATCCTACAAGTGAGATTGGACAAATTTACAGTAGAATTTCAATGTCTCAACCTGGATTGCGCGGGATGCCACAAGGTCAGATTTATTCAGGATCGCCTGGAAATGAAGGTAGCTTTGAGTTAAAAGCTAAGGAATAAAATTCTGGAAGAACTAAAAATAATAAGAAGGTCAGGATATTTCCTGACCTTTCTGTTTAAAAAGACAAAACACAAGGCACTGAATCAAAGATTCAATGCCTACTAGGTTAGTGTTAAAAGAAAAAGTTAAACTAGATCTATAACCTGTGTTTCTTTTTTTATTTTGTTAATTTTTATCTGCAATAAAATTATTGATGCTATTAATGTTACTGTTGCAATAACTGTTAAGCCAATTATTGAATTTTTAACGTATTCTGCTGTTCCATTTTCAATTAATAGAGTCCTAAATATTTGTAAGTAATGCGTTAATGGAATCATTTTCGCAATTCCTACAACCCATTCAGGCATTTGACTTAATGGCCAAGTAAATCCACTTAATATAAAACTAGGTGTGGCAATAACCATTAAGATTTCTGTAGCTTTCAATTGAGAAGGAATAGCAATACTTACTAAAATACCTATAAAACTTACCGCCAATAAGAAAAGAAAAGTAGACCCAATAAATGCCCATCCATTTATAGAAAGTGGCATTCGATACCAGATTGAGAATAGGTAATATAAAACGAATATTAACAAAGACATCAAAATATATGGAAGTATTTTTACTAAAATCAATACAAATACATTGTTTGATTTTTTCACTAATTCACTGAATGTTCCCTTTTCAAATTCAGAGGAAAAACTCAAAGCTAAGCCTAACATCATTACCTGTTGCAAAACAGTCAAAAGAACTCCTGGAAGCATGAAATACAAGTAGTTTCCACTACGGATATTCTGTTTAATCATGGTAATCTTAAAGGGTTCATATTGCTTAGAAGCAACAAACTCAGGAACACCTTTTTTTTGCTGAGCTTTAATCTGAACCCCGGCTTTTAATGTAGAAGCGGCAACATTTACTGCCATCATCGCATAATTTGATGTCAAAGTATTTGAAGCATTGACAAATAATGTTAATTCTGTAGATCTGTTATAATTAATGTCTGATGAAAAATTTCTAGGAATCTGGACTACCACAGTCGATTCCGTTTTCATCGCTTCATCTTTTGCCTGAAAAGGATCATTTAGCACCTTAGCAACATAAATCACCTCGCTTTCAGAGAACATATCAATCAATTGCCTACTTAATGGGCTCCTGTCTTCATCTACTACTATAATAGGTAAATGAGTGACCTTTCCTTTTTTATAAACTCCACCTACTAAAACTCCATACAATATAGGAGCGCCCAGAAAAAGAACCAGCAGGACCTTATTTTGGAAGAACAGGCGAAATTCTCTTTTTATCAAACTCCAAAAATTTTTCATGGTTTAATTTTGTTTTACAATGAAACTTGCCTTAGTTAATAACCCTTTAGATTCCTGAACATTTATTGGCTTTAAATGAACTTCAAACAATGTTTCTTGTTCCTCAAAATCAGGATATGCAGTTGAAATATTTGCATATGAACTTAAGGGTTTGATAGATTCCACCGTTGCCTGTAATTCCTTATTTTCTAAATATGGAATCATTAAAGTCTTCTTTTCGCCTTTTACAAACTCCTTAATTTTGCTTTCTGGAATTGTAACTCTAAAAAAAGTTGCATCATTTAAATATCCCGATATTAAGCTATAACCAGCCAATGCCAACTCTCCTACTTGAAGGTTGATATTTTCAATGCTCATGTCCTGCGGGGCGATGATATATCTTTCTTTTGCTGCTACATTAACCTCGTCAACTGCACCCAAAGCCCTTTCCTTTTGCCCTAAGGCCATTCTTTGTTGCTCTATTCGAGCACCATGTTGTACGTCTGCTAATTCAGCTTCTGCAGCTAAATATTGATTCTTGGCACCTTGATATTTTGCATAGATTTCATCATATTTTTGTTGTGAAATCAAGGAATCCTTCAATAGATTATTCATACGGTCCAAAGATTTTTGAGCAAAATCATATTGCTCCTTAAGGCCATTTACTTTAGCGTGGAGCTGCTTCATTTGTCCTTCAGTTGCTCCTTTAACTGCCATATCATATTGCGCTTGTGCAGCAGCTAAAGCCCCTTCAGCTTGGATAGATTTCGCGGTTACCTCCGGAAGCTCTAAAATAATCAGTGTATCCCCTTTATGGACATTCTGACCTATTTCCACATTAATCTTCTGAATTTTTCCCGGAATTTTAGTCGTTACAGCAATCTGATCACGTTCAATCTTTCCTTCTAATTTTAATTCTTTAGTTTGCTTATTTCCCATGCAGCTTTGTAGCAATACTAATCCTGCAATTGTGTATATAATATTTTTCATAATTATTTAGTGATGGTTTGGTAAAGATTTCCATTAGCTTTTAATAACTCGCTTGCGGCCAATCTTTGACTTAAAACTTGATTGTAATACCCTAAAGACTGCTTGTAATATTCGTTTTCAGCTTCTAAGCGCTCAGTTACGTCTGTCAATCCTTCTTCAAATTGACGCGATGCTAGGTGAAGATTATTTTTAGAAATTTCTACCTGCTGATTACTGACTTCAATTTTCTTATTTGCTAAGTTGTAATCAACTTCAGTTTTGCGTTGAAGTAATGAAAGCTTTTCCTTTGTATCAGCAAGTTTATTTTCATTGATCTGAATATCAATTTTTGCTTTATCGATAGCAGCCTTATGAGTTTTACCTTCAAAAATCGTCCATTTTACTCCCACACCTAAGGCATAATTCGGTGCCATCATTAAATGATTTGATTCCATTTTTAAATCGCCAATTTTTGGTAAATCCTTTATAGTCATCTGAGAATTAAAAGCATTGAAGTAAGAAATATTTCCGAAAGCAAATACTTGAGGTAATTTTGCACCCTTTTCTTTTTTCAGAACAAATTCATAAGCTTTCTGAGAGGCTTCCAATGCCCCTATTTCTTTCCTATTCATTTGCATTGCAGAATCCAAATCTAAATTCAACACTTCTAATTTGTAGGTAATGGAGTTAAGGTCTTCCTGTGCCATTCCCGTCAATTCCTGAAGCTTATAAAGTAAGAGTTCTCTATTACTTTGAACTTCAGCCTTTTTACTTTCCAACTCCAGCATTGCCAATTTGATCTTGTCTCTATCATAAGGAATTGCAAATCCATTTTCAATACCTTTTATGACCTTTTCATGCTCTTTATTTAATCTTTTTTCTGAATCCATTATCAGCAGATCTACCTCTTTTAAAAGCATTAATTGATCAAAGCTAATCATTACTTCTTGGGCTAATTGGTCATATTCTGCTTCAGTCATTAGCTCCTGAGCTTTGAATTTCTGTTCTAAAGCTTTTTGTCCATTAGTAATCTGCAGCCCGCTAAAAATAACCTGAGTAGCCGTCACCCCTGCTAGTCCAACCTGGGTGGAAAGATTCATACGCTGTGAACCATCAAAAATTGTTGAACCTAATAAAGGAAGTGTTTTGGCTGGCAAATCTATATCAATATTACTATTGATATAGCCGTACATGGCATTAGCGGATACTGTAGGTAATAATTTACCTTTTACCTGCTCTCTTTCTAATGCTACTTTTTGATTCTCAAGATTAGCATTTATCAAAGATTTATTGTGGTAAACCGCTTTTTCAACAGGTATTTTAAAATCTTCCAACCCTTCTTGGCTATAGGCATTCAATCCAGCCAATAAGATGAATGCAAGACTAGAAATGGTTTTTTGAAATTTATTTTCCATATTCAATCAGTTTGACTTATTTCTTTTAACAAGACAAAGGTGCAAGTGTTTCAGGAGAATAATTTTCAGATATCTTAAAAAATGAAAATGGTTAAGGAAATGAAAGTAAAACAGAAAATTCACTATTATGTAGCTGTCAATTAAAACAACTACATAAATCCCAAAGTCATTAAGAGCCCCTATTTGATACCCCTAATTACAGAAAGAGTTTGTTGCGAAATACCTAGATAAGATGCAATATGACCTAAAGAAGCATTTTGAAATAGTTCAGGATTTTCATCAATTAATGCGGTATACCTTTCATGGGCAGTTTCAAATTGCGAGTTATAGAATCGATTTGAAAAACTAATTAAGGAATCCATGAGAACCTTCTGTATTATCTTATTTATTGTGATGTCTGTTTTTGCTAATTCCTCAATTGGTTCGAATGGAATTAAACATATTTTTGAAGGTGCCAAAGCTTGTAATCCAAATAAAGAGGGTTTTTTATAAAATAAACTTTCAATTCCGGTACTGAACGTATTAGGACCAAAGAAATAATGAGTTATATCTCTCTTATTTTTATAGTAGTATATTCTTGTAAAACCACTTTCGACAAAGTATATATATTTTAAATAGCTTCCTGGTTCAAATATTGTTTCACCCTTGGAGAAGTCTTTTACTACAATTATTGAATCAAAAAACCTTTCTAATTCATCGTTGATATGATAAAGTTCCTTAAAATAATTTAGAATCGTCATGAATACCTAATAAGAACTTTAAATATACAATTTTATTGACCCTTCCAAGGTTGAGTTTTCATTTAATCTTTGGATTAACCAATTCAATGACCTAATTATTTTCTCTTTATCAAGAAATATGTATTAAATTTAGAATAGAAATTGCAGGAATAAACCTGTTCAAACCAATAAAATATTAAATGATGAAAAGTTTATTAACCCTCTTATTATTAGCTATTGTCTCTTTTTCTAATGCACAACACAAGGAAACTAGGAAAATCAGTAAAATTTCAGGAATTTCAGTAGCTTCAGGCATTCAGGCCAAATTTATTAAATCTTCAAAAAATGAAGTAGTTGTTGATGTTTCAAGGGAAGATATCCTTCCAAAAATAGAAACAAATGTACGTAATGGAAACCTTCAAATTAAGGTAAAGAATGGAAGTGAAATTAGGAATGCTAATTCTCTAAAAGTAACTGTTTACAGCAATTCAGTTATCAATTCAATTAATTTAAGTTCAGCAGGGAATCTAGAAATCCTAGATGCAATTGATGTCTCTGATTTCTCGGCAGATATTTCTTCGGCAGGAAAATTAAAGACTGGTAAAATTACAGCTAACAATACAACAATCAACTTAAGTTCAGCGGGTAAAATGAATAGTGATTTGATGTCTGAAAAATTATCGATCAATACCAGTAGTGCCGGTGAAGTTACTTTAAGTGGCATGTCTAAGCAATTGAAAGTTAATATGTCATCTAATGGAAAAGCTCTATTGAATAATTTTAAAACCTCAACTTTGGAAGTAAATGGAAGTTCCGGTGCCGTATTAAATGTTGAAGTAATTAATTCTATTGATGCCAATGTATCCTCAGGAGCTAAAGTGATTTATTCAGGAAATCCAGTTACTAAAGAAATTAATAAATCATCTGGTGGTACTGTTAGCAGGGATTAAGATTCTCAAGCAAGTAATTGCTAATATTATTTGACTCGAATAGAAACCTTTATTTTTAATCAAATATGTTTTATCTTCATAAGGTATAATAAATCCTTATGAAGATACTTTTTTTTGCGGCATTTTGGTTTTGTCAAATTAGTTCCAGTATAATTTTTAAATACGGGGGAATACAACTAAAATACCAATGGATTGCATTAATTGCTGGTAACATCATTTTGCTATCCGCCTCGTGGTTTTTAATCCAACTTTTCAAAACTGTCCCTCAACCAATTGTAATTGCGTTATGTTCAGGAGGAACATTTCTAACCGTTCAATTAGCTATGGCCCTTTGGTTTAAACAACCCTTAAGCTGGATGCAAATCTTGGGGTCTTTGATAATTATAGTAGGAATGGTATTAGTGACTTTTGGAGATAAATCTATTTCACAATCCTAAATGTATGGAAAATGAAGTATGGATGCGTGGACAAATTCCCGAAATTCCGATATTATTACAGCCGGTGGTGCATGCTTTGCTGCAAGTTAATGAAGATGTTCAAAAATTAATAACCGATGATTTGGAGCCTTATATATGGATCAAACCTTTCTCCATAGCCTCCATTGCTTTTCACTTACAACATATTGTAGGTGTAACAGATAGAATGATGACTTATTCTAAAGGTAAGGGATTGAGCCAGGCACAATTTGATTATTTAGCTTCAGAAGGTAAATTCGACGAAAAAATAACAATCCAAATTTTAAAGCAAAATCTAGAGGATACAATTTTTTATTCAATAGATGAAATAAGGAAAATTGATCCATTAACTTTAACGGAAGAAAGATTTTTAGGAAGAAAACAAATCCCAACCACGCAAGTAGGGTTACTTTTTCATTCCGCAGAGCATGCACAAAGACATTATGGACAATTGTTGGTCACTGTAAAAACCATAAAAGGCTTATTAATGACAGGATCAATCCACTAAAGATCCAAATCCTAAAGCCAGAGAACTCTAGCTTTAGGATTGAATACTGCCTTAAGCAATTTTTTCATCAAAAAAAACGATGAACTGAGTTGGATTGAAACCTGTACGATCCTTAATGCTTTTAGCAAATTTTCCATAGGATGAAAATCCAGATAATGCTGCTAAATAAGTCAACTTGAAGTTTCTTGCTTCTTCTACTGTTCTTAAGTAATTATTTAAGAAATCCAATCTTAAATTATTTACATAATTAGGAAAATCAATTTTTTTGTTCCTATTGACCACAAAGGATAGGTACTTTGAATTACATCCAATTTCCTTTGAGGCCGTTGTAATTGAACATGCAGGATTCAAATATGCTTCTTGAGACTCCCATTGAGACAGTGCAGCCAGAATTTTATTCTCCGTTTCTGGGTTCATGTACTCTTTCTTGATTGTTGCAGGATTATTAAACATAATAGAAAAAAAATAGTGTTAATATTATAATAAAGTGGTTTTAAAATCTTTTATCAACCTAATTGATAGTTTATTTGACTATAAGGACTTGAATTAAATGTTGAGATACTGCTTATCGTTATTCTGTCTTCCCCTTCCTCATCCCCTCGGATTTCTTTCATAGCTTTTAAAAGATCATTTCTTAATTCTTCATCGTCATTTTCAAAGAATAACTCATTTAAATAATCAAGCCCGAACTTTGATTTGAAGGAAGAAATTGCTTGAATGATGGACTTTTTAACTTTAAAATTTCCAGACTTATAACATGCCAAAATTTGTGTTTCACTCTGACTATAATTCATATAAGTCAATGTTTCAATGATCGCCAGAATAATGTCATTATTTGTTTCCTTGCTTAATTGAGCCGCAATTATGGATGCACATCCCTTTTGATTAAAAAAGCCAATTTCTTTAATCATAAAAACTTTAAATGCAATATTTCCGGAATTTCGAACCCATCTACTTAATAATGGCAATTTCCCTGTTTCAGCTTTTGATAAGAAAAATCTATGAACCAAAATTTCGTCTAAAGCATTAAAATCATTAATAAAACTTTCGTCCAGAAATTTATAGGGTTCATTATTCTCTGAGAAACCGCTTATTGAATTATCAGAAGGGTTATCTATTTTATACTCGCTTGTAGACAATATCTGAAGCTGATGAAAATAGTCTTGTTTTAAATCATCTAAATTCCTTTTTGCACGATGGATTTTATTTAAATTCTTAGATCCCAATTCTAATTCCCAAAAATTCAAAACACCGAAAGTCTTCAGAATCTGATTATAATTTTTATCATTCAACCCATGTTCTCCAAACTTGGATTTTAAATTGGCTTGGATTAAATATTTTGATAATATTTTTAGTCCACGTCTAGAACCTTTTAAAGGATAAATTGATTGCAGCGAAGAAAAAACAATTTGTTCTGAAAGATCTACCTTATTAAAAAGGATATTATCAATTGTAGATTCAATTTCCAATTTTAATTTTCGTAGAGTAGATTCCTTCTGAATAAATCTTTTACTATCTAAATAGTAAAGCAATTTATTGATTGTAAATACTATTGCTATGGATACTATTATTACAATAGTAAGCTTTATCACTAATGGATAACTCCAGAATCTCGCCTGTAAATAAAACAGGTAAAATTGAAGGTAATAACCTAGATACATAATCTTTAATATTTAATATAATAGTTAGTTGGCAATCGTAAGTTGAAAAATTTACCCAAACTTTAAATGCTGGTTAATTCTTCTGTTGTGATATATCAAAAGTACATGGAGATTATAAAAAAGTATGTCTCAAATATAAAAAACTTTGTTCGAGCATAATTTTAAGACATGTCTTAAAAACACATAACTATCTAATATTAAATTGTTTAGTAATAATCATTTGATGCACGCATCTTAATTATTGATTTTCAGAAAATTGAAAATCTGCATTAATTTTCCATATAAATTTTGAGAGATTTTAAGGGTGGACATCTTGGATTTTTAACACTTTTAGATAAATTTTATTTATAATGATGTTAAATCATCTCTAAAAAGCCTTAAAAACAGTAAAAAATTCAGTGAAAATTATCTAGATTTTAGGATTAGGATCAATATTTACCAACAATATTGATTTAATTGATCATATTAAGGTGAAAAAGAACCATATTATTAAAATGTCTACCCTCCTATTTTTAGGAATGTCCACCGTCTAATTGACATGACAAGAAACATTTATAATATTTAGGTAATTTTTATTCTTATTTTGAAACAAAGAAGTTATTCAGCAGATGAGAATTATGTTGTGAATTGAGGATTGACCTTATTACTGAATTAAATTAAAGTGTTTGCATTGGAGAATTATGCAATTTGGATTATATATTATTTTTAAGTCTCTCAATAAACTGCGATGGAGTTATATCCATTACTGCTTTGAATGCAATGGTAAATTTGCTATGAGATGAAAAACCTGCTAAATCAGCTAAATACGACAATTTGTAATCAAGCATTATTTTATTGTTCTCTAACTGATTAACAATATACTGAATCCGAAGATTTTGGATGTAATCGTTGAAATGTTGATTTTTGTATTTTCTGACAATATAAGAGACATACTTTTGATTGGTATTGAGTTTATTTGTTAATGAATTTAATGTGATATTCTTGGATAAATAGAACTTTTCGTCTTCTAATTCATTCAATCTCTTTACTAACCTAGTTTCAGTTTCCAAAGATATTTGGGAATCTAAATTTAAAATATCCTTTGGAATATGTTTGCTCACAACAAAAGTCTCAAAAGTTGGTTCCAAATCATTTTTAATGATATCATTTTTAGATATAATTTTTGACTTGGGTCTGATTTTTAAAAAATAAAACAGAAGGATTAAACTAACCATAGAAGCAATTACCCAAATTAGTATAGTATTATTTCTCTTCAACAATTTTATTTCTGAATAACTATTTTTTACGATTTGATTTCCTAAAATTTCGGCTGTATTCCTTCTTTGTTCATCTAATTCATAATATTTATTAATAAAATTTAATGATTGATGGTAATCTTCTTTTAACTTATTAAACTGAGCTTCGCTATAATAATATCGTTTTTTTAATTCAACATTATTTGAGCCAATCACATAAGGTACTACTAAATCAAGGTAATTTCTAGCAGAGTCTAATTCATTTAAATTGATATATGCTTCAGAGAGCAATTGATAGGCAAATGGTCTTATTAGATTTTCAGCACCATAAATTTCATCTAATACTTGCTTTAGTAAAGCTATACTTTTATTTTGATCCCCATTCAATTTATAACTTTCGGCCATGATCATCAGGTTTTTTGATCTAAGCAATAATGAAAATGGATTTTCATTATCAATATAACCTTTCTGTAAGACAGCTTCCTCCATTAACTCAATTGCATCACTATATTCCTTTTCAATAATAAAATTATATGCATCTTCCTGCATAATTTCAATTGATAATTGATGTAGAGATAATTTATCATTGACATCCTTGAGATGTTCTTTCGCGCTATTTAAATATTTATGAGATTCTTCGTAAACTCCAATTTCTCTATAAATGGAGGCCAATACAATTGCTGTTCTAACTTTGAAATCTGCAATACCTGATATTTCCGACAATTTCTCAGATTGTTTCGCATAATTAATTGCAAGTGAATAGGTTCCTACACTTTTATGTAATAATGAAAGTAGGTTATGAGCCTTTATTTTATGGATTTCTGTATCAGATGTTTTTAATAGGGAATCTGCAATTCGGAATGCTTCATCAGAATCTAAAGAAATTAATTTAGATCTCGCTTCTAAATATTTGTTTTCAAATGAAGTTTCTTGCGAAAGCCCATTGAGAGGAATTAAAAACACAAAGTAGAAAAAAATTAAACATAGCTTTTTCATTTCAATTCATTTTAGCAAGGTACATCTCACGAAACTCAATCGGAGTACATTTTTTTTCTAAACTAAAATTTCTGTAAAAGGAGGCTCTGGAACTAAAGCCGCATTCCAATGCCAGTTCATCGATATTGAGATCAAACTCGGGTTTAATTAATTCCTTACACACCTCCTCTATTCGCAAAGAATTAATGGTTTTTATAACATTTTGATTAAAATAATCTTTGAAAAATTGAGAAATTAATGACCTAGGTATCTTTAAATCCTTAGCCATCATGTCTATATTAAATTCCGGATTAAGATATTTCTTTTCATTAAGATAGTTTAAGATCCTCTCTTTATATGGTGATTTATTGTGGTCTGAGTTTATTTTATTACTAATCGATCCAATTTGCTGTTCTTTAATTAACAATAAAGGTTTAATCGACTTATCTGCAGATGATTGTGACACTAATAATCGAAATAGGTAATTATAAATCATACTTGCACCGATCATCATAATTACATAAACAGTAGCCCCAGAAAGAGGTTTTCCAACATCAAACTCATCAAAAAAAGTAGACATTATTGTAGGAATTATAAAAGCTGCTAAAACTAACAATAGAATGATGAAATAATAGTAGAGTCTCTTGGTGTCCAATTGTAGTATATCCGAAACATTTCCTTTCAATAAAACTATAATTGGATATAATATCCAGGAAATTCCAAAAAGGCTGTATAATACAATATAATATGCTTTACCATATTGAAACCTGATATAGCCACTGCTTAAAAAAATAAAATAGACCACAGTAGCAATTATAAATGGTAAAGAATGATAGAATATATTTTTTTTTGAAATCTTCTTTACCTTATAAGCTAAATATCCTAAATATAAAAATGGACCGTATAATAATCCGAAAGGTGCACCAATATCAACATATTTATACCCAGGAATTATATCTCTAAATAAAGCCGCAAAAATAACATGGACCAAGAGAGTCAGAATTAAATAGGATAGTACTTGATCAAACAGAGTCTTGACTTTCAAATTCAGATAAATTTGATAGCTTAATACACATAAAACTATAATAGCAGAATATATAAAAAACACCATCATACGCTACTTGATTAATTTATTTCGATAATTTGAAGGTGATTCCCCAACATAATATTTAAAGTATTTATTAAAAGCTGTCCTTGAATTAAATCCACTCAAATTTGCCAAATATTCAAGCTTTAAATCACCTTTATTTGTATGTAAAAGATTTATTGCATACTTAATTCTATAGGAAGCTAGCCAATCTTCATAATTTGAGTTCAAAATGTGGGTAATAAAAAAATCCACCTTATCCTTTGGAATCCCGATTTGTTTTGCAAATCGATCGAGTGATAAATGAGCATCTAGATATACTTTTTTTTCATCCATAACATTTTCAATTTTAATTTGAATTTGCTTGATTTCTATATCAGAAATCGGATATTCAATATTTTTATAAATCCCTTTCGATGCTGCACTTTCATTATTCTTAATAAACCTATTAGATAAAAGAAACCAAGCCAATACACCAATATTTATAAGCATTATAGCAACAATAACCAGTTGAGCTTGTAGATTTAAAAAATTATTTGATAACTGATTGATGTATATAATATTTAAAAAAAAGAAAATTGCAAAACCAAGTATTGCCAGAATTTCTAAAAGAATTAAATTTCCCTCATTTAGTATAGATTTTGATTTTCTTTTGGAAAAAATCACTATTGAAGGATAAATAAACATAGATAATAATGTTGTTATAAAATAAATATGCCTGAATAAAGCCTCATTAGTTTCTCGAATTAAAAAATAAAAAACAGTCACTATTATAAAAGGGATAAAATGAAGAATTACTTGTTTTAATGGAATTGACTTTCCTTGTTGATTTTTATAAGCCAAAAAAAGTATAGGTCCAAATATTAATGACAAGGTTGAATCGATTTTTTTTGTCATAAAAATAATTTGAAGGATTAAGCCAATACAGAAAATGGCTAAACAAATCTCAAAAACATTCTTCTTCATATATAATATCCTGAAAAAACAATTTTTCAGAAGGTTTGGGAATAAATAAATTTGTAGACTAAATAAGTCCACAGCATAGACTATAATGTTAATAATTGCACTTTATTTCATACCTACTTAAATAAAACGATTAAGTAGAACTTCCATTTCCAAATATATTTAAATAATCACAGAACATTTAATTGGTCAAATTTCCAAGAAATAAACAATGAGGCTAATTTATAATTATAAAAAACATTTTTATTTCAATGTAATTAATTGATTAGCCATTTAATTAATTCAAATAGTCAATAATGGTACGATATCCTTAATTATTACACTATAATTAAGTGAAAATAATTCGTTAATTTTCAAGCTTTAAGCAATAAAATTAAACCAATTTATACGAAATCAATTAATTTTTAGACTCATCCAATAATTTAATTCTATACTCCCGTTATGATTAATTTAATTTATCTATTTCGAAGATAATCATTATCTAATAAATCGTTTAAATGAATGATTTAAAATGATGGGATTATAATTTTACATATTAATAAAAAAATTACATTATCTATTTATCATGCTCATTTTCAATGTTTAAACAAATAAAATCAAACTTTTCTTATTGTATTTTGTTGTTTAAGTAATATGGTACAAAACTTAGATATACCGGAATCAGGTACTCTAATCATCTCTAACCGCTTACCAGTTAAAATTGAAAGAAAAAAAAACAAGCTAAAATTTACTCCCAGTGAAGGTGGCTTAGCGACTGGTTTAGGATCCTTTTACAAAGAAAATGGATCATGGTGGATTGGATGGCCTGGTATTATTCCAAAAAATGAAGAAGAAGCATTAATCATTCAACAAGAATTAAAAAAACTTAATTTAATCCCAGTATTTCTAACAGAAAAAGAAATCAAAGGTTATTATGAAGGATTTTCCAATGCTATTTTATGGCCTCTCTGCCACTATAGGCCAAGTTATGTGGAATTGAAACAAGATTATTGGCTCAGCTATTTGGATGTTAACAAAAAGTTTGCTGAGGCCGTATTACCTTTAATTCAAGCTCAGACCAGAATCTGGGTACATGATTATCAATTGATGATCGTCCCCAAATTTATTCGGGAAGAAAAACCCGAATGCAGTATTGGTTATTTTCATCATATTCCTTTCCCTCCCATCGAATTATTCAAAATGTTACCTTGGAGGGACGAGCTATTACTCGGACTCTTAGGGGCAGATTTAATAGGTTTTCATACTTATGAAAATGTAGACAACTTTTTAGATTCTTGTGCCGGTGTCCTTAATTCCCAAGTAAATATTAATTACTTGAAAATAAAAGGCAGAAAAGTCCTCGCTGATGTTTTCCCAATGGGTATTGACTATGAAAAATATAAATTGCAAGCAACTTCCCAAGAGTCAAAAGAATTTAGCAATCATTTAAAAGATCTATATCAAGGTCAAAAAATCATCCTGTCAGTAGATCGATTAGATTATAGCAAAGGTATTCTTCAAAGGTTGGAATCCTTTGAAATCTTATTAAAAAATCATCCTGAATTAAGTGGAAATATAGTGTTATACATGTTGATTGTACCATCAAGAGATCAAGTCAACCAGTATAAGAAACTTCGAAATGAAATTGATAGAAAAGTGGGAAACATAAACTCTGTATATGGAAAACCAGGATGGCAGCCAATCGCCTATTTCTATGATTCATTACCTTTTCATATGCTATCTGGGTTATATGCTGCCGCAGATGTTTGCTGGGTAACATCCTTATATGATGGGATGAACCTCGTCTCTAAAGAGTATATCGCAAGTAAGCAGGACTCGACAGGTGTATTAGTGATTAGTGAATTTGCTGGAGCATCTAAAGAATTATCCGATGCTTTGGTAATAAATCCCTATGCTGTCCATCGTACAAGCAGAACTTTATACGAAGCCCTAACCATGTCTTTGGAGGAACAAGAGGAAAGACTTAAGGCAAGTCAGGAAATTGTGTCAAAATTTACTGTACATCATTGGGTTAATCTCTTTATGCAAAGACTCCATGAAATAAAAAATGAACAGAAACATGAATTAGCTAGAAAAGTAAGAGAAAAGGTAGAAAATGAAATTAAAGTAAATTATAAAAATAGCCGAAATAGATTGATCCTTCTAGATTATGATGGAACATTAGTTGGATTTAACAAGAATGCTGATAAAGCTTCTCCTACAGAAGAAGTTTATAATGTTTTAGATAAGCTTTATCGAGACCCAAATAATAATGTAATAATTATTTCAGGCAGAAAGTACGATAATCTTGACCGATGGTTTTCAGAAAAATCATATTATCTAATTGCGGAACATGGCATTTGGAGTAATTTTCCAAACCGAAATTGGCATCTAGTTCCCGGATTATCCAATACCTGGAAAAAAGATGTTCATCAAATTCTGGAAAGATTTACCGATCGTACTGCAGGTTCTTCAATTGAAGAAAAATCACATTCATTGGCTTGGCATTATAGAAAAGTTGATAAAGCGTTTGGAATAAGACAAGCGCAAGAGCTCCTTCAAGAATTAAGACATTTAAATCAGGTCCTTGACCTACAGATTATCAATGGTGATCAAGTAATCGAAATAAAAAACAAACTCGTAAATAAAGGTAAGGCTGCGATTGATTTAGTAAACCAAATCAATCCTGATTTTATACTCTGTATTGGTGACGATGCAACTGACGAAGATATGTTTATTGCTCTACCTCCGCAAAGCATCACGATTAAAGTCGGTGATAAGCAATCTCATGCTAAATATTACGTTGAAAACCATAAGGAGGTCCTGAATTTATTAGCAAATATTGAACATTTAAATTGATAAAATGGATAAAAGACATATATATAATAGTGGAATTATTGGGAATTGCAATTACATCGCCCACGTGCATAAAAGCACAAACATCAATTGGTTGTGTTGGCCAACCTTTGAAGATAGTTTTGTCTTTGGTTGTTTACTAGATACTGAAAAAGGTGGCGAGTTTAATATTAGATTAAAAGACACTGAGATTAATTCTGAACAATATTATCTAGAAAACACCAATATCTTAGTCACTGAAGTGAAAGGTAAAAATGCGGGCTTTAGAGTCATTGATTTTGCTCCGAGATTTATTCAATTTGAAAGATATTTCAAACCTCTTATGCTAGTTAGAATTGTTGAACCATTATATGGAACAGCAAACATAAAAGTTAATTGTAAGCCAAAGGCTAATTATGGAAAACATGATTACAATAAATCTAGAGGAAGCAATCATGTACAATTTGACCATAATAATGAACATTTAAGGTTAACAACAAACATTCCGATAAGTCATTTTTTTGATGATGAAGATGGAAATTTCTTACTTTCTGAAAAGAAGTATATGATTCTTTCTTACGGAAATTCATTTGATGCACCTTTGCAACAAACTGCTGAGGATTTTCTTCAAAAAACTAAATTATACTGGAGAAGATGGACTAAAAAAGCAAATATTCCAAATTTTTATCAAGACCATATCATTCGTTCGGCTTTAGTTCTCAAACTTCACCAATATGAAGATACTGGAGCTATAATAGCTTCCAGCACAACAAGTCTACCGGAATCTCCCGGTTCAGGTCGAAATTGGGATTATAGATATTCATGGGTTCGAGATAGTTTCTATGTTTTGACAGCATTAAGCCATATTGGAAAATTTGATGAATTGGAAGAATTTGCCAATTACATAACCTCCATTACGCAATCCGACTCCGGAAGGCTACAACCACTATATGGTATCCTAGGTAGAAAAGTATTGACAGAAACAACCTTAGATTACTTAGAAGGGTACAGAGGAAATAAACCCGTCAGAATTGGAAATCAAGCTTATGAACACATTCAAAATGATGTTTACGGACAGGCAATGATTGCATTACTCCCTCTTTACACCGATTACCGTTTTCCACAGGATGAAAGAAAAGATGCTAAATCTTGGTTGAAATATATATTGGAAAAGATTCAAATGACTATTGATGAAAAAGATGCCGGGATTTGGGAATTCAGGAATATTGCCAACCACCACGCATATTCAAATCTTTTCCAATGGGCCGGTGCTTCTGCCGCACTAAAAATAGCTCAGCAGAATAATTATAAAGACATTGAAGAACAAGCAAAAACTTTAATGGACAAGGCTGCTGCATATATTGAGAAGTGTTATGATCCTGAAAGACAAGTCTATAGAAATTCCGATGAGGGATCAAACCTAGATGCAAGTACGCTTCAATTAATACTGATGAATTATCTAGATCCATCATCTGAAAAAGCTAAAAAACATTTGGAGGTGGTTGAATCAGAATTAAAAGGAAAAAACGGTTTGTTTTATAGATATCTCCATAAAGATGATTTTGGTAAACCTAAAACTACTTTTCTAGTTTGTGCTTTTTGGTATGTTGAGGCGTTAGCATGCGTTGGCAGATTGGATGAAGCACAAGAAACGTTTGAGCAACTTCTTAATTATGGAAACTCCTTAAAGCTTTTTTCTGAAGACGTTAATGAAGATGATGGAAGTCAATGGGGAAATTTTCCGCAGGCATATAGTCATGTTGGATTAATGAATGCTGCATATCGTATTGCTATTAAACTAGATAGACCCATATTTCTAAATAAATAAGTTAACAATAAATTTAACTTTATTAAAAATGGTATATAATTTGTATGGTGAAACATCAAATAACGAGAATTACTATGAAAACATTACTTGGATTATCGGTAGTTGCGGCTGCCTTGAGTCTAGCGAGTTGTAGTACAGACGACTCTAAGACCACTGATGGAAGAACACCTGTTACCATTCAGATAACAGATGCACCCGCTTATTATGATGCAATTTTCCTAGATATCGACCACATTGAGGTTATAACCGACGGTGGACGTGAGGTTATCGATGTAGATATCGACCCGTTTGATATTTTAGATTATCGCGAAGGAGAATATAAGTTTTTAGCAGAGCATGATGTGCCTTCTGGAAGATTACAAGAGGTAAGATTAGTTCTAGACGATGACAGTTACATTGTTGTTGACGGTGTGGAACATGATTTAACCACTCCGAGTGGACAATCTTCAGGAGTTAAAATTAAAGTTCAGGACGATTTAATTCCTAACATTGCTTACACATTAGCATTAGATTTTGATGCTTCTAAATCAATTCACCAAACTGGAAACGGAAAATACATGTTAAAACCAGTTATTCGTGCAATTCCTGTTGCTGTCTCTGGAGCAATTACAGGTCTTATATCACCGATAACTGCAATGCCTCATGTGTTCGCCATTCAAGGTACCGATACTTTAGGTACTTTAGCTAGTCCTACTGGTAAATTCTATTTTCCAGGTGTTACCCAAGGTACCTATGATATCTTGATAGAGCCTACTGATGATGCTTACAAAGCTCTAACTATTAAAGATGTTACGGTTACCACTGGTCAAACTAAAGACCTTGGTACTATTGAAGTTTTAGCAAAATAGAGATTATATATAATTAGAAAATGGGATGTAAAACACATCCCATTTTTTATTTTTTACAAACTATCTGCTATTGCATTCCACAATTCTATTCGATACTGTAGGGCACTCTTAGCTGTTTCCTTAATTTCAATCCATTTAACAAGATCACTATCAGCCAATTCAATAATCATTTTCATAGCCAGCGGCCCATGTTCATCGCCATCCAATTCTATATGTCTTTGAAAATAGTAAATCAATTTCTCTAATCCTGAGCTAGGAAATCTATCATTAACATTTCTTAAAATTGAAGTAAACATTTCAGGAATTAAATCCTCCCTCCCGAAAGTAAATGCTGATGCAATTTTATGGGGTTCTCCCGATTCTATGATTTGGAATGTAAAGTTCAAAAACTCCTTAATCCTACTATCCAAATTAAGAGAGTTTATAACATGATTAATGTTTCCTCCGTTTTTAATCTTTTCTATTAACTCATTAATTGGTTTTACGTTGGCCCCTAAGCTATCCATAGCATCAATATACATTTCAAAGTGACTCAACTTTCTTCCATCGAGATAGTCATCTGACTCCTCTGCTAAAACTATTTCATTAATGAGATACCTAGTGTTCGGTAAAGTACTTGCAAACCAAGGAATGGTTGTGCAGGTTAGCTTGATCTGCAATGCTTTCAGTAAGGACATAAAATCCCAAACTGCATAAATATGAATTTCTGTAAATTTTTGAAGATCACTTATATTTTGTATCCTGGGATATAATGGATGTGAAAGTAATGCTTCTTTTTCGGGATTAATAAATTGTTGAACTTCTTGAATATTATTTATCATGCCCGAAGTTACATATTGCATCCAATTTTCTTACTCTAATACCTATTAATTAAAATTACTTTTCTTCATTCTTTTGAATTCTTTAATTCAACCACGAAATTATTTATTGGAAATTCTTTAAAATTCATTTTGTAAAAGCAATTAGTAAATTTATTTTTTTATATATCCCAGTTAAACTTTTATCATAAATTTTGGTCATAATACAAAATTATCCTAAATATTTTTACTGAAAATTAAATAGAAAATGAACCAATAATTTATTCAACATGAAAAATCTCACATTAGCCTTCCTACTCTTTCTATCATTCTCCTTCCCTGCTTTTTCTCAAGATTTTGATGATCTTGAAATCACTGATTCAGTCAATTATCAAAGAAATAACGAACTTTTCGAACGAATTGTCGATCAATATATGCTGAATTATCCCTTACAGGCTATTTTCCCAAATAATGATTATATATTGAATATGATGATGATTCTTTCAGAAGATGGATTTTTGGGTTTTTCAAACAGTCGATATCTTACAATTGAATCAAGAGGGGATAAAAGGTTAAGATTTCGTGACATGGAAGGCAATATGGGTTTTTTAAAGATAGGGAGCGCTGGAAATCATGAATATTATGGACCTTATGGAAATGACATATCTTCCTTTCAAAAGTCTTACGACAAATATGTAATTAAGGACGAAATAGGAAATTACTATGATTTAGTTTTTAGTTGGATGACCTTAAAAAGTATTACTTCTGATTCTGGATATGAGCTCAATATTGAGAAAGTCAAAAAGGGTTATTTAATTTCAGATAATCAAAATAATTCAGCTTTTATCGCAAAGAATGGCTCAGGCAAAAAAATAGCGACGTATTCAAATGGTAAAATAAAAGAAAGTAAAGGTGGAATTTTAAGCTTAAGTTATTATGTCACAGAAGGTCAATCCAATGTTTTTTATTTAAATAATGATTACATGACAGGAAGCTTCGAAATCATTACTAATAAAGGTGTAAACTTAACCATTAAAAAACAAAATATTGATATCTCCCATCATCACAAGCAAGTTGGACTATAAAAACAAAGGGGATGATTATCCCCTTTATTTTTAACTTTTAATCTTAAAAATCTGAGAAAAGTCAGTTCGTTGAATTCTAACAGCATTCAAAATCGCTAATAGAGCTACCCCTACATCTGCAAATACTGCTTCCCACATCGTTGCTAAGCCTCCAGCCCCAAGTATTAAAACGATTGCTTTAACTCCAAAGGCAAACCCAATATTCTGCCATACAATTTTCTTCGTTCTTTTACCAATTTTAATAGACATCGGTATTTTGATCGGTTTATCATCTTGAATAACGACATCCGCTGTTTCAATTGTTGCGTCTGAACCGAACCCTCCCATCGCAATTCCTACATCTGAAATGGCTACAACAGGCGCATCATTGACCCCATCCCCAACAAAGGCAACAATAGAATCAATTGCCTTTACTGCTTTTAACTTTTCTACTTTATCTTCAGGCAATAAATCCCCAAATGAAGAATCAATCTCTAATTCTTTAGCCACCTCTTTTACAACACTTGTCTTGTCACCACTCAACATCGTTACTTTTACTTTTTCTTCATGAAGTGCTTGTATGGTTTCTCTTGCGCCCTCCTTTATCTGATCTGAAATACTTATATAACCAACATATTGACCTCCAAATGCAACAGCTATCGTTGTAAAAACAATATTTTTATGTTCTATAGGATAAGTGACATTAAATCTATCCATCAATTTAAAATTGCCAACCAAAAGTTCCTTTCCATCCACCCTTCCTTTTAATCCGTGACCGGCAATTTCCTCAATCGAATCTAGATTCATATTTCCCTTTACATCTCCTACATATTCGTGTATTGCAGTTGCAACCGGGTGGGTGCTCTTGCTTTCAATTTCATTTACATATTGTAAAATTAAATTCTCATCGAACTGAGAGTCAAAATTAATTTCCGAGACCTTAAAAACTCCTTCGGTCATTGTTCCGGTCTTGTCCATTACCACATGCTTAACTGAGGCAAGAGTGTCTAAAAAATTCCCTCCTTTGATTAATATACCATGCTTACTAGCTGCACCAATTCCACCAAAATATCCTAGCGGAATAGAAATCACCAATGCACATGGGCAAGAAACTACTAAGAAAACCAAGGCTCTATAGAGCCAATCTTGAAATATGTATTCCGTAACAAAGAAATATGGGAAAAATGCAATCCCAATTGCCAGAAAAACAACTATTGGAGTATATATCTTAGCAAATTTTGATATAAATAATTCAGTTGGTGCTTTTTGAGTACTTGCATGCTGAACCATTTCTAGAATCTTACTCAGTTTGCTATTATCATAGGAAGAAGTGACCTCAACCTCAGATACTGTATTCAGATTAATCATCCCTGCAAATACGGAATCACCCATCTTTTTAGTATCTGGTTTACTCTCTCCTGTTAATGCTGCAGTATTAAATGAACCCGTATCACTTTTAAGGATTCCATCCAATGCTATTTTTTCTCCAGGTTTTAATTGGATAGTATCACCAATCCTAACTTCCTTCGCTTTAATTTTTTCTGTTTTTCCATCCTTAAGTATTGTAGCTTCATCTGGTCTTTGGTCTATCAAGGATTTTATATTTGATTTAGCCCTTGAAACGGCTAGGGTTTGGAATGCCTCTCCTACTGCATAAAACAACATAACGGCCACAGCCTCTGGGTATTCCCCAATAGCAAAAGCACCTATGGTAGCAATACCCATTAAAAAAAATTCTGAAAAAAAGTTACCTCGTTTTATACTTTCTAATGCATCCTTCAATACTGGTAAGCCAACAGGAAGATATGTAGCAAAATACCAAACTAGTCTCACCCAGCCTGTAAACCAAGTAAATTTTAATAAATGGTCCATAGCAAGGGCCATTAATAATAATATTAAACTAATTATGGCTGGCCTAAACAAATTAAATAATCCGCCTTCAACCTCATGGCTATGATCATGGGAATGTCCATGTTCATGCTCATGGCTATGGTCATGCTCTTCATTTTCTTCCTGATGCTCAGCATTTGGATGAACAGGCTTCGTACCACTAACTTTTAGTAAATCATCTGCTTTTGCGTTCTTATATACTTTGGAGGTTTGACTGCATATCTCGCATACTCCATTACTATTATATATATGTTTATGATCCATGAAATCTTGATTATATTATAAATTTAACCAATTTAAAATCAATAGACCTTCCCAACAACTATATTTCTCCATTAAAATAAAATTCATGTAGATATATTGTATATTCTCTTAATTGCCATTATAATAAGTGATTGATTTATCTTGCAGATAAAAATTATTTAAATAATTTATCTGAAAAATTATGGAAATGGATATAAATAAAAATGTGCTTAGATTTTGTCTAACCTCGATTCTGTATATTATCTGTTTTTATGGCTTTTCTCAGCCTTATGTGATTCAAAGCAAAGATGGATTTACAAATATTAGGGAAAATGGGAATATAAATGCAAAGATAATTCAAAAGCTAAAATCTAATACAGTTATATTAATCGACCAAACTGAAGATCAAGATGTTGGAAATGATAAATGGTTGAAAATAATGTATTATAAAAACAGACCGTTTTCAATCCTAAAAGAATCAGAAAATAAGGAAATGGAAACTGGTTTTGTTCATATTTCCCAAATTACACCCTTAGAATCCTTGGAAATTGACAATTCCGGAGCTTTAAAAATGAATTATTCAATTGGATCATTTATTCCAAAAAATTACAAAATCACATATCATGATGAAACGCAAAACTTTATAAATACTATAAATGATTACCATTACTATTTATCCGATTGCGGAACTCCTAAAACAGCCATAACAAATGCTACAGCTGTAATAAACAAAACTAGTATACCAATTCCAGATAATTTATGGTTGGGCGTTATTTCTGCTCATAACGACTTCCAATATTTCAAAACAAAAGATGCATTATTTGCTTATCAAGGAATTGGTGATGGGTCCTGTTTTAATCATGTTGTTTGGGTATTCCAAAATGGAAAGCTAATTCAAAGATTTATTGGATGGGAATATTAAAAATAAAATAATCGTTATTGTTTGATCATAATAAAAAAAACCTGCTTGCAATTGCAAACAGGCTTCCAATATTATTTTAATCTAACCTTACTTATTGTTTCAAATTTACTGCATAACTTTTCGAACCGTCCGATAACGTAATTGTTGCATTCGAATAATCTCTATTCAGATAAATATAAAAATTCGTATATGTCGATTTCATGGCCAACGTATAAACATCTGGTAATTCTTCATTTCCTCGATTTATATTGTTGATTTCAAACCCATATCTAGACTTTGCGTTACTTGCTGAAGTTAGCTCAATTACATTTCCAACAATCTCCATTTTCGTGAAAAAAGCATCTTTAGGATCGACTTGAACATTACCATTTCCTTCAGTATACACTTGAGCTTGGTAGGCAGTAAAAATCTTGCCTTGAAGATCTTTCGTTACGGTCTCTTTTACTTTTTCGGGAACAACTCCATTGTCCTTTTCACAAGAGATAAATAACACTGCGAATAACAAAAATATGCTTAACTGTTTCATAGTTTTTATGTGATATTGACCAAAATTAGAACAAATTTTAAAAGCAATTTAATATTGAGGTAACACTAAAAATATTTGTAGCTATATGTTTGCAAATTGCTTATATCAAAGAATTCTCTATTTAAAAGCCATTTCTTAACCATATAATATTTGCTAAATCACTTTTAGCCTAAACTTAAATTCAGTTTATATTGTCAAAAAATTTTTCAAAATTTTTTGCCTTGAGACTAATATATACCGACATTCCTTATTCCTGTTTTTTGGCTAACGCGTTTTAGCATTCAACCTACACACGAAATTCTGTCTTTTAGCGTTTTTTTAACAGTATAGCAATTATAAAATCTATTATAAACTTAATCTTAAATTTTATGCTAAAAATGAAAACAACTAGCCTGTTGTTATTTCTATGTCTTACTTTGATTATTTTTTATTCTAGTTGCAGTAAGGATAACACGTTAGAAATGCCAGACCCTGAGTTAGAAAACCTGGAAATTAAAGACATTACCTCAGAAGCATCCATTCAATTTAGTAATGAAAATCCAGATGGTCCAAATGGTCCAGAAGGTTCTAAAAAGTTAACTGATGGTGACACAACCACTAAATTCTTAGTAAAGGACTTCAAATCATTGAATATTGATTTTCAGTTTGATACCGCAAAACTTATTGCTTCTTACGAATTTACTACTGGAAATGATTTCGATGGACGAGATCCTATGGATTGGAAATTCTATGGATCAAACGATGGTCAAAATTGGAAAGAACTGGATAATCATGTCGGAATGCAATTCAGAAAAAGAAGAAATACATACCAGTTTTTCTTTAAAAACAATGAGAAATTTACTCATTATAGATGGGCAATTTCTAAACTATATAATGATAACATGTTTCAGGCTTCAGAATTTAGGTTAATTCAAATGCCACCTTCAAGTCAAAAAGACGATCCAATCCAAAAAGTCGATAGCTTAACTAAAAATAATATTTCATTAGTATTCATTAACCATTCAGGAAAATCGGATTTACCTTATCAGGAAAGATTGACTAATACTTATTTCGAAGTTTATCCTAAACTAATAGCTGATTTCAATCCGAATGCTAAAAAGAAAATTTATTTTATCATAGATCCAACTTATGATGGAGTCGCTTATGCCTTTGGAGATGTTGTAGTATTTGGATTTGATTATATGGAGAAAAATCCAAATGACGGGGATGTCGTTGTTCATGAAACTATGCATCATATCCAACAAGGTTATAAAGGCAATGTTCCTGGTTGGCTGGTAGAAGGAATTGCTGATAATGTAAGATACCATTATGGAATCGATGAACCTGACCCCTGGAGCCTTCAAGATTATAAACCCGAACATAATTATGATGGTAGTTATGGAATTACAGGCAGATTCCTGCTTTGGATTGAAACTCACAAAGACAAGAATTTTGTTAAAGAGTTAAATAATGCCTTATATAACGGTGTAGATTACAATGATTTCTTTGTACAAAAGCTTGGCAATTCTATTCAGAATATCTGGAATGAATATGCTAAAAATCCTACTATATAAGACAAAATATAAAATCCAGCGCTGTGGCGCTGGATTTTTAAAAACCGGTTTATTAAGTTTCAATTTAGAAATTCATAAATTATAAACTTCCTATCTCTTTTATAACAGCATCTATATCAGCATTCAAATTATCAATATTTTTATTCTGCAGGTGATTGCCTTTATAATCTTTTAGTTGTTCAAAAAACTGGATAAGGTTACTTTTAAATTCATCGTAATTCAAATCTGTTGGAACATATTTAGTATCTGGTATTAAACGCTCCACTCTTGGGTTTTCTATCGCTGGAAACTGAATCCATTTACCGGTATGGTCCAACTTTGGAATATACTCTTCTTGCATCCAAAGAATAATCTCATCTTGGGGTTGGGATAACCTTAAAAAATAATGGCGAGAATCAGAAATTTTTAAACCAAATAAATTTACTGAGTAATCATATTCTTTTAAAAACTTTGATAAGACCTCACTTTTCATTAATCCTTGAACCAGGTTAAGAATCCTCTCATTTTCATTCATCATATCATCACGTATTAAGTTTTTCATATCGTACTTCTTTAAAAATAAGGAATGATTGATAGATTTTTAGAATTATTAAAACATTAACCTTCGGTTAACTTTAGAAGTCTACTTTAAATAAAAAAGATATGAATTTCACTATTTCTCAAATATCAGTAACGATTTCTTTTAGTCTGATCCTTTTTATTTTTAATGCATGTGTAAAAAAAGATGAAATCATACAAGCGTTTCAAATAAAACCAGATAAGGTTGAAATTTACGCTTATGAAGAATTACAATTTAAAGCCAATAAAGAAGTAATTAAATGGACATCTTCAAATGAATTCATTTGCCAGGTAAATGATAATGGTTTATTAAGAACTAGACACATAGGAAAAGCAGTTGTTCAAGCAAAGTTTCAAGATGAAATAATAAATATTGATATACATGTTAAGCCTAGAATAACCCATATTCCGGAACCTATAACTTTGATGGACGCAAATTTATCGGAAATCTTAAATATCGAAAAGCGTCCATTAATATCTCAAAGTTTGGTGCAGCTCATTTATCAAACAGATTCTAAATTAGTTGATCATTTTTATTATCTGTTTTTCAATAATAAACTTAAGTATGCCATTGTTGATTACAAATCACTTACACGCACTCAATATGATAAACTTTTATTTTTCTATGATGAGAGATATGAATATTTAGGTAAAAATAAGAGGGATCACTATTTTACTGATGAAAAAAAGAATATTTTAATTGCAGTATCTATTAATGATAAACCAAATGTTCGCTATACTAAATATCAAGAATTAGAATAATAAAATAATTGGACTATACAATTGTCTTTAATTAGGACACTTCCTTTATTTTCATTCTTTTGAAAATGAATGTAAATATTTTTCATTTAATGGATTTTAGGTTAATAATAGCGATATGATGAAAATTTAATATTAACTGAAGATTATTTCTAATTTTTTTAATGAACATTTTAAAATATTGGCACAATATTTTCACTTACGTCCCCGTAGTTGTTTAACATTAGATAATTGTTTGAATTACGAGGAATTATTAAGTCAACTGATACCTACTTTCAAATATTTATCAATTTAAAATAGATTTTTTAATATGGTGAAGAATCAAAACTTTAATAGTGACGAAATTATTAAAGAATTAAAAAAATTGGATGAGAAACATCGTGATTATCTTCAAACAGATGGAAAATGGTTGATTGGTGGCTTTGAATCTATTGTAAGTTATGATGGAAAGATTTCCACCATTCATGGAGAACAAGTGACTCTGAAAAAGGAAATTTATATGATGTTACCTTCAGAAATTAGGGAGGAAATCGCCCAATTTATGGATGTAGAATAGGCAATGCATACGGGGTATCCCTTCGAAATTGCGAAAGATCATAAAACTTGTGAAAAACAAAAAAGCAGTCTATAACTTTATAGGCTGCTTTTGTTTTTGGCCATATTCTACAGAAAACTGTATATTTAAGAGCACATCGTATTTCACAATTATGGAAGAAAATAAAACTTTACCTATTCTTAATGCAGAAGAAATCAGAGTACTTGGATCATTGTTGGAAAAATCCAAAACTACTCCTGAATATTACCCAATGACTCTCAATGCTTTACAAACTGCATGCAATCAGAAATCTTCAAGAAAACCCGTAGTTCAATATGATGAATCAACAATTATTCAAGTAATTGATACGCTTAGAAAAAAGGGATTAGTTTCTACAGTTGTCGGAGGTGGAAGCCGAGTAACTAAATACAAACATAATCTGGCAATACAATTTCCAATATTACCTCAAGAATTAGCAGTTTTGTGCTTATTGTTTTTAAGGGGACCTCTTACTGTTGGTGAAATAAACAGTAATTCCGGTAGATTATTTGATTTTGAAAATTTAGATGAGGTGCAGGAACTTCTAAACAAATTAAGCTCGGATAATCCACCTTTTATTAAGCAATTATCAAAACGACCTGGGCAAAAGGAAGTGCGTTATATTCATTTATTTTCAGATTTTGATGAGAACTCTTATGAGGATGATACCACTCCTTCCCTACCCAGCAACAATGCTTCTATAAACCTGTTAGAAGAAAGAGTAGCTTATTTAGAAGATAAACTAAATACGCTACGTGAAGAATTTGATGAATTAATGAAACAGCTTTCATAAGCTTAAAGAAATTCCAAAATGAAAAAATTACTCCTTATAGCTGTTCTTGGTTTATTTATTTGCAATGCAAATGCTCAAAGTATTCAATCGTTGTCAATTAATAATAAATCAAGTTTCCGAGGCTTGTCTACTTTTAAAGATAAAACAATTTGGATAAGTGGCAGTAATGGAAAAGTGGGGAGATCCACTGATATGGGCAAAAATTGGCAATGGGTATCACCTAAAGGATATGAAAAATATGATTTTAGAGATATTCATTCCTTTGGAACTAAGGAGGCAGTCATTGTTAGTGCTGGATCACCTGCTATTATTTTATACACCAAAGATGCTGGAAAAAATTGGAAAGAGGTTTATAGAAACGAAGATCCTGATATCTTTTTAGATGGTATGGATTTTAAAGGTAAAACTGGCTATATAATTGGTGATCCAATAAATGGAGCATTTCAGCTGTTAAAAAGCAGCAATAAAGGGAAAACCTGGCAAGATGTAACCGAGGCAATTCATTTGTTTGCAGAACCCGGAGAAGCAGCTTTTGCCGCAAGTGGAACCTCTTTGCAAGTCATTAATGATTGGCTTTATATAGGAACTGGTGGATCGTACTCAAGCTTAATGAAGCGCAGTGAAAAAGAAAGTAAACTTGATGTTCAGGATGTTCCCATCTGGTCTGGATCTGCAAGTACAGGTATCTTCTCAATTGACTTCTTAAATGAACGGGAAGGTGTAGTAGTTGGTGGTAATTATACTTCAGACAAGGATAACAGCAACAATATACTGCTAACAAAAAATGCTGGCCTATCTTGGGAGAAACCGGAAGTTCCAGTGTATGGCTTCAGATCTTGTGTCAAATACATTTCTCCAAAAATCCTAGTTGCAACGGGAACTTCTGGAACTGATATTTCTGAGGATGGAGGAAATACTTGGAAGAATATTTCTACGGATAGTTTTAATGTAATTGCAATTTCAAGTAATAAAAAATATATCTATTTGGCTGGAAGTAATGGTAACATAGCTTCTTTAACCTTATAAAGTTCACCACTGAATCAATAAAAAAGCCAGTTAAATTGGATTAACTGGCTTTTTATTTTTAGCTAATGTTATGCAATAGGTTCCAGATATTGGGCATAGCAATATCCTTCTTCACCATCTTTTGTTCGTACTAACCACCATTGATCATTCGCTCTGCTAATCAAAGTAATTACCTCATCCTTAGCAGCTTTTCCTACAATTGGTTGATCAGTACCTGGCCCCTTACGAATATTTAAATTACTGCTCTCCGTAATTACTCTCACTTGAGAACCTGATACAGCAGTGGATACATCAACATTCATTACAACATCTCCAGACAAAAAATTAGGGTCAATTTGGTTATATATATCCCATAGTTTATTCTTTACATCTGCATTAGGTGCAGTCCCTTGAATGTGTAATACACCTTCTTGCTCAGCAATTGCAAGATCAGTCATTCCTGATGCTTTAGCAGTATCAATTAAAACTTGATATTTTGTTTGTAAACTCATATTTTTTCTATTTTACTGTTAACCCACTCATGTCCACTTTTTTAGGATTTAATGCATCTAATCCCATTTTCAAAGCTTGTACACGTGCTTGTTCTAATTCTCCGGTAACTGTGATTACACCATCAGAAATTGCTGTTTTTACCGTCGGAAAATCCTTTGTAAACTCAGCAACCTTTGCAGTTAAATCAGCATCATTCGTATTGATTTCAATCGGAGGTGCTGTATTAACAACAATATTGTTTTGCACAGATTTTACACCTTTACTGTCTGCGGCCTTTGCAGCATTTTCTATCTGAAGTTTCTCGTCTTCTGAATTTGCTGTCCCGTTTAAAGTAACAACGCCATCTTTTACCTCAACCGTAACCCCAGGGTTAGATTGAATGGCAGTTTCTACTTTTGCTTTTAAGTCACTGTCTGAGATCTTTGACTTACAAGCGATTGTTCCAGTCATTAATGTTCCTGAAACTAATGCAATGGTTAAGATTTTTCTTAAATTCATAAATCAACTTGTTTATGTTGGTAAATAATACTTAAATCTAAACAAAAATAATTCGTAAAATGTTTTAACAAAGTTTTTTTTAATTTATTGTAATTCAACCTATCAAAAATCCTTAATAGATTGATATATAACATAATTAACGCTAATATTTGAACAAAAAAATAAGCCCTTTTTTGTAACAAAAAAAGGAGCTTTATTAAAAATTTTAATATATCAGATTAGTATCGCTACAAATAATCTGTTTCAAGGTTAAATCATAACTACTTCAACTAAAGCCTGTTTTTAATTAATCCTATTGATCGTTAATGATTTACCATTAAAATTTATCATATCAGAAGTCTGTTTTCCCATCAAAATATTTCCAATTGGTGATTCTTTCGAAACAACCATAATCGTTCGATCATTAATTTTTAAAGGCCCAATTGAAATTGCTATAAAGTAATCAAATTGTGAGGTCTCGATAATACTACCAACCAGAACAGTTTGGGAAGGCTTAAGATTAAGAGACTTTAATTTTTCAATATCTAGTTGTGCTTGACTTAGTTGATGCTGCAGACGGCTGATCTCTTGTTGAGCCATTTCCCTTGATGTCTCATATTTATCCCCCATACTACTTTTGGTATCATTAATGATAGCATCTTGAGCGGTCTCCATAGCCGACTGTATATTTTGCAATCTAGATAAACACTTTTCCATACATAGCTCAACTAATTCTTCTTTATTCCAATCCATTTCAAAATATTTGATTAGGAGACAATATACATTAAAGAATATAAAAAAAGCGCCAATTCTCATTGGCGCTTTCAATTAAAAACTTAATAACCCATATATTAATGGATTTAATTAGTTCTCTAATGCTTCTTTAACGTTTTCTGCTTTTCTTTTAGCATCTTCTGTTACTTCTTTAGTTTTGTCACCTACTTTTTCAGCAGTTTCTTCAATCTTTTCTCCAGCTTCTTTTCCAGCTTCTTTAGTAGCGTCTACTGCATTCTTAGCAGCTTCTTTTGTTTTTTCCCAAGCTGCATTTGCTTCATCTAATGCTTTTTGTGCAGCTTCTTGTGCTTTTTTATCTCCACTTTTAACTGCTGCATCTAAATCTGCCTGAGCTTTCTTAGCATTTTCCTCAGCTTTCGCTAATTCTGCATTCACATCGGATTGAACCTCATCTACTGATTGCTCTGTAGTTTCGATTGAATGATCTAATGCTTCTCCTACTGATGTATCACCATCATTGTTTTTATCCATTGAAGAATTATTGTTACATGATGATAATGTTAATGCACATGCAACTGCTGCTAATACCGCAAATTTTTTCATTTTCTAATTGAATTAGTGTTATAATAATAATTTTGTTTATTCTGAAGCTTCCACACAATATTTATACCAAATAAATTGAAAAGCATATTTCATTATTTTTGATTATTCCTTATTCCCTGATTTTATCTCTTTTTCTAGTCGGTCTACATGATCAGATAACTGTTTCAGCAATTTTAAGTGTGTTACCTGTGAATCGAATAATTGCTTGACCTCCTCTTCCAATAAAACATCAATCTTCTTATGAAGACTGCGAATCTCTAATTCAGCTTTCAAATTTACCAAATAATCATTTTCAGCCCTCTTCCTATCCTTTTCCTCCTGTCGATTCTGACTCATCATTATGATGGGCGCTTGTAGTGCCGCTAAACAAGAAAGCACCAAATTCATCAGAATAAATGGATATGGATCAAATTGCTCCTGTTTTGATACAATTGTATTATAAATTATCCATACAACCAATATTCCTGTAAAAATAATTATAAATGACCAACTTCCTCCAAATCGCGCTACCCGATCCGAAATCATTTGACCCTCACTTAGTATTTCATCGGTAGGATGAAGAAGATTATCCATTATAAGTTTCTCCTCATCAAAAGATTTTCTTACAATTTCATGTAGTTTATCTAAATTCTTATCATTTTGGTTTATCATTTCCAAAATATCGCTGTTCTTTACTTGATCCAATTTTGCCATAGCTTTTAATAATAAAAAGGAAATATAAAAGATTAACTTTTTTTCAATTAAAAGGTTTCTACAAAACAAAAAAACTCCCGTTTGGGAGTTTTTAAAATAAACTTATTTCAATTTAATAATTTTTAAGACTTTGGATAGATGGTTCCTTTAGCTGCTTCAAGCGTATTTTTCAATAATCCAATAATCGTCATCAAACCGACTCCACCCGGTACAGGTGTAATCCAAGATGCTTTTGGAGCAACTTGCTCGAAATCCACATCTCCGTATAGTTTAAATCCAGATTTTGTCTCAGTCGACGTTTCTCTGTTAATTCCAACGTCAATGACAATAGCACCTTCCTTTACCATATCGGCAGTAACAAAATTCTTCTTACCAATTGCAGCAACAATAATATCACCTTGCAAAATCTCCGATTTAATGTCCTTAGTCCTGCTATGTGTAAGTGTTACAGTACAGTTTCCAGGATTAGAGTTTCTGGCTAATAGTATACTCATTGGTGAACCTACAATATTACTACGCCCTACCACAACTGCCTTTTTACCAGATGTATCAATTCCATAATGATCTAACATCAACATAATTCCATAGGGAGTAGCTGGAATAAAGCATGGTAAATTCCTCTGCATTCTTCCCAAGTTGATTGGATGAAATCCATCAACATCTTTCCTATAGTCAATGGCCTCAGTTACTTTATCTGGATCAATATGCTTTGGCAAAGGCAACTGAACTATCAGTCCATCAATACTGTCATCAGCATTTATTTCCTTGATTTTGTTCAATAATGCTTCTTCAGTGATGTCAATATCATAATGAAGATTGGTCGAATCAAATCCTACCTGTTCGCAATTTCTCATCTTGCTCGCAACATAGGTTTCACTTCCACCATCATTTCCAACAAGAATAGCAACCAAATGTGGCTTACGACCTAACTTTTCAGTTAATTCAGCAGTCTCTCTCTTGATGTCTTCTTTAATCTTTGTTGATACTTCTTTACCGTCAAGTAAATTCATGATATATTATATAGGTTGATTTTTAATCTAATTTCAAAACAGCCATAAATGCAGATTGAGGAATTTCTACGTTTCCAACCTGACGCATACGCTTCTTACCTTTTTTCTGCTTTTCTAATAATTTACGCTTACGGGAAATATCTCCTCCATAACATTTAGCTGTAACATCCTTACGTAAAGCGGAAATAGTTTCCCTCGCAATGATTTTTGCTCCAATTGATGCTTGGATACGAATCTCAAATTGCTGCCTTGGTAATAGCTCTTTTAGTTTTTCACAGATTTTCTTACCAAAATCATATGCATTACTGCGGTGAATTAGTGATGATAGTGCATCCACCGGCTCATCATTTAAACGAATATCTAATTTAACTAAATCAGATTGTCTATATCCAATTTGATGGTAGTCAAAAGAAGCATAACCTTTTGAAATTGTTTTTAACTTGTCATAAAAGTCAAATACAATCTCTCCCATAGGCATCTCAAAAACTAATTCCACTCGATCTGAAGTTAAATAGGATTGGTTTATAATGGTACCTCGTTTTTGAATACAAAGTGACATTACCGGTCCTACAAATTCAGCTTTCGTAATAATATTTGCTTTGATATAAGGCTCTTCAATACTATCCAATTTACTTGGATCAGGTAAATCTGAAGGATTATGAACAACTACTTCTTCGTTATCTTTCGTTAAAAATGCACGATACGATACGTTTGGTACTGTAGTAATTACAGTCATATCAAATTCACGTTCCAGACGCTCTTGGATAATCTCCATGTGAAGCATTCCCAAGAATCCACAACGAAATCCAAATCCTAGTGCTGCCGAAGATTCTGGTTCAAATACTAAGGATGCATCATTTAATTGTAAACGATGCATGGACTCTCTTAATTCCTCGAAATCCTCCGTGTCTACAGGATAAATCCCCGCAAAAACCATTGGTTTAACCTCTTCAAATCCTTGAATGGCTTCCGCACAAGGTCTATCTTTTTTGGTGATGGTATCCCCAACTTTTACCTCTCTTGCCTCCTTTATTCCGGAAACAATATATCCAACATCACCTGTCTTAATAACTTCTTTTGGAACCTGATTTAACTTTAAAGTTCCTACTTCATCTGCGAAATATTCTTTTCCTGTGGCTACGAATTTTACACGATCTCCTTTGCGAATTTCTCCATTCTCGACTTTAAAGTATGCCATAATTCCTCTAAAGGAATTGAAAACTGAATCAAAAATTAAAGCTTGTAAGGGCGCATCCGGATCTCCAACTGGTGCTGGAATTCGCTCAATAATTGCAGATAATATTTCTGGAATCCCCATCCCGGTCTTGCCAGATGCAGGAATGATATCCTCGCGCTTTCCTCCTATTAAATCAACAATCTGATCTTTAACTTCTTCTGGCATAGCACCTGGTAAATCCATTTTATTTAATATTGGAATGATCTCTAAATCATGTTCCAATGCTAAATAAAGGTTGGAAATAGTCTGTGCTTGAATCCCTTGTGAGGCATCTACAATCAATAAAGCCCCTTCACAGGCCGCAATTGATCGTGAAACCTCATATGAAAAATCCACGTGTCCCGGTGTATCGATTAAATTTAAAACATACTGTTGACCATCTTGGATATAATCCATTTGGATCGCATGGCTCTTAATCGTAATCCCTCTTTCACGTTCCAAATCCATATTATCCAACAACTGAGCTTGTGCTTCTCGCTGCGTGATGGTATTGGTATATTCAAGTAATCTATCAGCCAAGGTACTTTTACCATGGTCAATATGTGCTATTATACAAAAATTGCGTATATGCTTCATATAGGTTATTATGCCTTCAATTTAATTTGCAAATATAATTTTATTTATTGAGCTTTTACCGATAAATCGATCTATTTCCGATTTGAACATCGGAAAAATCTGAGGATAGACTTTTATCAATTATTGATATGTATTACCTTTCATTAGGAAATAGCAAATTAATCTGAGTTCCTTTGCCTAACTTACTTTGAACTTCAATTTTAATTTTCAATCGATCAGCTATACGCTTCACAATCGTTAATCCTAATCCTGTTCCTTCATAATTTTCCGCATTCGACATCCGCTTGAAGGAATCATATATCGTTCCTAATTCTTCTTTAGCTATCCCAATCCCATTGTCTTCGATACGATAATAGATGAATTCATGCTGAACTTTTGATGTAATCTTTACTTTCGGTTTTTCAACCTTTGCACTATATTTAATGGCATTGCCAATAAGGTTCTGAAATAATTGGTAAACAATTGTACGTTCGCCGTAGACAGGAAGGATATCTCCTAGACTAACTTCCGTATGTTCGGCTCCATAACGCATTTGACTAAAATTAATTATTTGAGCAAGAAATTCTTCCACATAAACAGGCTCAAATTTATATTCGTAATCCTTTATTTTAGAAAATTCATGAACGCTCCTTAATAGTTCTCCAATAACTTCCACTGCCTCCTTTGTGTTTTTAAGCATCTTATTACGCAGTTCTTCCTTCATATTTGGACGTTGAAGAAGCATCTGGGTCGATAAATTGATTGCTGAAAGTGGATTTTTTAAATCATGGCTAACTGTGTTGGCATAATTATCCAAAGCCCTATTTAAATTGCCTACCTCCTTATTCAATTTATCGATTTCTTGTGCAAAATTTTTATTGCTTTGAATGATAATTTCACGTAATCGCTTGATAAAATAAAGCTCATCTTCCTGCCAAACTTCTGATGTTCCTACAGTCTTTTGATGCCAGATATCTAAACTCGAGTGGGGCTCATGAGTAAATATTTCATTGATTAATTGCTTTTCAATCCTTGAAACCGGTTTTTCAACCCATTTCCGTGTGAACTCCTTTTCTTTCCTGAACCATATAATGGTACATTCATCATTTAAATTAACATGCAAACCCCCAATACCTGCAAAACGATCGGATCCTATTTCTAGAAACTTCCCATAATTAAGGATAAACTCATGATCGGCAAAAGTATCCCCAACTGCGATCCGCTTCACCATCTCCATTATTTCAAAGAGCTTGCCTGATCCAATGGAAATTTTATAGGAGTAAATTTGTCCATTGATGATGATTACCATCGAATCGGATTTGGCATAGTAGCACAATTCACTTGCTAGGTCCATTAAGGATTCTGCAAGGTTATTTTTTAAAATGAGCTTTTCCTTAAGCTGAAGTTCGAAATTTCGAATGTCTTCCTGATATTCCCTAATTTTAAATTTTTCCTCTTCATAAAAACGGTTAGCAGCTAGCTGAATAAAATAAACTAAGGCTTCCCTCTTTAATAAATTGATGCTCTTTGCATGTTGACTTTGACAGAATATATAACCCCACAATTTCCCTTCTATTTGTATCGAAACACTGAAGTTTGAATTAACACCTTCTTTTTTTAAGTAGTAGGCATGAATTGGAGATATCATTCTAACATTAGTCTGGGATAAATTTGGTTCGTCAATCCCATTTGAAATGACTTTTATAGTTTTCCCAGCTACATTAGCTGTATATCGGTGAATATTTACGGAATGAACATTCTTAGCATGCTTAAAAATATCCATATCTGGATAATAACAATTCAAAATACCTTCTAACTCAGGATTCTCGTTCGATTCTGCAACGATTAATCCATTTCCCCCTTCAACATATTGAAATACTCTAATCCGGTCAAATCCAGTAATCTTGGAAATATATGAACATACAACTTCCCAAATCTTCCCTCTATTATCTGATAGTAATTTGTCGGCAATCTCAAATTTTGGAAAGAATACAGTGGAGTCTTCTAATCGTTTTTCAAACTCAAGATAGATGTAGTTATTAAACAGATAAATATTTAGAAAGTATGATTTTCCATGGATCATAATTTCCAACAGAACTCGGTCACTAGAATCCTGAAGAACTTGATTCACCGCTATTTTGATACTATCTAAATAATTCGGAAAATAAGTTTGAAGAAATACCCATAATTCATTTCCTAGACAGGAAGTCAGATCCTCCTCTAGCCAATCTTTACAGTTTTCACTACCTGCTACTAAATTACATTCTAGATTGACAATCAATAAATAACCAAATTCCTGAATACCTTCACTCAGATACAAATTATCATCCTCAACTATTATTTGATTATCCATTAATAATTTCTCACAGTTAGTTTTTGATAGATGGTTTGGTATATCACTACCCTGCATTTTTTAAAAACTTAAAAATAAAAAAAGAAAATTACTTTTTAAGTTTACACATCAATTATATCACTATAATTTTTGGCAAATATTAATAAATTTTCATTAGGCTTTGAATATCAGTTCCTTATTTTTTTATTGAAAAACAAAAAAATTGAGCTACAATCAGGTTGGATCATTATTTTCCTGATTTATTAAGTATCAATAAATAATTTTCCTTTAAATAGTAATTCTCAATTAAAAAAAATAGCGTATCAGATTATATTCTGATACGCCATTATTTTTTATTATACTGTAAATTATTCTGCCAAACTAGGTACTTGAACTAATTCACTTGTATCTTTATTGTAATCTATACTATCAAAGTTAAATCCGAATAACTGGAAGAAATCGTCGCGATATCCAGCAATGTCAGATATCTCCTCCAAATTTTCTGTTGTTGCCTGATCCCATAGTTTAGAAACCTCTTCCTGAACATCAGCTCTCATTTCTAAATCATCAACCCGGATTCTGCCCTTCTCGTCTAATGGCACTTCTCCATCGACATACAAGCGTTCTGCAAACAATCTTTGCATTTGTTCAATCGTTCCTTCGTGGATACCTTTTTCTTTCATTACTTTATATAGCAATGATATATATAATGGTACAACCGGAATCGCCGAACTTGACTGTGTTACTAATGCCTTATTTACCGAAACATAAGAAATTCCGTGTAAATCTTTTAATATATCGTTGATCGCTGGAACTGTACCTTCTAAATCATCTTTTGCTCTTCCAATCGTACCATTACGGTAAATAGGATACGTCAATTCAGGGCCAATATATGAATATGCTACAGTTTTTACTCCTTCAGCTAATACTCCTGCCGCTTTTAAATCTTCAATCCAAAATTTCCAATCCTCACCTCCCATTACAGCAACCGTATTCTTGATGTCATCTTCAGATTCAATAGGTTGTATACTTATATCAGATACAACTCCAGAATGAAAATCTACAGTTTTATTGGTAAATGGTTGATCAATTGGCTTTAATACCGATGAATATTGAACACCAGTCTTTGGATGGGTACGACGCGGTGATGCTAATGAATAAATCACTAAATCTACTTGACCTAAATCTTTTTTGATCAAAGCAATTGTTTGCTCTTTAATCTCATCTGAAAATGCATCGCCATTAATACTTTTCGCATATAATCCAGCTGAATGCGCCTCTTTCTCAAATGCAGCGCTATTATACCAGCCTGCTGTTCCTAATTTTCCTTCCGAAGCCGGTTTCTCAAAAAATACTCCAATGGTTGCAGCCCCTGAACCGAATGCAGCACTTATGCGTGAAGCAATTCCAAATCCAGTAGATGCGCCGATTACTAACACCTTTTTAGGCCCATTCTTAATCTCGCCTTTCGATTTTACATATTCGATTTGGTTCTTGATATTCTCTGCTGCTCCTTCCGGATGTGCTGTCAAACAGATAAAACCTCTAGTTCTTGGTTGAATAATCATATTGCTTATTTATCAATTTGAATAATTTTTACAAAAGTAGTTAATTTTTCAAGTAAACGGCCTTAAAATCCGCTTTATATTCATTCTGATTCTTATAATCTAATGTTCAGAATGTTAGTACTATCCATTTATTTTTTACTAATAAAATCTTTATATAATAAATTGATCACCTCTTTCGACATCTGTATATCTTCATTTCTATCTAATGTCGGTATACAGCCATTCGTAATCACAATGAAGCCAAATTTCTTCTCTGGCTCAAAAAACATATTACTATATAATCCATACGCTGAGCCTGTATGACCTACCATGTGCTCACCTTCAATTAATCTGTTATTCTCTAACAAGGCTAATCCATAGTTTTCCTTAGGAGATAATCCATGCTGCATTTTCTTTGAACTTGATGGATCTAAAATCTTAACCTTACCCGATTTACCATAATTCATATGCATCAACATATATTTCGCCAAATCATGAGCCGAAATTTTCATTCCGCCAGTTGGTGAAAATATTGGAGTACTCACTCCCATCTTATAATTCTTTATCTCTTCTGACCTTGGATTATAGGCCGCGGGCTGTTCTGAATAACTGTTCCCTTCTCGCTCATATAATTTAGCAAATCTTTTTTGATCTAAAGAATCTATGCAATATCCCGCATCTAATTTTAATGGTTGTAAGATTTGATGCTTTATATAATTGTCAAATCTCACATTAGTCAACCTTTCTAAAACCGCTCCGATCATATTGAAGTTCAAATTACAATATTCATAATCTGTTCCAGGTTCATAATTATTATATGATTTCTCCCAAGCCTTGTTTTTTGTCGTATCCAATACATCAAACGTAAAATACCCATTACTATCATTCAAACTTGAACGATGTGAAAGCATCATCTCTAGTGTAATTTTAGTATCTGGGTATTTTGGATTTCGAACTTTAAAACCTACCAAATCACTGATGTCATCGTCTAATGATATTTTGCCTTGTTCTACAAGTTGCATAATTGCAGTTGAACTGAATGACTTCGAAATAGATGCTATTCTAAATAGATCATTTGTCGTCAACGGTTCTTTGCTCTTCAAATCCTTGTATCCAAACGCCTTCTCATAAATAGGTTTTCCTTTTTTAACAACAACGATGGCCAACCCTACAGCTTCATATTTATCTGTTATTTTCTTTAGTTCGGACTCAAAATTCTTACTCTGCCCGACTGCACTCATACTTATCCCCAACAGGACGAGAATTCCCATTAGGCTTTTTAAGCCTTTGCTTTTTATCTTCATAGTTTATTAAATTATTATTAATGCTTCCTTTAAGGCTATGGCAACCAACATACCCAACCCAAAACTCAATAAGGTTCCAATTAAAACGTATTCTGTGAATTTTGTATCCTTCGCATTAGTCAAATCTCCAAATCTAAAAATAGACTTTGCTGCCAATAGAAAGCCTACAGCTTCCATAAAATTCATCATAACAAACCCTAAAATCATCAATCGCTCTATAATCCCAATAATTGTCCCTGCATCGAACAACGTCTCCTTTCGTTTATTGTTGAAGTCCGTCTCCTTATTCCATTTGCTGAAAAATATTCGGATAACAATGGGTATAACAAATACAATCAACAAAATTGCTATCGTATAGAGCATGATATGGTTGACTGATATTTTCGCTAAGACGTTATTAAATACCTCTTGGTGATTGAAAAAATAAATGCCAAATATACTTGCAACATGTAGGGCCTGATCGATTAAGAATATCCGTACTGGATTTGCCGGCCACTTCTGTTCCCATCCAATTTTCAAACTATCGATTGCTAAATGCGCCGCTACCAAAAACAAGATATTCTGCCAATTATTACTGAGATCATTGATGAAAAATAAAATTAACAAGCCTGCATGGACTGCAACATGATAAAATAAATATTGAATCTGAGTCCCTCTTTTATTTACCCATGATTTCGGTTGAAAAACGAAATCTCCCAAAATATGGGCCATCAACATTTTCAGTAAATCAGTTAACATATCGCTTTATTTCTTGGGTACAATAATCTATGACCTGATTTATCTTTATATAATTTGCCTTCCCTAATTCCGTGCTCACCTGGCTTTGATGCTTTCGGCCGATTATCTTTGTTAATTCTATCTGATTCGATTGTGGATTATCCAATGCTGAATGAACCGTTTCAGCCATATTTGTTGTCCATTGATCGGTCAGTCGCGTCGCTAATGTCAAAATTAGATTCATCGGCTCATTCAATTCATTCCATCTTGACCTAAATTCTACACTCTCCTTACTCAAATTATCTAATGCCTGACCAGACAATACAAAGGCTTCACCACTTGATTTCTTAATGCTCTTGGCCATTACATCAATCTCCCCTACTCCGATCCCTATTCGAACATCAACACCTTCAAGCTGACGCATTGCTGCTTTTAAATAAAATATCATCCTGATACAATTCTCCACCGATACCTCCGCTTGAAAACTATCGCCACGAAATATATCAAATGTCTTTGCATACTTCCGTAATCCTTCTTCTAATCTCGGCAACCATTCGTCTGATACGTATGACCTTGAATGGATGATATCACCCGTTAATATGACATGGTATTGCATGGTTTATACTTAATAATTATTATCCAATATATTATTATTTCCCTTTATCATCAAAATAAATGATAAACAAATATATCATTAAAATAAGTGATAATTCAATTTATCATTAAAATAAGTGATAATTCAATTTATCATCAAAATAAGTGATAATTCAGTTTATCATCAAAATAAGTGATAATTCAGTTTATCATTAAAATTAGTGATAATTCAGTTTATCATTAAAATTAGTGATAATTCAGTTTATCATTAATAATTAGTGATATTATGAATTATCACTGAAATAAATGATAAAAAAGCAAACATAATTGACATCCAACTCATAAATTCAGTTTACAACCAGATAACAACGAGAACAAATCATTAATTGAATCATGAATAAACAATTATTTAGTAAATTGGGTTAATAAATAAAAATCTATGGGAAACTATTCAAAGAAACTTGCAGCAAAAAGCAACTTTAAATTAAGTGAACACCCTACTAATATAAAAGATGAAATCAGTAAAGATGAGGCAAAACTTGAACTCAAAGAATTGAGGAAAAAAATTGCCGCATTACAAGATAAAATGTATGCTGACGACCGATATAGTGTTCTAATATGCCTTCAAGGCATGGATACTTCCGGAAAAGACTCATTGATTAGAGAGGTATTTAAGGAAATGAATGTGCGTGGAGTTGTTGTAGAAAGTTTCAAAACGCCAACTGAAATCGAACTTCAACACGACTATCTATGGAGGCACGAAATTAAATTACCTGAAAAAGGAAAATTCACCGTGTTTAATCGTACTCATTATGAAAATGTTCTGGTAACTCGAGTTCATCCTGAATACCTATTAAATGAAAGAATCCCACATATTACGGATCCTAAAAATTTGCCAACGGATTTCTGGGACATCAGATTCGAACAAATCAATAATTTTGAAAAAAGACTTACCCAAAATGGAATGATCGTCTTTAAGTTTTTTCTTAATGTGAGCAAAGAGGAACAGAAAGAAAGATTATTGAGTCGATTGGAGGAGGAAGAAAAAAACTGGAAATTCTCTCCCGGAGACCTTAAAGAGAGAGCTCTGTGGGATAAATATATGGAATGCTATGAAGAAGCAATCCAAAAAACATCAAAAAAGAATGCCCCTTGGTATGTTATCCCTTCTGATTCTAAACCTATAAGTAGATTTTTAGTGGCTAAAATAATCTATGAGATTCTTTCTGAATATAAGGATATCAAATATCCAGAAATGCCAATTGAGATTGAGGAACATAAAAGAAAATATAAAGAACAATTGGAAGCTGAATAGCTTCCAATTGTAACTTAAAATAAAACGTCAGAAAGTCCTCCATCTAAAGGAATCGAGGCTCCCGTTAAAAATGATGCATAAGGCGAAGCTAAAAAAGCTGCCAAATACCCATATTCCTCAGGTTTACCCAACCGCTTTACCGGAATGGAATCAATCCTCCGCTTTTCAATTTCTTCTATAGGAAGACCTTCATTCTTAGCCTGATTATTCATCAGATCATAAAGCCTATCCGTTGCAAAATAACCTGTTAAAATAGAATTAACCGTGATACCATCTGCGGCAACAGCTTTTGACATGGATTTGCTCCAACTAACTAAAGCAACACGCATCGTATTGGATAGAACCAAAGCATCCTGAGGCTCTTTTACTGTTAAAGATGATACATTGATAATACGGCCAAAACCGGATGATCGCATTGAATTCAATGCAAGACTCGTAGCATAGACAGCATTTTTAAATAACAAGTCAAATGCTTCCTGATAATCTGAAACCGACTTATTTAAAACTGTACCTGCTGATGGCCCATTGGTATTATTAACTAAAATATCAATCATTTGAACATCGAAGAACTTCTTAAGATTAGATTTATGAACTTCAAAATTCATAAAATCAGAAACCAAAATACCGTGATTTTGCCCTGCACTACAAGATAATTCATTCAGTACAGATTGTAATTTCTCTTCATTTCTAGCCATTAAAAATACCTCTGCTCCACATGAAGCTAGTTCTTTAGCAATCGCTTTGCCTATTCCTGAGCTAGCACCTCCTACAAGGGCTCTCTTTCCCGTTAAATCAATTTGCATATCAAAAATTTGAATGGCCTAATATAGATATATCAAGATTAAATCTTCACTTAAATAAATAATTTAGCCCTCATATTTTGGATATCCTTCCTCATCCAAATCGTCACGGTCGTCCTCTGCGTCACGCGATAGTTCTTCATCTAACTTGGAAACTTTTACAATACTGTCTCCTTCAATGTGCATATTATTATCTTCAAGACCTTCTTCTTTTAATTCATCCAATGATGCATATTCATCACCTACATATGGATTAGATGAATCATAGGTGGAATCATCATCAGCGGCACCTTCACTCACTGAATCATAATCTGAAGGATGATCCCAATCGGGATCATTATCATTCACATCAAACTCATATGACGCATCATCTGCATCATATGCTAAATCTTTAGGATCCTTTGGTCCTTGATCCTCATCATTCATTTGGTTTGTCTTTTTATTTTCTTCTGAATTCATCATCGTAAGTTTTGCTTAAACTATCCTAAAAACCATTTCAAACCCGATTTTGTTTGATTAATTCATACTTATTTAAATAAAATGACCGTTGTATTAAAGAGGATAATTGATTATATTTACGTTAACAATTTATAAACTTCTATTATGCAAACTAAAACTGAGTACCTTATTTGGGACAAGATCGTCTCAAGTGCGAAAAGTCGTTTTGATTCTGAATTGTATTCCAATAAATTCAGAAACATGAACCCAGAAATGTATGATAAACTAATTCTACATATTATTGTCGGATTTGCTTCTGGAGAAGATCATGATAGCATAGCAACCAACTTACATAATGAATTGGAGCATTTAGGAATTGATGTACGTGAAGGAATTATTGATACCATCGTATCCGATAAACATGTAACCTTCAGCTGTGAAATTTATGCAGCATATCTTACTTTCTCCATGTTGGAAGATGGTGCTCAAGAGGCAGAGGTTCTTGGTTATGTAACTGATCTTTTAGAAAATCCGCATATCTATTAAATTAGGCCCATTTATCAAGGTAATTTTCCTTAAAATCAACAAAGATTATCGTCATTTTATACTTTACTAATTTCCTGTTTTTTGTGTAACTTCGCAGTTATATGGAAACCGTTGTTAGTGGTATCAGAAGTACCGGAAAATTACATCTTGGAAATTACTATGGAGCATTAAAAAATTTCGTCAAAATGCAGGACGAATATAATTGCTTCTTTTTTATAGCAGATTTACATTCATTAACTACTCACCCTACTCCTCATGGCTTAAAGGACACCGTCCGAAATGTGGTAGTAGAATATCTTGCTGCTGGCTTAGACCCAGAAAAATCAACTATATATGTTCAATCAGATGTGCCTGAAGTGGCTGAACTATATCTGTATATGAACATGAATGCTTATTTAGGAGAATTGGAAAGATCAACCGCATTTAAAGATAAAGTTAGATCAAATCCCAATAATGTGAATGCAGGATTATTGACTTACCCGGTATTGATGGCATGTGATATTTTGATTCACCATGCAACAAAAGTACCTGTAGGAAAAGATCAGGAGCAACACCTGGAAATGACCAGAACTTTTGGAAATAGGTTCAATAGACTTTATGAGGTTGATTATTTCAAAGAATCTTTTGCCTTTACCTATTCTGATAAATTAATTAAAATTCCTGGACTTTCTGGCCAAGGAAAAATGGGAAAATCAAACGGTGATGCAGATTGTATCTACCTTTCGGATACTGAAGAGGCTGTACGTAAAAAAATCATGCGCGCTGTAACTGATGCTGGACCAACCGAACAAAACCAAGAAAAACCAGAAGCCGTTCAGAATCTTTTTGATTTAATGAATGTCGTTTCTTCTAAGGATACTGTTCAGCATTTTGATGACTTATATAATAAAGCTGAAATCCGGTATGGTGATTTCAAAAAGCAACTGGCAGAAGATATGATCATTGCAACTAGCGACGTTCGTTCGAGAATTAATGAAATTAGCCAAGACGATGCTTACATTGCCAAGGTCCTTAAACTTGGTGCTGAAAAGGCTCAAGCGAGTGCTCAAAAAACAATGCGAGAAGTTCGTGAAATCATCGGTTTAAAAAAATTGTACTAAATTATGCATATAGCGATCGTTGGAAATATAGGTGCCGGTAAAACAACATTAACTGAATTACTAGCTAAACACTTAAACTTCGAACCCCAGTTCGAAGCCGTTGAAAACAACCCTTACTTAGAAGATTTCTATAGTGACATGAAACGTTGGGCTTTCAACCTTCAAATTTTCTTCCTGAATTCTAGGTTCCGCCATATTGTAAATTTGCAAAAAAGCGATATCAACATGATTCAGGACAGAACAATCTATGAAGACGCGTATATCTTTGCAGAAAACTTATACGATATGGGTCTGATGAGTGCCCGTGACTTTGAAAACTATTCTGACATTTTCCAAAGTATCGTCGATTATATTAAACCTCCTGATTTATTGATTTATCTACGTGCTTCAGTTCCTACGTTGGTTAATAACATTCAAAAAAGAGGCCGAGACTATGAATCCGGAATTCGTCTAGATTATTTATCCAAGTTGAATGACAAATATGAAAAATGGATCAATAATTATACGGAAGGCAAGCTTTTGATTTTGGATAAAGACAATTTGGACTTTGCCAATAATCAAGAAGATCTTGGAAAGATTATTCAAAAAATTGAAGCCGAATTGTTCGGATTATTTTAAACAAAACATATAAAAAGCCGATATTAATCGGCTTTTTTTTATTTTTATTAAATGAAAGTTATCGGAATAATACCTGCACGTTATGACTCGACTAGGTTCCCAGGAAAACCTCTTATTGATATTGCTGGACTAACCATGATACAACGTGTTTATAATCAAGTTAAGCACGCCTCGTCTTTAAGTGAGGTCATGGTAGCCACTGATGACCAAAGGATCTTCGACCATGTAAAAAGTTTTGCAGGAAATGTTGTTATGACCAAAAAAGATCATCAATCTGGTACAGATCGCTGTGCGGAAGTAATCAATAGTATTTCTGGTTTTGATATTGCAATCAATATACAGGGGGATGAACCTTTTATTGATCCTCAACAAATTGACCTATTAGTCTCCTGCTTTGAAAATCCAGATGCTCAAATCGCAACGTTAGTAAGACCCATTAATGAAATTGCGGATCTAGAAAACCACAATAAACCCAAAGTCGTTTTGAATAAAAAAGGAGAAGCTCTATATTTCTCCAGACAGCCTATTCCATATTTTAGAGGTAAGGATATTAAAGATTGGTTGGCAAATGGACCCTATTACAATCATATTGGGATATATGGCTATAAAGTCGAAACCTTGAAAGAGATCGCCAAATTACCCGTTTCAATATTAGAATCTACGGAATCGCTGGAACAACTTCGCTGGTTGGATTATGGATATAAAATTCAAACTGCAAGTTCCAATCATATCAATGATGCAATAGATACTCCAGAAGATTTAGAAATTATCCTAAATAAGTATTTTAGAAAATAACAAAAGGGTCTTGAAAATTCAAGACCCTTTTCTATTATAAATGATTTCAATTATTCTTCATATTTTTTGAACAGGCTAGTCGCAATATGGCCGCCAAAACCAAACGTATTATTCATCGCATAATTTACTTTCGCCGGAATACTTCGGCCTAGAGGGAAGTTAAACTTCTCTGCAAAGCTAGGCTCGATTACTTCAGTATTAATCGTTCCAGGAACAACATCCTCACTTACTGATTTGATACAGATTATGGATTCTACAGCTCCAGCAGCTCCTAACAAATGACCAAACATGGATTTGGAACCACTAACATATAAATCTTTGCGCTCCCCAAAAGTTCTTTCAATTGCCTTTAATTCACTTACGTCGCCTAAAGGAGTTGATGTTGCATGAGCATTGATATAGTTAACCTCATCCGGGCTTATGTTGGCCTCCTCTAAGGCAGCAAGCATTCCTAAATAAGCACCTTCACCATCAGGATGAGTTCCTGTTAAATGATATGCATCCGCAGCCATGCCTCCACCTACAATTTCAGCAATAATATGCGCACCTCTCTTCTTTGCATGCTCTAGCTCTTCCAATATAATCGCGCCTGCTCCCTCACCCATTACAAATCCATCTCTGCTCACATCAAATGGTCTCGAAGCTCCTTTGGGATCATCATTTCTAGTTGACAATGCTCTTGCAGCATTAAAGCCTCCTACTGAACTAGTGGTAATCGCTGCCTCAGACCCACCAGTTATAATAATATCAGCTTTATTCCATTTAATATGATTAAAAGCATCAATTATAGATGTATTTGAAGTCGCGCAAGCCGAAACCGTAGCAAAATTTACTCCTCTTAATCCATATTTGATAGAAATAACCCCAGATGCAATGTCCAATATCATTTTAGGTATAAAATAGGGATTAAAACGTGGGATTCCATTTCCAGTAGCAAACTCAGAAACCTGCTCTTGAAATGTTTCAATACCACCATTTCCCGAGCCCCAAATTACTCCTATCCTATTCCGGTTCAAAGTTTCAAAATCAATATTACTATTCTTTACAGCCTCGTCAACTGCATGTAATGCATATTGAGTATATAAATCGTATTTACGTAAATCTCCTTTTTCAATCGTATCTAAAGGATTGAATCCCTGAACTTCACAAGCAAATTTTGTCTTAAAATTACTGGTATCGAAACGACTAATATTTACGGCACCAGATTTTCCTTCCTTAACTGAATTCCAAAAGTCATTGACATTATTCCCAATCGGGGTCAAAGCTCCTAATCCTGTAACAACAACTCTTCTCATTTTAAAAATTTCTTAAATTATTAATTATAGAATCCTTTATTTCTTCAAAATCATGATTATAGGTTATCCTAGATAATTGTTCTGCACCTAAAATATTGGTAATCAATAGCATTGCTTTAACTCTAGTATCCTCCTTAAATCGAAAATCACCTCTCGTCTTTCCTATGTTTAATGTTTCTGTTAGCCAGGTGATCGTATCATCTGTCAGGATTTTTAACTCGGATTGAACTTCTTCAGAAAATGAATTATAGTCATGAGACAATGCACCTAAAATACTAATCTTTCCTCCGCGCCTCGCAAAACTATACACCGTTAAAAATTTAGTGATTTTTTCAACAGGTTCCTCTTGAATAATATTGGTTTTGAATTTCTCCAACTGCATGATATGTTTCCGAATAATGGAAATAACTAAAGCAGACTTTGTTGGAAAGTAATAGTGAATAGAAGCATTTTTTATTGAAAGCTCCTTTGATATATCACTGAAACTAAACGCATTATAACCTCTTTCCCGGATAAGGTTATCACCTAATTGGATAATTTTATCACGTGTATTCATAGCACAAAGATATATACCTACTAGTAGATAGGCAAATTTTTTATGAAATATTTTTCAATTACATTTTAAATCCTCAAATGAGCTTTAATGTAGTTTAAGCTTAGTTTTAGTTAGGTTTTGGTCGGGTTTTGGTCGAGACTAATCCGCATCTCATTATGACATAATCAGGACCTCGTCCGCTTGTGAGCGGACGAGCTGAGGACAATGTCCTACTAAGGTGCGGACCATTCACGACCAAAACACGACTGTGATACGACTTTGATGTGAGTGTCTTATACTGATATAGATCTACAGACTCCGAACGGATTACCTAATAGGATTTGCAGCCATATTTTTTAGAAATAAAAAAGGGATCATCGTTTTGACAACCCCTTTTTAATCTCATATAGCTCTAAATATCAATTCTTTATCTATTATCAGAATAATGGATTTTAGGCATTTTATTTAATAATTCTTTAAATGTATTTAAGTCGATTTTTGATAAATCTTCAATTGCTAAATCCAAAGATTTGATTTGTTCCTTTGTTCGGATCCCAATCACGCTGCATACCACTGGATCATGCAATAATGGATATTTAATTGCTAAAGAGAGACTTGACAGCCCTAATTCTTTTGCAATGGAATTGATTGCATTTTGTATTTCTAACACCTCGCGAACGGAATAGGTTAAGTATTTTTGGGCCGCTTTTTTAAGCAAAAGACCTTGGGCTACAGTTCCTCTGGCCAAAACTGAAATTCCATTTTTCTCTAACATAGGAAAATATTCCTCTGGTCTTCGATCAAAAATGCTGTATTGCATCATATTGGAAACGATATGACTATTCTCGGCATAATTGGTAAAGACATTTGGCCTTATAGAAGAGATTCCATAATATCTGATTTTTCCTTGCTGAACTAATTGCTCAAATGCATCAACGATTTCTTCAAAAGGATCTTCGATGGTACCACCGTGTAATTGGTAAAGATCTAAATAATCTGTATTTAACCTTTTCAAGGAATCTTCAACTGCCTTTAAAATGTATGCCTTACTTGGTACCCAATCCCATCCGGAGCCGTCCTCTTTCCAACGGTTCCCAACTTTTGAAGCCAAAACCCACTGATCTCTATCAGAAGAGATAAGCTTTCCGATCAATTTTTCATTCTTACCTTTATCATACAAATCAGAAGTGTCTAAATAATTTATTCCTAATTCTTTAGCATGCTTGATGATATAAGAATTTGTATCATCCTGGCCTTGAACCAAAGACATGGCTCCCAGTCCAATTTGAGATACTAAAAGATCAGATTTGCCTATCTTATTATATTGCATTTTCATTTGGTGATTTAATTTCCAACAATTCGACGTCAAAAATTAAGGTGCTGTATGGAGGAATTGGTCCACTACCACGCTCTCCATAACCCAGCGTATACGGAATGTAGAATCTATATTTTGAGCCTTTATTCATTAAGAGAACACCGATTTTCCAACCTTCAATAACTGAATTAAGATCTAGATCCAAAGGTTCACCTCGTTCATAACTATTATCGAATGTTTCACCTGTATAGACCTTACCAATATAATGTACCGTTACCGTATCGTTTAATGTTGCTTTTAATCCCGTTCCTTCTTTAAGAACCTCATATTGTACACCTTCTGCTGTAACTTTAACTCCAGGCTTAGTTTTATTCTTGTCAAGGAAATCTTGGGCGGCCTTCTTCAATCCAGCATTCTTTTCATCCTGAATTTTTTGTAAGCCAGTACGAATTATGCTTTCACGATCCTCGTCTTTAAATACAGGTTCCTTGTTTTCTAACACATCCCCAATAGCTTGTAATAATTTAGCCTTATTTAAAGGTAAATCCATTCTTTTTATATACGATCCTAAGTCCTGCCCTAAAGCATAAGATAATGAGTCGTTTGCATTGACCAATGCTTGTGCTTGACTATTTGAAGTTAGTGCTAAACAAAAAAAGATTCCTAATATGTATTTCATTATGGTTTATGATTTTTTACTATTTTATCGACGATCTCAGCAGTGCAATCCTGATAATCGACATTGACTATTGATTTGGCATTTAACCAAGATTCTATTTCTAATTCTGACTTTTTCTTTAAACTTTTAATAACAGGAACACCAATCTCTTCCAATGATGCAGCATTTAGATGTTGCTCATATTGATTTTTCATTGGTATTACCAATAACTTTTTACCAAGATAAAGAGCTTCAGCAGGAGTTTCAAATCCTGCTCCACATAAAACTCCAGATGATTCCGCCATACTCTGTACAAATGCATCACTATTAATAGGATTTATGGATACATTTTTCATTCTAAATGGTTTTTTATTATGTTTTGAAAACACTTCCCATTTAACGTCTGGAAACCTGGAGAGATGCTTTAAAAGATGAGCATCATCATAGGATGGTAAATATACAGTATAATGTCCTAAATCCTTAGGGTTAAGCTGTCTAACTGATTGACGAATTACCGGGGTAAAAATATGGGACGCATAGGATTTAAAATGGAATCCATAAGAAATATTGGAGGGGGCATAATTTTTAATGATAAATTTTCCCAGCATATCGGATTCCTCAGGTTTAGGACTTGAAGGATCAAATGCACCAATTTGATGACTTAAACCAATACAGCTCTTTTCTTTAAAATAACATCCCCATGCAGAAATGGGTTCAAAATCATTAATGATTAAATCATATTCCTCAACAGGTACAGAGTTTACTTCTTTCACAAACTTTCTCACTGTGGAACTCATAAATGTCTTCCATAGATCCACCCCACCAGATTTTCCAAAAATAAAACTCAAACCATGGTATCTGTACTTTACGTCGAAAGGTAATTCTATATCAGCTTGAATCCCGCTGATTAACACATCTACCTGTCCATATTCTTGTAGACAAGGAATGATATCTATTGCCCTACATAAATGCCCATTTCCAGTACCTTGAACAGCATATAAAATTTTCATCGATTCCGAATTTGACTTCAACAAAGTAACAAATTTCAGTTAATATGTTTCGATAAAATTCTAGATTCTTTAACTAAAAATTATTAAATTTCGATAAACCACTATTAACCAACATGAAACGTTGCTTAATCATTTTATGCTTTCTTTCCGCTTTTGTTTTGTTCTGTTCTTGGGGATTTTTTCCCCATAAATTAATCAACCAGCATGCAATCTATACCCTTCCGCCTGATTTAAGTTATTTCTACAAAAAACATGAGTACAGTATTAAAGAATTTGCAGTGAATGCAGATAAACGCGTATATATTGATCCAGCTGAATCGCCGAGGCATTTTATAGACCTCGATCGATTTGAAAATACTGATTCCTTAGAAATACCATGGTTTAAGGTAAAAAAGAGATATGATGAGCAATTTATACGAAGTCGAGGAATAGTTCCCTGGCATATTGAAGCCACCTATAAAAAGTTGGTCAATGCGTTTTACAAAAAAGATATTCCCCGAATTATCAAATTATCTGCAGATTTAGGTCATTATACAGCCGATGCCCATGTGCCATTGCATACAACAAGCAATTACAATGGACAATTTACAAATCAAACAGGCATTCATGCATTGTGGGAAACTAGACTTCCTGAGAAATTTTTTAAAGGCTATAAATTATATGTTGGAAAAGCTGAATATGTTGAGGATGTCTTGAAATTTGCTTGGGAAACTGTTAAAGAAAGCCATGCATTATTGGATTCTGTTTTGGGGATTGAAAAGCAGCTTTCACAAGAAACAGCAATTTTATTGCATCGTTCTTATATCATTCGGGGCCAGCAAATTCAAACCAACTATTCAGATTTCTATATCAACAGCTATCACAATCGATTAAACAATATGGTTAAGCGACGAATGAAAAAGTCTATTTACGCAATTGGATCGCTATGGTTCAGCGCATGGGTAGACGCAGGACAACCTAATTTGAATTCTAAATTTATACCTGTTGAAATTGACTCAATGGTCATACAAAAGGATTCCAAGTTTTTTGGACGAGAAGAATGGCATTAGGTGGTCTTTCAATTAAAATTTTAATTAATTTTGGTGGAAATTTAATTAAAATGAAGTCCAAGAAATTTTTATTCTTTATTAGCTGTTTTCCAAGTTTATTAATTGCCCAAGATTTAACCTCAGATACTACCAAAATTAATGAGGTCATTATTCAAGAGAATAGATTTCAAATTCCATTTAATCAACATAGCAGAAATATACAGGTACTAACAAAAAAGGACTTAAAAGCACTTCCTAGTACAAGTATAAATGAAGTCTTAAGGTATGTGGCAGGATTAGATATCAGACAAAGAGGTCCCTTTGGAACTCAAGCTGATATTGGGGTTGACGGGGGTAGCTTTGACCAGACACTATTATTGATTAATGGAGTTAAATTGAGTGATCCTCAGACAGGTCACCATATGCTAAATATTCCAATTCCGATGGAGTCCATAGAAAGAATTGAAATATTAAGAGGACCCGCCTCCCGAATGTATGGCATAAATGCACTTACTGGAGCGATCAATATCGTAACGAAACAGGTTGAGAATAATTCTGTTTATGCCCATCTCTATGCAGGGAGTTCATTTAAAAAGGTTGAAGAAACCGATCAGGACGGCATATATTATGGAACTGGGCTTCAACTGGGAGGAACCTACTATAACAAGAAACATCAACAGCAACTTTACGGCAGTAAAGAACATAGTAATGGGCAGCGATATAATACAGGGAGTGATAATGAAAAACTATTCTATCAGAACAGCATTGTTTTGAATGAAGATCATAAACTTCAGATGATGGCAGGTTATATTCATAATGAATTTGGTGCTAACGGGTACTATGCCGCTCCTGGCGACAAGAATTCAAAGGAAATCGTTGAAACCTTCCTATCGAGCATCTCTTCGCATCATCAAATTACTGATAGATGGTATATCAATCCAAGGATCAATTATCGCTATAATGAAGATGATTATCGGTATTTTAAAGATGATTTAAGCAAAGGAAGAAGCCAGCATTATACACATAGCCTTTCAGGTGAATTACACGCTTACAGACAATCTAAATATGGGGATTTAGGATTAGGACTTGAATCAAGGTATGAAAAAATAAACAGTTCAAATATTGGTGAACATAGTAGGAATAATCTAGGCTTCTTTACAGAATTCAGATCGACTTATTTTAAAGATTTCATTTTTAATTTGGGGGCCTATGTCAATTACAATTCGGATTATGACTGGCAGGTTTTCCCAGGTTTAGACATCAGCTATTTGATTAATGAAAACTTGAAAATTTCTGCGAGCAGTGGCAGCAGTCAGCGAATTCCAACTTTTACGGATCTATTCTTAAATCAACGCCCTGGGAACATTGGCAACCCCAATTTAAAAAGTGAAAATGCTTGGCAAAATGAAATCAGCACTTCATATAACCGTGCTGGTTTTACGTTTAAAACCGGCTATTTTTATAGGGACATTCATAACTTTATTGATTGGATTAGAACGACTACTGACGAACCCTATCAAGCACAAAACTTAGGTAATAATAGAACACATGGAATATTTGCGAACAGTTTATATAATCACAAAATTTCATCTAATAAAACCTTAAATTTCAACTTCTCCTACACCTATTTAAACCCTTCTATTATAAATGAATATAAAGATTCAATTATTAAATATGGTATAGAAAGTTTAAAGCATCAAGTACAAGGGATATTTACTTTCCAATGTTCAAATTGGACCATTACATCAGCTAATCGTTTACTACAAAGAGCATCAACTAATTCCTATTTCGTTTCAGATGCTAGAATATCATATCAAAACAAAAAGTATACAGTTTATGCCGATATGCAGAATATTTTCGATGCCGATTATATTGAAGTTGGTGCAGTCCCAATGCCAAGCCGATGGGCAACTCTAGGCATGAAACTAAATCTTAACCTTTAAGATTTATAGCGAAAATCCATATCCGCCATAATCTAATTACTAATTACTCACTACTAAATACTAAAAACTAAAAATCCCGAATTAAGATTCGGGATTTTTAGTTTTTTTTATAATTGTTTCTCTAACTTCTCAGTTAATACTGATTTTGGAACGGCACCGATTTGTTTGTCAACAATTTCACCGTTTTTGAAGAATAACAATGCAGGAATATTACGAATTCCATAACGAACTGAAATATCAGGATTGTTATCAACATTAACTTTTCCTACTACCGCTTTACCTTCGTATTCCGTTGCAATTTCATCCACCAAAGGACCTACCATACGACATGGGCCACACCATTCTGCCCAAAAATCAATAAGTACTGGTTTATCTGATTTTAATACAACTTCATCAAAGTTGCCATCTGTAATTTCTAATGCCATTTTGATTATGTTTTTATGTTTTACAATTTAATATATACAAATATACGCAATAGCCCAAACATGCTATTTAATTCAAGTTATTATTTTTTTTATAACCTATCAATTTAATTTATATCGTACGTTTTCCAAAGCTTCTAATCCGTCCAAAAATTCATTGGTAATATTTATCTTTTTCCTTTTTACAGGCATTTCAATGGACAATTCATCTTGAACATCCATAATCATAAATTTCAGTTGGCAGTTTGCTTCTTGGCCCTCTAATTGTGTACAGCCAACCAGTTCCTCCAAGGTTTGCATAAATTCCTGATCCAAGGCATGAAGAGGAAACAGAATTGTAAAGCTTTTTGCCATTTTCTCCCTTAAATCGGATAACAATTGGATGCCTTTCAATTCAAAACCCCAATTCCCGATTTGTTTAAAGCGCTCTTGCACCAATCCTCTGATCTGAACAAAGTATCCTTCCTGAAGATAGCCTTTGAATTTCACGTAATCTTCACCAAACACCATGATTTCAAAGGAGTCTGAGTAATCTTCGATTATAAATGAACCAAAAGGCTTCCCAGATTTAGCCACCCGATGATTGGCTAATTGGACAATACCACCAACAACGACTTCCTTATTTTTAATCCTATTGAAATCTAATAATACATCTTGTTCAACTTCAGCGGCCTTTACTTTATTGATCAATTGAAGATCAGATACATTATTTGGGCAGAAATGTTTAATCTCAAATTTGTAATTATCGAGAGGATGGCTTGTTAGATAAATCCCAATAACATCCTTTTCATATTTTAATTTTTCAATAAGTCCCCAAGGCGGACAAGGATTCAAAGTAGGTTCAGGTAATTCAACAGCCCCACCTGCACCAAATAGACTCACCTGAGCTGAATTTTCATTTTCTTTGAATTTATGGGCGAATTTTATTGCTTTTTCGATACCCGAACTACTGTCGTTATCGGAAAAGAAGTATTGAGAGCGATGAGTATCCGAAAAAGAATCGAAACCACCGGCATATGCCAGACTCTCAAAAGCCTTTTTATTGATCATCCGAAGATCAACTCTTTTTGCAAGGTCAAATATTGATTTATATGGTCCGTCCGATCTACTATTGACAATAGTTTCTACTGCCCCTGCCCCTACACCTTTAACAGCGCCCATTCCAAACCGGATTGCTCCGTCATCGTTTACTGTAAATTTATAATGAGATTCATTAACATCCGGACCTAAAACGGTTAATCCCATACGTCGACATTCCTCCATAAAAAATGTCACCTGCTTGATGTCATTCATATTATTGGACAGAACTGCGGCCATGTATTCTGCAGGGTAATGAGCTTTGAGATATGCCGTTTGATAAGCTATCCATGCATAGCAAGTTGAGTGAGATTTATTGAAGGCATAAGATGCAAAAGCTTCCCAATCCGTCCAAATTTTTTCAAGGACTTTTGCATTATGGCCCTTTTCCTCAGCCTGGGCAATGAATTTTGGTTTCATTTTATCCAGGACAGCTTTCTGCTTCTTACCCATGGCCTTACGAAGGACATCGGCATCACCTTTAGAGAAACCAGCTAGTTTCTGGGACAGAAGCATTACCTGTTCCTGATAAACCGTGATTCCGTAGGTTTCACTTAAATATTCCTCACAAGCATCGAGGTCATAGGTAATAGGCTCAATACCATGTTTACGCTTTACGAAACTTGGTATATATTCCATCGGTCCTGGGCGATATAATGCGTTCATGGCAATTAAATCGGCAAATACTGTAGGTTTTAATTCCTTCATGTATTTTTGCATTCCAGGAGATTCGTATTGAAACACCCCTACTGTTTCTCCCCTTTGGAAAAGCTCGTATGTTTTTAAGTCGTCAATTGGGAAATTATCAGGATCCAATTCAATATCATGGCTCAGCTTTACATTGGTAACCGTATCCTTAATCAATGTTAAGGTCTTCAGTCCCAAGAAGTCCATCTTTAAAAGACCGGCACTTTCAACAACTGAGTTGTCAAATTGAGTGACATATAAATCAGAATCTTTGGCGAGTGAAACCGGAACGAAATTAGTAATGTCATCAGGAGTAATGATTACCCCACAGGCATGTATTCCCGTATTTCTCATGGAACCTTCCAGTACACGGGCCTGTTTAATAGTTTCGGCTTCAATTCCTGCACCATCAGCCAACGATTTCAATCGATTTACTGCTTCTAGTTCCTCGCTTCTTAGCACTTCTTTTAAGGCTTTCTCCTCCAGATTGAAGATCTTACTCAACTTCAAATTGGGGATTAATTTTGCAATCTCATTAGCATCCGAAAGTGGAAGGTCTAAAACCCTAGCTGTATCCTTGATGGAGGATTTAGCAGCCATAGTTCCATAAGTTATAATCTGAGCAACCTGGGAAGCCCCATATTTATCAATTACGTATTGCATGACACGGCCACGACCTTCATCATCAAAGTCAATATCAATATCGGGCATGGAAACACGGTCAGGATTTAAGAAACGCTCAAAAAGGAGATCATACATAATCGGGTCGATATTGGTAATTCCCAAACAATATGCTACGGCAGAACCTGCCGCAGAACCACGGCCAGGACCAACAGAAACGCCCATATCCCGAGCAGCAGCAATAAAATCCTGAACAATTAAAAAGTATCCCGGGTAACCCGTTTTTTCAATGGT
>JBEBTR010000002.1:0-87625 GCA_040393725.1 Sphingobacterium endophyticum | reverse complement strand
ACTTCCTCAAAATATGGAATCGCCTTTTCAAATTCCTTCTTGAAAAAATGATACTTACCCTTCACTAATAAAGTATGTACCGAAGTACTGTTTACTGCATCCTTGAAATTTGTAGTATAAATGCTGTCAACTTCTTTTAAAATTAAATCTGCCTGATCAAAATCTTCTTTCATAAAATAACCACAAGCAAGATTAACCCCTATTGTGGCTATGGAATTTTCCAAATATGCCCTCTCAGATTCCGAAATGTTTTTCCTAAGCTTCCTTAAATCTGAAATTGATTTTTCTAATTCGACTATATATACATCAAAATTCCCACTCAAATAATAGAAATAGGAATACTCAGCATTCGCAAGTGATCTTTCTATTCCTTCAGGAAAATCCTTTATGAATTTCTGCGCTCGCTCAAATGATTGCTTACTTCTCTCATAATCAGATTTTTTATAGTAAACTTCTGCTATTCCTAAATTCGCAATAAACTGATTGACTGGGTCATTTGTAGATTTGGAAAGAGAATCTAACTTTTGCAAATAATGTAAAGTGATATCTAATTTCCCGTTGGTGGAGGATAGGTAATAATACCAACGATACAAGTCCTTCTCCTCATCTTGGCTTATCTTTTTCTTGCTTATATAATCTAAATAGTCTGTGGAACGCGTTTCAAATGCCTTGTCAAAAAGTTCATCAATCGAATATTTACTCAGACTATCACTTTGACTTTGCCCCTTTGTAACAAAACTGTCAGTTAGTAAGATTATTAATATGAAATAAAAATGAAATAAAAAACTCTTTCTCATGCACCAACCATCAGTTTAATTCATAGGATTAGAAATTACCAAGTAAAGGAATTGTAAGAAATATTCAAATCAATTCAATTATTTGCGTAAATATAATTTTTTTTACCAACTATGAGGTAGAACTCTCCTAAATAGACAGGTTTTTTACGACTAAATTTAGATGTCTTAACATACAATCTAAATCTCTTTATATTATCTCAAGATCGTTCCTTACTTTTCTTCGAAATTTTAATCAAACGTTTGCTTTCATTTAAAATTTTTAATTAAAATCAACCTTCATTATCTTCAATAAATTTATAAATAACCAAATGAAAATATCTAGATTACGATTTCCAAGTACCCTTCCCTTTTTTATATTTCTATTATTGAATTTTGCATGTGCTAAACATTCATTGACAGGCTCACCGAAGGTGTCCCAAAAAGATTCAACTTATAATATTCCTTTGGCTGGAAATGCGTTTCTAACCACCCTTGCAAAGGGTTCAAAAGAGACTATCTCGAAAAATGGACTCGTAAATTGGACCTCCGAAAAAAGTATGATCAGTACCTATGTAAGAATTAATAAGGCTGGAACCTTAAAATTGACATTGAATACCAATAAGTCAAATAAGGAAACTACAAGCCAAATAAAAGTCTCTGTCAATGATAAACAGAAAACAATAACATTAAAGTCCAATCAAGGTCCAAATCACATTGTTGGAGATTTCCAAGTCGATACCGGATATGTAAAAATTGATTTGCAAGGTTTAACAAAAACTGGCCAAACCTTCGCCGAGGTTGAAAGCTTCTCAATTTCTGGAAATGCAACTAGCAAGGGAGTAATTTACAGCAATGATCCTGAATACTTTTATTGGGCAAGAAGAGGTCCTTCATGTCACTTATCATATACTATTCCAACGACAGAAAATATAAACTACTATTACTCTGAAATCGAAGTTCCTCAAGGTGCTGACCCTATTGGTTCATATTTTATGGCCAATGGTTTCAGTGAAGGTTATTTCGGGTTCCAAGTTAACTCCCAAAATGAAAGAAGGATATTATTCTCAGTATGGAGCCCTTTTTCTACCGACGACCCCAACGCAATTCCTGATGACCAAAAAATTATCCTTAATAAAAAAGGAAATGACGTACATACTGGAGAATTTGGAAATGAAGGATCTGGTGGACAAAGTTTTCTCAAATACAACTGGAAAGCCGGAACTAACTACAAATTCTTGCTCAAAGCTGAACCCGATGGAAATGGAAAAACAGATTATACCGCTTGGTTTTTTGCTCCTGAAATTAACCAATGGAAATTAATTGCAAGTTTTAAAAGACCTAAAACCAATAAATACCTCACAGGATTCCATAGTTTTTTGGAAAATTTTTACCCTAACAATGGTCATCTTGAACGTACTGCAAACTATAAAAATCAATGGGTAAAAACTGTTTCCGGAAATTGGAAAAAGGTGGATCAAGCTAAATTTACCGTCGACAATACGTACAAAGCCAAGCAACGTATAGACGCAATTGGTGGTAAAAATCAAAATGGATTTTTTCTTAAAAATGGAGGATTCTTTAATGAATTAGTCACACCGAACTCAAAATTCATTTTCGAAAACTCGAATCAAAATCCACAAATCGACTTTAATAACTTACCGTAAAAGCCTTATCTTTAATACTTAATATTTTTAACCTTACTTTATTTAAAATTTTGAAGCTTTCCACCCTCAATTTAGTATATTTACTTTGATGATACATGTTGCTTGTGCCTTAATAGAAAAAGATCAACAATTATTAATTTGTCAAAGATCTGCCGAAATGAAACTTCCTTTAAAATGGGAGTTTCCAGGAGGAAAATTGGAAGAAGGTGAAACCTTGGAAGAATGTTTGCTAAGAGAGGTCCTTGAAGAAATCAATGTCAATGTCGAAATCCTCGAAAAGCTTACTAAAGTGGAATATCATTATCCTGATTTCTCCTTAACTCTCTACCCTTTTGTCTGTACAATTAAAAATGGAGAGTTAAAAGCTAATGAACATGAACAGGTGCTATGGGTAGATAGAACCGAATTATTTAGATTTGATTGGGCTAATGCTGATCTCCCAATTATAGAAGAATATATTAGAACAAGAAGAGAAGAAGTATAATAACCAAAAATATTTGAAAAGCATGGTGGTAATCTTACCACCATGCTTTTTTCATTTTATAATAACTGCCGGAGAGCTAATTCATACGCTCTTGATGAAAAATGTGTTCTTGTATCTGGTAAATAAGCATGAATCTTCTCTATGGCATGCCGAATAACTGTTGAAACATCATTAAAAATACATTCATCGCTGATTTCAATATTAGGTTGCATCAAATACGCAAATACTCTAGCCATCCCACAGTTTGCAATAAAATCAGGAATTACTGAAACATGATGATCCGCGTATTCCATTACTGGTCCATAAAATATTTCCCGATCTGCAAATGGAACATTCGCCCCTGAAGCAATCACTTCTAGCCCCTGTCCTATCATCTGCTGCAATTGCTCTTTCGAAACTAATCGTGAAGCAGCTGCTGGAATGAAAATCTCAGCCCCCAAATCCCAAATCCTCGAATTTACCTCCTCAAATGATAACATAAAATCTGAACTTAAAGCGTTTCCTTTTCTACTTAAAAATAATGATTGTATGTCCTCTTTGGAAAATCCATTCGGATTAATTAAACCACCCATCCTATCAATTATCCCAACAACTTGAACTCCAACTTTACTTAAATAAAATGCTGCTGATGCCGCTACATTTCCCCAACCCTGTATGATTGCCCGCTTCTTCGAAATATCTCCACCAAATAAACTATAATAATGCCTTACAGATTCAGATACCCCATAACCCGTAATCATATCCGCAACTTTAAATTTTCTCTTTAAATCAGGACTGTATTGCGTGTCTTCCAATACTTTGGAAACCCCGTACCTCAACTGTCCTATTTGATGAATCCTTCCATTTTCCCGGATATCAAAATGACCATTTAAAACCCCTTCCTGAGGATGCCATAATCCAAATTGTTCAGTCAATGGAATAACATCATATATCTCATCTACATTTAAATCTCCTCCAGTACCGTAATAATTCTTTAATAATGGGGTAACTACTTTAAACCAACGTTCCAAAACTCCATGTTTTCGAGGATCCGAAGGATCAAAATTAATCCCTGATTTTGCCCCTCCTATATTTGGCCCGGATACAGTAAATTTTACCTCCATTGTCTTAGCAAGTGATTCGACTTCATTACGGTCCAGACCTAAACGCATGCGGGTCCCTCCTCCAGCTGCCCCACCCCGTAATGAATTAATTACTATCCACCCCTCTGCCTCTGTCTCCGTATCTTTCCATTCAAATACTATTTCTGGATGTTTCTTCTCAAAAGCTTGCAGTAATTCTTTCATAATAATCAAGTTCATCTCATGAATTATAAATTTCCTCGCTTCTCCTGTTCTCGCTCAATGGCTTCAAATAATGCCTTGAAATTCCCCGCTCCAAAACTTTGTGCCCCTTTTCGTTGGATAATCTCAAAAAATAAGGTCGGCCTGTCCTCTACTGGTTTCGTGAAAATTTGCAATAAATAGCCCTCCTCGTCCCTATCAACCAAAATACCCAGCTCTTGAATAGCTTTTATCTCTTCATCAATCTCCCCAATTCGTTCTGGCAACATATCATAATATGCTTCTGGAGGAGCTCCTAAAAATTCAACCCCCCTTGATTTTAAAGCCTTTACAGTCTCCAAAATATCATTGGTCGCCAAAGCTGCATGTTGAACACCCTCCCCTTCGTAAAACTCCAAATATTCCTCTATCTGTGATTTCTTCTTGCCCTCGGCAGGTTCATTAATCGGAAATTTGACATATCCATTCCCATTGCTCATAACCTTACTCATTAAGGCTGAATATTCCGTATTAATCTGCTTATCATCAAATGATAATATGTTCACGAATCCTAAAACATCCTGATACCACTGAACCGTCTCATTCATCCTGTCCCATCCTACATTTCCTACACAATGATCTATATACAATAGACCTGTCTCTTCAGGTTGATAATCACTCTTCCACGATATATAGCCAGGCATAAATGGTCCTGAATAATTCTTTCGCTCAATAAACATATGAACAGTCTCTCCATAGGTATAAATGCCTGCGGTCCTGACTTCTCCAAATTCGTCCTGCCTAATTTCCAATTCCTGATATACCTTTGCTCCTCGCTTAACCGTTTCATTCAAAGACTTCTCTGCATCGTCAACCCATAAAGCGAGAATTTTCACCCCATCTCCATGCGCTTTTACATGTTCTGAAATTTCACTGTCCGACCGTAGTGCTGTTGTAAGGACGATCCTGATTTTTTGCTGCCGAAGGACATAGGATGCTCGATCTCGAATCCCAGTCTCGGGTCCTGCGTAGGCCTCCGATTGAAATCCAAACGCTGTTTTATAGTAATGTGCCGCTTGCTTGGCATTCCCTACATAAAATTCTATATAATCAGTCCCGTTGATCGGTAAAAAATCCTGGGCCTTCGCAATTTTCTCCGCAAATGTTGCTGTCATAACTTATTATTTTTGATTTAAACTAACCATGATTTATAATAATCCTTGTCTTCAATTCCTAAGGCATCCTCCGTTAACATCAAGGGCCTGAATGGATCTATCATAACAGCTAATTCTTCTGTTTTAGTTTGTCCAATGCTCTTTTCAACCGTGCCAGGATGCGGACCATGAGGAATACCGCCAGGATGCAAGGTAATCTGCCCTCGCTCAACTGACTTCCGACTCATAAAATCCCCTTCCACATAATATAAAACCTCATCAGAATCTACATTACTGTGGTTATAGGGTGCTGGGATAGACTGTGGATGATAATCGTACATTCTAGGGCAAAAACTGCATAGTACAAATGAATTGGTCTCAAAAGTTTGATGGACCGGAGGTGGTTGATGCAACATACCCGTGATTGGCATAAAATCATGAATGGAAAATGCCCATGGATAATGATAACCATCCCAGCCTATAAAATCAAAAGGATGGCTTCCATAGATATAGGGATAAATTAACCCTTCCTTCTTAATTTTAACCTCAAAATCCCCTTTCTCATCGTAGGTCTCAAGGTTTTCTGGCCTCCTGATATCTCGCTCACAAAATGGAGAGTGTTCCATCAGTTGACCAAACTCATTCCGATATCGCTTTGGTGTACGAATAGGATCAAACGATTCTACTATAAATAATCTATTATTTTCAGTATCAAAATCAATCTGATAAATAACCCCTCTCGGAATAACCAAATAATCCCCATACTGAAACTCTAAGGTACCATAGCCTGTTTTTAATCTACCTGATCCCTCATGTATAAAAACAACTTCATCCGCTTGGCTATTTTTATAAAAATAATCCCTCATCGAACTTTGTGGTGCAGCCAACGAGATATGTAGATCTGAATTTACTAAAACCGGAATTCGGCTTTCTAAATAATCTGATTTCGGAACTATTTGAAACCCCTTTAGACTCGTATGTTTTAAGTGCTTCGAGCGACCCACACGAGGGGATACATCAAAAGGCTCCCTGATTTCTTTTACAATCGTGGGCGGTTGACAATGATAAACCAATGAATATACACTTGAAAAACCATGTGTAGAAACTAGTTCCTCTGAATATAGCTCCCCATTGTCCTTTCTGAAAACGGTATGCCGTTTGGATGGGACCTTTCCCATTTGATGATAAATTGGCATAATAATAAGTTTATAATATGAAAAATTGATTACGGTACTAAATAGATTTCCACTAAATAGCAATTAGGATAAGAATATGATAAGATTAGTATTGGGCAAAAACAACTTCAGCTATCAATGCCTTTATATAAGGCATTAAACCTTGTAGAAGGTTATCTCGCTTCATGTTGCTTAAGTTCATATTGGGTATCAATTATTTCAAAGATAAAATTTATAACTCTATATTTACATAGATATTCCGAAAATTAATATGGTATTATGATATTAATTTTCTTATATCCATAATATTATAACCATTGTAAATTTTAAAGCAAAGTTTTCAAAAATTCATTATGAAAATTGTAACATATCTTGAAAATGGAAATCAACAATTAGGATTTGTATTAGATCAGAAAGTATTTCCTAGTCATATGATCTCTAATAAAATTCCTAATACCGCATTAGAATGGATTAAACTCGGCCCCGAAGGAATAAAATTAACTAAAAGAGAACTTGATCAATTTATAAAAATTGATGGCTTTCAAAATGAAGGCCTTGATTTCTCCGAAATTACCCTCAACGCTCCTTTACCAAACCCCACTTCATTTAGAGATGCTTATGCTTTTAGACAACATGTGGAAACATCTAGATTAAACAGAGGCCTTGAAATGATTCCTGAATTCGACCAATTCCCAGTTTTTTATTTCTCAAACCATCAAGCTATACAAGGTCCTGGACCTATTTATTGCATGCCAAAACACTTTGAAAAAATGGACTTCGAATTGGAGGTCGCTATCGTAATTAATAAACAAGGTAGAAATATTAAAGCAATGGATGCCGATAATTACATTGCTGGAATTATGATCTTGAATGATTTAAGTGCTAGAAACTTACAAATGCAGGAAATGAAATTAAATCTCGGCCCAGCCAAAGGTAAAGATTTTGCCAGTATGTTCGGTCCTTATTTGGTCACCATGGATGAATTAGAAAAACATAAATCTAAAACCCCTATTGACCATATTGGTAGTACCTATAACTTAACCATGAAATGTTGGATTAATGATGAACAGGTCTCCAATGGTAATCTAAATTCTATGCATTGGACATTCGCTGAAATAATTGAACGCGCCTCTTATGGTGTAACACTCTTCCCAGGTGACATAATTGGATCAGGTACGGTTGGAACTGGCTGCCTCCTAGAAATTAACGGTACCGGAAAAAGGAATAATCCCAATTTCCAGGAACGTTGGATAAAACCTAATGATGTAATAAAAATGGAAGTTACTGAGTTAGGAACTCTTGAAAATAAAATTTTCCTGGAAGAATTAACTGAATAATAAACCCTTTATACTCTTAATATGCAGTTCAACGAAATAAAAACATTTGACCAAGAAACAAATGGACCCCTTTTCGATAATCTTATAAAATATGCAGTTGCTCCTAGGCCTATCTGTTTTGCCTCCACAGTCGATAAAAATGGAAATGTGAACCTAAGCCCTTTTAGTTATTTCAATTTTATGTCCACTAATCCGCCTGTATGTGTTTTCTCTCCCCTAACGAGAATGAGGGACGGTCAAGACAAACATACTTTGGCTAATATCAGGGAAGTAAATGAAGTTGTAATTAATATAGTGAATTTTGATATGGTTCAGCAAACCTCACTCGCAAGTACTGAATATCCGAAGGAAGTGGATGAGTTTAAAAAATCTGGCCTCACTCCTCTTAAATCAAAATTCATTCGTCCCCCAAGGGTCGCTGAATCACCTATACAATTAGAATGTAAGGTTAGGGATATTATTACCATTCAAGAAGGCGCAGGAACTGGTAATCTCGTATTGGCCGAAATTATTTGTATGCATATCCAAGGTCAATACTTAGATGAGAACAACAATATGGACCAAGCTGCACTTGACTTGGTCGCTCGACTTGGTGGCAATTGGTATTGCAGAATCACAAAAGAAAATTTGTTTGAAGTCCCAAAACCTCTTAGAAAATTAGGAATTGGTGTTGATAAATTACCTGAATCTATTAGAAATTCATCCATTCTTACAGGAAATCAATTGGGATTGCTAGCTAATGTCGAAGAAATTCCTCAAAAAGACAATTCAATGCTAAACGATGAGCATATAAACAGCCTCCTCTCAATGTGGAAAGAAGATAAAATTCAATTGCAAAATGAAATCCAACGATATGCAGCAAAATTGTTGGACGATGGTTTTATCGACCAAGCATGGCAAGTCTTACTTATTAACTAATTCTAAGTTTATGGGCTGGGTCTTTGCAAGAAGCATCCCATCAGAAATTAATTTTGAAAGGTCAGGGTTTTCCTTGGCCTTTATTAATAAATCCTGTTCCAATCTTTCTTCCATTTCTCCATCACCTTTATAAATTGCTAGTTCATAAAGTTCTATTACCGCTAACCAATCTTGGGAATAGCTCTCCCTTAAATTATCGTAAATCTCCGTCAATTGGTTTTTTGTAAACCCATTTTCCCTAGCAGATCTAATCTCAGCATAAAACCCATGTAGTTTCCGCTGATCCGAAGAAATTAACTGTTTTTCTGTACGAATCGAAGATAGATTTATATCTGGATCAAATGCAAATTTATCAGCAGCCCCAGAATATACAGAAACGATTGAATGGCCAACTGCCATATCATAAATCCCCCATTCACTTTTAAATAGAAACTCCCCCGACGGTTCGTGGATAACATTGCATCCTGAAAAACTAATCAATAGTAATTTTCCACTTTCCGAAAACAATAGAGATTCCACTTTTCCTGACACCAGTATGCCTGAATCAAAATATAAGCTCTTTAATTTCCCTATGCTAATTCCCATATCCTCCAGATCTTGAGAACTACAATCTTCTAGCTTTTTATTTATTCCTAACAAATCCCCAACTGGCGAACTAAAACCTTCAACATGGTAAGATTTCCCATGCCCTTCTAATTCCTTATTTGCATAGGCCAATGCCGTTGCTCCAACTGTTTTAACCCCATGCAAATCCTCCCCTAAACCTTCAAATACAAATCTTCCAGAAATTTGCAATCCTGAACTAAGTTCAACTGTACATATATTATTGCTGGAAACGGCTCTTTCCATCCCTAATTTACCGCCAACTCGAAATGCCATTCCTTCTGCAAATTCATCTAATATCCGATAAGCATGCGCAAAATCTGGAGTAACAAATAATTGCGGCTGTGGCCTAGTTATATCATAGGAATAGTTTAACGTATCTAAACTATAAATTAGCTTACTCACTTTAGGATTCATGCATGTGGCACTTTCGCCTATTGAGGATAATAAACCCGCACCATAAATCTTAAAATCTTCCACTGTCCCTATCAACCCATATTCAACCGTCCACCAATGCAATCTGCTGAGTAACGCCATTTCTGAAGGCTCCCCCATATTCGAAGAAACTTCATTAAACCTAACAGTTGCCAACTGTATCTCCTCTTCCGTCGCATTGTCCTTCTCTTTGATAATCGACAGCGCACGTATAGCTTCATACAATTCAAAATCTTTTGCTGAACTCATCGCCTTCGAACCCACTTCACCAAAATATTGTAAATACCTGGCATACTCCGGCTCCCCTATGATGGGTGCGTGGCCAGAGGATTCATGAATGATATCCGGAGCTGGTGTATAGGTAATATGCTCTAGCTGACGAATATCAGCAGCAATCACTAATACGCAATGTGCCTGAAATTCCATAAATGCTGCAGGTGGAATAAAACCATCTACCGTCACTGCTCCCCATCCTATCCTGGATAAACTATCATTCATCGATTGTAAACTTGGAATTCGTTCAATCGTCAATCCTGCTTTACTTAATCCTGGAATGTAAGGATAAAACGCAATGTCCTTTAAATAAGCATAATTCTGCCGCATAACATACCGCCATATTGCCTGGTCAATTGAACTATAGCGATCATAATTCTGCTCAACAACATACCTTCGTAAATGCTTAGGAAGGTTTTCCAACACAGGATTATTATAGGTATTCATCATAATTAAATTTATACAAACTTAAAACTTTTAACTAAATGAACAAAATAACTCAATCTCAATAAAATCTAAATCTTCTTAAAAAAATTAAGAATTGAACCTTGAATAAGCAGTTTACGGCAAAAAATAAATTATTTAATTCTTCACTTAACATTTTCCTACTTTTGCAAAACTTCTTTGCTAACAATCCTGTTATGCATCAGGGAGTCTCCTGTTTAAAAACTGAAAAGACAGGATTATTTTTGTTATGGACGAAAACCTTAGACTTTTTGATCTTGCCCTTAGGCAGGTGGATTTATTTCCAAATTTAAATATGTTCGCTCACAAATTAGATGGCGAATGGAAAACATTGACTTCTGTAGAATACTTAAATCAAGTAAATGCAGTCTCCAAAGGATTAATTGAATTAGGAGTAAAACCAAATGACAAAGTTGGATTGATCGCCGATAGTAGCATTGAATGGCATATTGTAGATTTCGCAATCCAACAAATCGGCGCTGTTGTAGTCGCTATTTATCCCAATATAAGTGATACCGATTATCAATTTATATTCAATGATGCAGAAATCAAACTCTGTATCGTGAGTACAAAAAGTCTCTTTAATAGATTAACAAAACTTACAGAATCAATCTATACCCTAAAGTATATTTTTTGCATGGAACATCATGAAGGTATACGTAATTGGGATGAATTAAAAACCGTCGGAGCTCATATCCCTGAATCAAAAATAATTGAATCTAGAGCAAAAATTAAAAACTCTGACTTGGCTACCCTGATTTATACTTCTGGTACTACAGGAAAACCTAAAGGTGTGATGCTAACCCATCATAACATTATATCTAATGTTCAGGCAGCTAGAGAAATCACTCCTTGTCAAGCTTATGACAGAGCGTTAACTTTTTTACCTCCATGCCATGCTTATGAAAGAATGGTAATCTATACCTACATGTATATTGGTATAACAATCCATATCGCAGAATCCCTAGATAAAATTGGCCAAAATATTGGAGAAGTAAAACCGCATATCATGACTGCTGTTCCAAGAATCTTGGAAAAAGTTTATGAAAAAATAATGAAAACTGGTCTCGAATTAACTGGTTTAAAACGTAAAATATTTGATTGGGCCGTGGATGTGGCTGAACAATTCGACCCTAATCCTGAAAAACGATCTTTTGCCTATAACATTAAACTAAAAATCGCCAAAAGCCTTGTCCTCGATAAATGGTATCAAGCCTTGGGTGGTCATCTAAAAACAGTTGCTTCTGGAAGTGCTTCCCTGCAAGCGAAACTTGCAAGAGTATTCTTGGCAGCAGGAATACCCCTCTATGAAGGATATGGCATGACCGAAGCATCACCTCTCATTTCTGTCAATCACTACCTGAAAGGAATTCGTATCGGAACTGTAGGATTAGCTGTTAAATATGTGGAAATTAAATTAGCAGATGATGGTGAAATTCTTGTTAAAGGTCCTAACGTAATGCAGGGATATTACAAAAACAAAGAAGAAACCGATAAAACAATTATTAATGGCTGGCTCCATACTGGTGATATTGGAATTTGGGAAGATGAAGTCTTCCTGAAAATCATTGACCGTAAAAAAGAAATGTTTAAAATTTCAGGTGGAAAATATGTGATCCCACAACCTATCGAAAAGAAACTGCTTGAATCAAATTTTATTGAACAGGCAATGGTTATTGGAGATGGTCAAAAATTCGCATCCGCATTTATTGTCCCTAATTATGCCCACCTTCAAGATTGGTCTAAAACTGAAGCTCCGGAACTTAAGGGAATGCCTAAAGATAAATTCTTGACTGAAGCAAAAATTGTCCGTAAAATAAACAAAGAAGTCCAAATGGCAAATCAACATTTTGGAAATTGGGAACAAATCAAAAAACCAATTATTCTGCCCGATGAGTTTACCATTGAAAGCGGAGAGTTGACCCCAACTTTAAAAATGAAAAGAAAAGTAATCCTAGAAAAATATAAAAAAGAATTTGAAGAACTTTACCATATAGATGACTAAAGCTCTCAGAATAGAAAAAAAATCTATTCTTAATTTCTGATGAATTGGTTGGTTAATTCAACCAATTCTTATCATACATCAATTTTAGTTCACTTTGTTCCTCCTATCTTTATAGAATTATTTAAAACTTCAACATTAATAATTTTGTTAATTTTATATGAAAGATAAATTTATCAACCTACCTCTAACGAAGAACGAAGAAAAAAGTCGATTTGAATTGAATGTTGATGGACACATCGCATTTATTGACTTCAAGGAAACGAATAGCACCATTGCATTAATACATACCGAAGCCCCATCTGAACTGGCAGGTAGTGGAGCTGCAGCAGCTTTAGTAGAAAAAACCTTGAACTTTATAAAGGAATCCGGAAAAACAGTATCTCCATATTGTCCTTATGTTTTCGCATTTATTAAGAAAAATCCACAGTGGAAGGAACTTGTCTCAACAAGATTCCCAAAATATGATGAACTATAAAAACTCTTAAAAAACATAATGCCCTCTAAATTGATTAGAGGGCATTTTCATAAAAACTGCATAAATCGACATCTGATTTTTTCCAAAATAATCTAATCAGGTTATTAGTATTTCTAACCTACCTATTTTCAATTATTTCCTCCTTCTGCACAAACAAGCATTAATGGGCTCCATTACAGGTTTCACTTTGGTTTTGGTCGTGTTTTGCTCGTGAATGGTCCACACCTTGGTTGGATATTGTCCACAGCTCGTCCGCTCATAAGCGGACGAGGTCCTTACTATGCCATAACAAGGTGCGGATGAATATCGACCATGAGTAGACCAAGAGTAGACCAAGAGTAGAACTAATCAGGCTAGTTAATTTCCAAAAAAACTTATGAATAACACTGTGGAAAAACATCCTTCTTCCAATTTAATAAATTGATTTACAATTATATATAAAGAATTGGACTCAGAATTATATTACAAAAAGAAAGGGAAGCAATCTGGCAATTGCTCCCCTAACTATTAACCAATTATAAACTTAAATTATGAGATAGCAAATATAAGTATTAAATCGATTATTCCTAATTTTTTTTGCGTTTTTATGCATGTTTATTTTAACGGTCGACTTCACCAAGCACAATATCGATCGAACCTAATATTGCAATTAAATCCGCAATCAATACCCCTTTCCCTAATTCAGGTAATACGGACAAATTATTGAAACTTGGTCCCCTTGCCTTAACGCGTTTTGGAATATCGGTCTTCTCTTGGGTTACAAAATAAAAACCTAGTTCTCCTTTAGGATTTTCCGCCCTAACATAATATTCCTGCGCTTTAAGATTAACTTTTTTAGGCACCAGGCCACGAGGGTCAAAATCTGGTGTCCTTTTGAAATCCTGCATTAATCTTGGTAAACATTGCTCGATTATTCTTACGGATTCCTTAACCTCATCTACTCTGACTTTATAGCGGTCCCAACAATCTCCAATCGATCCCATAATACCTTGGCCAACTGGAATATCAAATTCTAATTCGGGATAAACCGAATAACCATCCACGCGCCTTAAGTCCCATTTTATTCCTGAACCTCTTAACATAGGTCCGGAACATCCATAATTTATCGCAACATCTGCGGGAAGAACTCCAATATTAGCAGTTCTTTGAATAAAGATCTGATTGTTTGACAATAACTCATCTAGTTCCAGCAATTTCGGCTTGAAATATGTAATAAATTCCTGACATCGTTCTTCAAAATTCACAGGTATATCATAGAATAAGCCTCCAACCCAAATATAATTGTATAGCATCCGGGATCCTGAAGCCCATTCCAACATATTCATAATATGTTCGCGATCTCTAAAACACCACATAAAAGGTGTAAATGCTCCAATGTCTATACCATATGTACCTATAGCAATTAAGTGGGATGCAATCCTGTTCAATTCTGTAACTAATACTCGAATATATTCTACCCTTTTAGGAAGCTTGTCTTGAATACCGAGCATTCTTTCCACTCCCATTACAAATGCATGGGCATTATTCATTGATGCTAAATAATCCAATCGATCCGTGAAGGGTATTGACTTTCCGTAATTCATGGATTCCGCATGCTTATCAAAGCATCGATGCAGATATCCTACATGGGGAATAATATCTTTTACGATTTCACCATCAGTAATTAACTCCAGCCTAAGTACACCATGTGTGGATGGATGTTGAGGCCCCATATTAATTACCATTTCTTGTGAAGAAACAGTGGCAATCTTATTCTGATAATTTTTATATGCTTGTTGATAAAGTTCGTTCATGATGCCTATTTCACAGGAATATTATGATATGTTTCTGGATCTTGATAATCTTTCCTCAATGGAAATCCGACCCAATCTTCGGGCATGAGAATTCTTCGTAAATCGGGATGCTCCGTAAAGAATATCCCCATAAGATCATATGCTTCTCTTTCATGCCAGTCTGCAGTACGCCAAACCTCCGACACTGAAGGCACTTCAGGTAAATCTTCTAAATCCCTAGTAGCATTTATTTTAACTTTTAGTGTTAATTGTTTCTGAAAAGGTATCGATGTTAAATTGTAAACTACCTCAAAATACTCTTCAGGAAAATAATCGACTGCCGTAAGGTTAGCTAGAAAATCAAAATAATAATTCTCATGATCACGCAGAAATAAGCAAACGGATTTCAAATACTCTTTTGAAATATATAATGCAGATTGAAGGCCCGTTTCTTGCAAATCTACAATCGCATCGGGATGAATATTCTTTTCTATATGGTTCTTTATTTCTAAAAGCATGATTAAGGGGCTAAACGATTAATAGTCCAAATTTCATTTTCAAGGATGTATACAATTCTATCATGTAATCTACTGCTCCTACCTTGCCAGAATTCAACACGTACTGGCTTGACAAGAAATCCTCCCCAAAATTCCGGTCTTGGGATTGCTAAATCCCCTACTTCAAGCTCTACTTCAGCAACACGCTTTTCAAGAGACTCACGATTAGGTATAATAACACTTTGTGGAGACGCTATAGCGCCAATTTGACTTCCTCGAGGCCTCGATGCGAAATACTCATCAGAATCTTCTTTTGATAGCTTTTCAACTGTAGCCTCAAATCGCACCTGACGTTGCAACTCTGGCCAAAAGAATAATATGGATACATGTGGATTTTGAAGAATCTCCTGGCCCTTACGGCTATTATAATTTGTAAAGAAACTTAATCCTTCTGATTTAATATCTTTTAAAAGAACAACCCGTGAGGAGGGTAATCCCTTTTCATTTACGGTAGAAAGAACCATCGCTGTAGGTTCCGTGACCTGAGAAGATATAGCTTCGTCAAACCACTTTTTGAATTGTTGAATGGGATCATGCAATACATCCGATTCGCTTAAACTGCTTTTAGCATAGTCTTCACGAATGGCAGCAATTTCTTTGTGTTCAATGGACATGGCTAAGGATATTTCCTACAAACTTAACATAATATACATTTTTAATAGTATCTGAAATGAAAAATTATTGCTATTTTACAATAGAATAATCAGGATATTCTATAAATTTGGTAATTAACACATCTATCCTCTTATGTTCAATGAATATATTCCAAAACGAGGCAGTTTAATTTTGTCCGAGCCATTTATGCTTGATCAGAACTTTGAACGTTCCGTTATTCTATTGTGCGAGCATGATGAAAACGACGGTACAGTTGGACTCATATTGAATCATCGTTCTATGTTACTATTATCAGATGTCCTTGAAGACATCGATAACACCGAAATGCCACTTTATTTTGGTGGTCCTGTTGAAGGAAATGCTTTATTCTTTCTGCACAAGGCTTTTGATAAATTACAGAGTGGAACACATATAGTCGATGACCTATATTGGGGTGGTGATTTTGAAAGATTAAAATATTTAATCAATGAAAAACTGATTAGCAGCGAAGAAGTGAAAATCTTTCTAGGTTATTCAGGTTGGAGTCCAGGACAATTGGATGGAGAAATCAAACAAAATTCATGGGCTGTACATAATTCATTCAATATCGATTTAGCATTTATTAGCGACGGCGAAAACCTATGGAAAGAAGCCATAATCAGTATGGGTCCAAAATATGCCCATGTTGCAAACTTTCCTAAGAGACCGGAGTTCAATTAATTAGAAGAATAAACTTAAACATAAACCAACAAACATGAAGAAACACTTCTCAAATGTATTGTTTTTCGCAGCTGCGACAGCTTTCATTTCATGTTCTGGGGCAAATTCAAATGGTCATGAACCTTCGGATTCTACCGCATCCAGTCAAGACACCACAAAATACCCTCCTGTTGAAACTAAACCAGGGAATGCAGATTATAAACCTGCATTTGAGGGGCAAACCCGAATTGCCGGGGTAAAAACAACAACACCCTATGAAGGAACTGTTGTTGTTGAGGGACTTAAATCTCCTTGGGGAATCGCTGAACTACCTGATGGTAGACTTTTAGTAACCGAAAAAGAAGGTACAATGCGTATTGTTGACCCAACTGCTAAAACTATAGGTGAAGCAATAACAGGCATTCCTAAAGTTGATTCACAAGGGCAAGGTGGTCTATTAGGTATAACGCTAGACCCAGATTTTGCAAGTAACCGAATGGTTTATTGGACTTTCGCGGAACCAGTATCTGGTGGTAATCACACCGCTGTAGCAAAAGGTAAACTATCTGCAGATGAAAAAACAATCGAAGGCGCTACGGTTATTTATCAAGCATTGCCAACATACAATGGTAAATTACATTATGGTGGCCGTATTTTATTTGATAAAGACGGTAATTTGTTCGTTTCAACCGGAGAACGTTCTGATTTAGAAACTCGCCCTCAAGCACAACAATTAAATTCTGCTTTAGGAAAAATCCTTAGAATCACTAAAGAAGGTAAACCAGCAGCAGGAAACCCTTTTGCAGGAAAAGCAGATGCTAAACCAGAAATCTATAGCTATGGCCATAGAAATGTTCAAGGATTAGCCATTGATCCAACAACTGGAGAATTGTGGGATTCAGAATTCGGACCTCGTGGAGGAGATGAAATTAACTTGGTAAAACCAGGCAACAATTACGGTTGGCCAACAATTACTTATGGTATCGAATATAAAGGAGATGCTATCGGCAATCCTCCAATTCAGCAAAAAGATGGCTTAGAACAACCCGTATATTATTGGGACCCTGTTTTATCTCCTAGTGGAATGACTTTCTATAAAGGGTCAAATGTTCCTGAATGGCAAAACAATCTTTTCATTGGTGGATTAAGCAGTACACATATTGCTAGGATTGTCATCAAGGACAACAAAGTCGTTGGCGAAGAAAGAATTCTTGCTGATAAAGGTGAACGTTTTAGAGATGTTATACAAGGTAAAAACGGCGCTCTATATTCAGTTACCGATGGCGGAAAATTGTATAAAGTGGATAAAAAATAACAAAATATATCCCGCAGCATAACGAAGTCGCATCAATAGTTTGATGCGACTTCGTTTTTTACTTCTATTACCTTCACTCCTTACCTTATTCTCTAATTTTACTGGTTAAAAATGAAATATTAACTGGCTAAACAAGCATATTAACAACTAAACTAACCTGTTAATAATTTTATCACACAAACAACTTCTTTAAATCAAATCAAAATTACTTGTTGTATTGCATCTTTTTTTAATTTTAACATAATTTATTTTATTTTCTTTAGATAAATTTTTAAATAATTATTCAATTGTTTAATTTTATAGAATTGATTCTTACAAACCAAACCGGAATCTAGTTATAAAATTTTACCATAATTGTTTAAAACGCAGACGAGCATGAAAATTATAGAAAAGCTTCTCATCAATCCATCCGAATTATCCAAGAAAACCGCAAAATCGGCAAGGAAAAAATTCTTTCTATTAAAGGCAGTTTACGATTTGGACAAAGCTTCTGTGAATGATTTAATGAAACGCCTAGCACTGAGTTTTCCAACATTAAACAACCTTATGGTCGAATTGGTGGATAAAAAGTATTTAACCCAACATGAACGCGGTGAATCATTAGGAGGGAGAAAACCCAATCTCTACCAATTGAGTGACAAACTTTTTAAAGTCCTTACTGTTGAACTTAATCGAAAATCCGCACGTATTTCATTAGTGGACAACAACAGCAATATTATTATTGGCTCAAATTATTATCCATTCGAAATATCAACCGATCTCCGGGAATTACCCGCATTTTTAATGCTCATTCGAAAATTTCTCAAAGACCATAAATTGTTAATAGAGCAAATTTCCGGCTTATCGATTTCCATGCCTGGTTTAGTCGATCGCTATACTGGAGAAAATTTCACCTATTTTTATGAACCAGGATTTAATCTTGAAAAGCACCTTACCCGTGAATTCAACATCAACACTAAAATAATAAACGATGCAAAAGTTGCTACCCTTGCCGAGCAGTTTTATGGTAAGTTAAAATTCAAAAAAGACGCTTTAGTGATTCGTTTAGACTGGGGTATATCATTAGGAATAATATCAAATGGATCTATATACTATGGAAAAGATGGTTTTTCAGGAGAAATGGGGCATATAAGCTTTGCCGATGATGGGGAATTATGCTATTGTGGTAAAAGAGGATGTTTGGAAACCGTAGTTTCTGGAAATGCCCTAGTGAATAAGGCAACTAAAGATATTGATTTGGGCATTCCTACGCTTATCGTTTCAAAATATGAGAACAAACAGCTGACTCCTGACCATATTATTCAATCTGCCCTTGATGGAGATCAATATGCCATTCAGTTAATTTCTGAATTAGGTAGTAAATTAGGTCGTGCCATTGCTCATTTCATGCAAGTCTTCAACCCAGAAACAATTGTTTTGTCTGGTAGTTTTGCAAGAACATCCATGCTTATGATAACTCCAATTCAGCAACAGATCCAAACTTATTCAATGAGCAAGATAGCGTCAGGATGTAGCCTACAGGTATCAACATTAGGAGATAATGGACAAGCCTTTGCCTTAGCTAGACATTTTGTAAATTGTTATTTTGAAGATCGACTGGGAATGAACTAAGTAAATAGCATCTCAATAATCCCTTTATTATTCCAATATTTAAAGCTAATTCTTTTTGGATTCAATCCAATCTTAATACCTTTGCGTATAATTTTATATCATGAGATCACAGCTATCAAAGTATAACCTCCTACCCTGGATGGTTTTACTTTTGGTCTTCAATTCCTGTAAGACTACTTATTATCAGTCTACTGTGACCAACAAACAAATGTTGGCAATCAATAATCAGATTCCTGAAGACAGTATTATAAGTAATTATATCCTTCCCTATAAAAATCAACTGGAGGATAAGATGAATGAAGTTTTGGGATATGCCCCTGAGGCATTAGTCAAAAACCGGAATATTCCTGAATCTCAACTTAGTAATTTCTTTGTTGATGCTTTATTAGCAATAGGACGAAAAGTAGATCCAGATGTTCAATTCTCACTGGCAACCAAAGATGGGATTCGTGCAGGAATAAAACAGGGAGATGTCACTGTAGGGTCCATTTTTGAAGTCATGCCTTTCGAAAATTACATCACCATTCTCGAACTTAAAGGATCAGATGTAAGAATACTGGCAGACTTTATTGCAGAAACACATGGTCAACCAGTTGGAAATGTTGAAATGCTTATCAAGGATAAAAAAGTTCAAAGCTTTAAGATTGCTGGTCAGGAAATAGATCCGAAAAAGACCTATAAACTTGTCACTTATGACTTTATTGCAAATGGAGGGGATTTAGTAAGAGGTATCAGTTCTCCAACTTATAGGTTAACAACCTCTGAAAGGGTAAGGGAAGGTTTGATTGATTATGTCAAAGAATTAACAAAAGCAGGTAAGCAAGTAGAATCAAAATTAGATGGAAGAGTTAAAATCATTGAGTAGAAGGAACTTTATTAAAGGTGTGGTAAGTCTTGGTGCTGTTACCACATTAAGCTCCATTCCATTTTTGGGATACAGTAAATCAAAAGAAGTTAAGATTACTTTTCTTCATACAAATGATGTGCATAGCCGAATCGAACCATATCCGATGGATGGATCAAGATTACAAGGACTTGGAGGAGTAGCACGTCGAAGCACCTTAATCAACAAAATACGATCTGAAGAAAAGAATGTCCTGCTATTTGACGCTGGAGATATGTTTCAAGGGACCCCCTATTTCAATGTTTTTGACGGACAAGTGGAATTAGAATTAATGTCAAAATTAGGATACGATGCTGGAACATTTGGAAATCACGAATTCGATAATGGATTAGAAGGATTATTAAAGCATTTTGATAAGGCAAATTTTCCATTTGTTACTTCCAATTATGATTTTACTGGCACCAAAATGGAAGGCAAAACCAAAGATTACCTCATATTCCAACGTGATGGTGTTAAGATTGGCGTTTTTGCAGTAGGGGTAGATTTAAATGGAATGGTTGATCCTAGGAGTTACCAAGGTGTCAAAATTTCAGACCCAATTGAAGTTGCTGCAAAATACACCCATAAACTAAAGCATGATTTAAAATGTGATTTAATCATTTGCTTATCACATATCGGATATAGTTACGAAACAGAAAAAGTATCGGATTTAATGTTAGCTAAAAAATCAAGATATATTGATTTAATCATCGGTGGACATACCCATACCTTTCTTGACAAACCTACAGAAGTTAAAAACCTAGACAATGAGATTACCCTGGTTAATCAGACAGGATTTTCCGGTGTCAATCTAGGAAGAATTGATTTTATTTTAGACAAGAAGAGGGGAACTAAGAGAAGTATTGCAACTACATATAGCATCGATAAAAGTTTAGATAGCAACAATATAAAAATAGCATAACCCTTTTTCCATTATATTTTGAAAGCACTTTTCCGCCTATATATCAATTCCTATAAAGGATTGTCGCCTGCAGCGTGGTTATTAGCATTAGTTATGCTAATCAACCGTGCTGGGTCAATGGTAATACCATTCCTGGGGATATATATGTCTTCGGAATTGGGATTCAGCAAAACCCAAATTGGGTTGGTACTGGGATGTTTTGGATTAGGTTCAGTTTGTGGTTCTTGGCTGGGTGGTTGGCTTACAGATAGATTTGGAAACTTCAAGGTTCAAGCCTGGAGCTTAATTTTGGTAATTCCACTGTTTTTAATCCTTCCCCATTTCAGAACCTTTGAAGGATTAGCTATGATGATATTCATACTGACCTTGGTGGCAGATACATTTAGACCGGCCAACTCAGTGTCAGTTGCACGTTATGCAAAACCCGAAAACATCACTAGAGCTTATTCCTTAAATCGGATGGCTGTAAATTTAGGATTTTCAATCGGTCCAGCAATGGGAGGTTTTTTGGCAAAATTTTCCTATAACTGGATATTTTATGGGAATGCTATTGCAGCAGCTTGTGCTGCCATTGTTTTTATTTATTTTTTTAGAAACCGAAAAGCTAGAACAGAAGTTAACCAACACAAAACAGTAGCAGAAGATACAGACAAACCGGTTAGGAATGCTTATAGCGATGGATTATTTATCATATTTAATGTGCTTTGCTGTCTCTTTTCAATGGCCTTTTTCCAACTTTTAAGCACATTACCCCTATACTATAAAGAGGTTCACAGTCTGCATTCAGACCAAATCGGGCTTTTGCTTGGATTCAGCGGATTAGTAATCGTCTTGTTCGAAATGGTCTTGGTTCATATTGTTGAACATAGATTTTCAGTAAGGCAAATTATGCTTTGGGGAACTGCAATCTCAGGAATGTCCTATCTAATGTTAACGGGCAATTTTGGAATGGCCTGGCTATATCTTGCCATGTTCTTCCTTTCAACAGGAGAGATGCTTACCCTACCATTTACGGCAACTGTAGCAATCAATAGAGCGAGCCGAAGTAACCAAGGTGCTTATATGGGATTTAATTCCTTATCATTTGCGGCTGCTAATATCTTCTCTCCTTTTTTAGGAACTTTTACAGCTGAACATTTCGGCTATAATACCTTATGGATCGCAGCCGGATTAGTCTTAATTTTCTGTGGAATAGGATTTTACTGGATTATCAGCAAAATGAAAGCATAAATTATCCAACATTCCTTTCATAAGGTACACGTGTTGCAATAGATCTCCCCAGCGTAATTTCATCTACATATTCCAATTCTCCTCCGAATGCAATCCCTCTAGCAATCGTACTAATTTGCAAGTTGAATTCCTTCAATTTTCGGTAGAGATAAAATATAGTCGTATCCCCTTCCATCGTCGCACTTAGGGCTAAAATCACTTCTTTAATCTCTCCTGTTCGTACCCGATCAATTAAACCTTCAATTTTTAAATCCGCAGGCCCAACACCTTCCATAGGCGAAATCAATCCGCCTAAAACATGATATACCCCACTATATTGATTTGTATTCTCAATAGCCATTACATCTCTAGTATCTTCAACGACACATATCAATCCTTTATCTCTTTTCAGTGAAGTACATATTTCGCATTGCTCTAAATCAGAAATATTGAAACAGGTTTTACAATATTTGATATCGCGCTTTAGTTTATCCAGGGATTCCGTAAATTGGGAAACTTCGGCATCTGACTGCTTCAATAAATGGAGAACCAAACGCAATGCGGTCTTCTTTCCTACACCGGGAAGTTTTCCAAATTCCTCAACAGCTTGCTCTAATAATTTTGACGAGAAGTTCATAGCTCAAAATTACGAAAATATTGACCAAAATAATACGCCAGAATTCTTTCGAATATCTGGCGCATCGGTTTATGAAACAAATCTATGTGTGCTCTAAATTAAAAATCCAAATAATCCCATTTTCCTCGGTATGGCCTACCTTTTAGATTATTTGCAAAAGGATTATCAAAAATTTCTTTTCTGGGATCCCATTTTATAGGTTTTTGAAGTTGATAAGCAATATTCACAGCATTACAAACAGTTGCCGTGCGGTGACCTATTTCGACATCACAAATCGGCTTTTTGCGACTTTTTATCGAATCGACAAAGTCCTTATAATGATTATCAGAATAATAAACCTTACGGTCCTTTTCTGCAATTTCTACCTTTGGTAAATTTTGTTTGTCAGATCTTAAAAATTCTCTGGAAACTTCAATCTTTCCTTCTGTACCCAAGAATTGAATGGCATTGAAATTTCCCCAAGATTTATGATGCACTTTTATCCCATTTTTATAGGTAAAGTATAATCCCTCTTTCGCTTGAGGAATATCCGGAGGAGTAAAAGATACTGGCCCAGAACTATCCATTCCTAACGCCCACTGCACAATATCAAACATATGTGCCCCCCAATCTGTAATATAACCACCTCCAAAACCGTGATACAACCTCCAGAGCGACCATTCCGGAGCACCTAACAACGGGCTTAAAATCGGATTGTATCCTCTATATAATGAAGGACCTACCCAAAAATCCCAATCCAAATGTTCAGGTGCTGTTAAAGATGGTAAATCACACTCCTTAACAGGTTCTCCTACCGAAACATTAACCTCCGTAATATCACCAATATATCCATTTCGTATTAAGTCAGCAGCTTGTCTAAAGTTATATTGAGATCGTTGCATACTACCCGTTTGCAGAACTCTCTTATATTTACGTACAGCATTAACCATCGCTCTACCTTCATCAATTGTCAAGGCTAATGGTTTCTCACAATAAATATCTTTTCCAGCTTTGGCAGCGTCAATCACATGCATTGCATGCCAATGATCAGGCGATGCAATAACGACCGCATCAATATCTTTACGGGCTAACAAATCCCGATAATTCCCATATCCTTCTACTTGGTGACCTGATTTAGAAGCATTTAACTTATTGGCTTCCAATATAAAATGATTCAGTTTTGTACGATCAACATCTGCAGCCGCGATTACCATCGTCTCGGGGAGCTTCATTAATCCATGCAATAATGTTGGAACTTGTTTTCCAACACCTATATAACCTAAATTAATCTTATCACTTGGAGCTAAATAACCATTTCCTCCAAGTACATGACGAGGTAATATAGTAATTGCAGCTGCACCTAGTGCTGTTTTGCCAATAAAGTCCCTTCTATTCATTAGAGGTTTATGAAATTAATAGATGTATACAGGTTTATGTGATATAAATTTATAAAAAGAGTTTAATAATTCAAATTTTCATTGAATTATTTACAATAAACTATAAAATTAACAACAATATAACAGCTTTAGATAAATTTAATTTAAAATCTTATATTACATCGAAAACGGTGAGCAAACAGCTTTCCTGCACTTAAAATAAATGAAGACCAGATGGTGAAAGATGATAAAATAAGAAATTCATTTGCCAACAAAACATGGCAAGAAATAAAGGTTAAGGACTCATGGCAAATCTTTAAAATTATGTCTGAGTTTGTTGATGGATTTGAGAAACTGGCTAAAATTGGCCCTTGTGTTTCGATTTTCGGATCCGCAAGAACACCTGATGAGCATAAATACTATCAGATGACTGTGGAAATAGCAAGGTTGCTGGCAGACCGCGGGTACGGTGTGATATCAGGTGGTGGTCCAGGAATCATGGAAGCAGCCAATAAAGGTGCTTACAATGCCGGAGGAAAATCCGTGGGTTTAAACATCGAACTTCCACATGAACAATTCCATAATAAATACATTGACCGCGACAAACTATTAGAGTTTAATTACTTCTTTGTCCGTAAAGTGATGTTCATGAAATACTCCCAAGGATATATCGTTCTTCCGGGCGGTTTCGGAACAATGGATGAATTATTTGAAGCAGTAACCCTAATCCAAACCGGAAAAATCGCAAGGTTTCCAATTGTTTTGGTCGGTTCAGAATATTGGAACGGACTATTTGATTGGATAAAAAATACAATGCTTGGTAATAAATATATCAGCGAAGAAGACCTAAATCTCTATAGAATGGTTGACACCGCTGAAGAGGCAACTGAACATATCTTTAGATTCTATGATAAGTATCTGTTGAAACCTAACTTTTAATTAAGATTAAGGAAGGTTCAAATATTTCAAAATTTTATAATATTTATAAGCATAAAAAATCCCTTAGTAATTCTACTAAGGGATTTATATTTAAGGTAAGTTAAATCTTAGTTGAAGATATAACGGATACCGATTTGTCCTTGCCATCTAGAAGCTAAGTCAGAAACAGAATATGGTTGGTTGTCTGTAGGAGCTTTGAAAGTAAATCCTTCTTGAGTAACCGCACCAGAACTATTTGTTCTTCTTACGTAGTTTACAAGAGTTAATGCTTGATTACTTACGTAATAATTTCTACCCCACTCTTTGTTCAACAAGTTACCAACGTTGAATACGTCAAATGTAATTTGTAATCTATTTTTGTTTCCTTTGATAAGTGCACCGATGTCCTGAGTGATTCTTAAGTCAAATTGATGTTGCCATGGCATAAATGAACCGTTTCTTTCAACATATTGACCTCTTCTTGAAGAAAGGTATTTATCAGAATTGATGTACTCATCAAGAGCTTTCCATTGATCTTCCGGAGAAGTAGTAGTACCACCAGAAGTTAACGGAATTAACTTGATGTCAGCCGCAGTTCTAGGTACATACAATAAATCGTTTGAGAATGCATTGTCACCATTCAAATCACCATTGTATAGGTATGTGAAAGGTTGTCCTGAATTTCCTGCATAGAATAAGTTAATTCCAGTTGCGAACATATTGTCACGACCATAGTTGATGGTATATCCAACATTACCAATCACACGGTGCTTAATATTGAAGATTGAATTTGTTAAATCTGGACTGTTCGGATTGTTAACAATTTGTACATATTCCCAGTTAGATAATGCCGTACTACTTGCACCATCATTTACAGATTTTGAACCTCCATTTGTATAGGCTACCATTGCGCTAAAACCATTATTAAACGATTTCGACAATTGAGCAGTTAAGCTATAAGTATAACCTTTATTTGAGTTATCCATTAAGATAACATTAGTAAAGTCACCACTATTAACTCTGCTTCCTCTGTAAGAAGGACGTAAGTCAGCACCATTCGATAACTCAGTAGGAACAGTTCCGTTCTCACCTTTTATATTAATATCCGAATAAACGATGTTATTAATAGTTTTAGAATAGATACCTTCTAAAGTTGCCGTAATACCATAAGGTAATTTGAAATCACCTGCTAAGTTAAAACGAGCGACTTGAGGGATTTTGAAATCCTCGTTTACTAAGTTAACCTCAGCGCGAGTTGATCCAGACCCCATATTCTTTTGATTCTCAATATTTGGATCAAAACCATTACCAGCATTAATTTTATCACCTGAAGCATCAACAGTTCCAAATAACATTCCGCTGTTTGTAAATTGGTTAGACAACCAAACAAAAGGAACACGACCTGTAAAGATACCAGCACCACCACGGATGATGATTGAACGGTCACCCTGAACATCATAGTTGAATCCTAAACGTGGAGCCCACAATAATTTTCCACTAGGTGTATTGTCTGTTCTGTATCCTGGAAATGAAGCTTCAATTTTTTCATTTCTTAAAGGTTTGTCACCAATGATAGGAACATCTACACGGATACCGTAAGTTAACTTTAAGTTATCGATGAATTCAGATTCTCCTTGAGCATAGAATCCTAGCTGTGCTGCCGAGAATTCAGCAGATGGTCTGTCGTTTCCAGCGATTAAAGAATAAGTTGCTCTAACTCTATTTGGTTTGTTGTTGATATAATCTTCAACACTGTTGAAGTCCCAACGACCATTTAAGTTATTAATGAATAAGTTCTTGAAACTGAAAAATTCATTGTGAGTACCAAATGTAAAGGTATGTTTACCTTTGTACCATTTGAAATTATTGGTAAACTCAAAAATATCTTGATCTAATGAGTTAGCAACTGAAGATCTTTGAGAACCGAATTCTGCAGAGTTCGATGATTTACCATCCACATTAAAAATGGTAACCTGAGGGAATAAGCCACCTGCAATTTCTCTACTGTCTCTAATCGCTGAGTAACCAACGATTAAGTTGTTCGAGAATTGGTTATTGAAATTACTTCTTAATTCCGCAACCGTTACATGCTGTTTGTTTGCAAATTGGTACGCATTATTTCCAAATCTGAAGAAAGAACCTGAACGGCTAATATTGTCATCAAAAGCATCAATAAAGTTATATCGAACAGATAATGAATGTTTTTCATTAATGTTCCAATCAACTTTAGTAAAGATCTTGTTGTTTTGAGTTCTTACATCCGTAGGACCGTATGAACCTACATCATATCCATAAGTATCTAAGGTGTGTTTAGCGATTAAAGCAGCAGTTGCATCAGAGATTGCAGATCCTGGTTCACCAGCATTATTTGCTAATGGAGCAGATCTTCTTCCCATTTCACCATTCACAAAGAAGAATAATTTGTCCTTAATGATGGGACCACCAATTCTGAAACCATATTGATTGTCAGAGAATTTAGTGGATTTTTCATCAGTAAATACGTTTTTACCGATTGTATTCTGATTTCTAAAGAATGTATAAACAGATCCTTCAACTGTGTTGGTTCCCGAACGAGTTACCGCGTTAACACCACCACCAGTAAAGTTTCCTTGGGTAACATCGTAAGGTGCAAGAACAACTTGAATTTGTTGAATCGCATCCAAAGATATAGGTTGAGTACTAGCTTGTCCACCTGGAGTACCAGATCCTGCTAAACCAAACACATCATTATTAACAGCACCATCAATGGTAATGTTATTGTAACGATTGTTCGCTCCACCAAAAGAGTTACTTCCTGTAGCTTGTGGAGTTAGACGAGTAAAATCCTGTAAACTTCTACTTAAAGTCGGAAGTGATTCTAATTGCTGCTTACTGATTACAGTCGATGCACCAGTTTTTTCTTCCCCGGCTCTTTTACCAACTACTGTAATTTCATCGATTTCAGTACCCACTGATTCTCCGAAAACTGGGTTTAAAACAAAAGGTTGACCTAATTGTAAGTACACGTCTTCGTAAACGATAGGGTTTTGACCGATGTATGTAATTTCAATACGGTAAGGTCCGCCAACACGCATATTGGCAAGATTAAAACGTCCAGCCTCATTTGCAGAACCCGTGTAGGTTGTTCCAGATGGTGTGTGGACAGCTTTGATTGTAGCTCCTGAAGTTGTCGTTCCATTGGTTTGGGTCACAACACCAGTCATACTACTTGTGGTAACCTGAGCTTGGATGGTTCCATAACTTGCAAGTACCAGAGCAAAGAAAAGTAAAGATTTCTTCATACGGTTTGTTATTAATTCTGCACAAAAGTAAAAAGTCAGAATGACTTTCAATGTTTGTTAACATAAACTTAATATTCTCACAACCACCTTTTTGCATTTATTTGGCTTATTCGAGTAAACAAAAATTGAAATACTAAATAGTTTTCTAAACAACTACCTGTATTAATTGAAAATTTTATAACAAAACCGATAGTAAATTGATATTTTAACAAAATTTAACATTCTCAAAAATGTGGAAAAGTTTTTTCCTTTTTCTAATCTTTTAACAGTTTCCGCAACAACTAAATGGAAATTTAAGCGAATTACTTGAACTTTTAATCATCTTTTAATATTTAATAGCTGTTTAAACATACAGCCCCAAATCACCCTGAACCACAGAAAAATAAATTGAAAAACCTTAAACAAAAAAGGAGCCTTAAAAGCTCCTTTAATCTATGACAATTCCTGATTAATCTATATATGCATAGGTAATTCCATCTCCCCCTCTATCCGCATGTTCATCTTCAAACCTACTTACTTGATTATATTTCCTTAGATAGTCGCGAATAAATTTACGAAGGATTCCATCACCTTTCCCATGAACAATTTTTAAGGATGGATAACCAATCATAACAGCCCTATCTAAAACCTTTTCAATCTTAGCTAAAGCATCTTCAGTACGCATTCCTCGAACATCAACTTCAGGACTAAAATCTGCAACACTATCAGAGGTGACAGACTTAAACCGTTTCGCTGCATTCGATTTTTCCTTACCTCTTAGTTTTTCAACCTTATTTTTTTTAACTACCGTCCTTAAATCCCCGAGCGCCAGGATCAAATTATTCTTTGCAATTTCAATGACTTGAGCCTCGTTCCCGCTGTCAATAATTTTGACCCAATCCCCCACCTCAACTTCAACGATTTCTTGGGATAATACCTGCGGCTTCTTAACCTCTTTATGGGATTTATCTCTTAAGCTTTCATTCGCTTGATGAAGACCAGCACGGAGTTTTTTAGTTTCTTCCTTATCAGCCTGTTTATTTTTAATCTCGGCTATCGTATGCTCAACCAACTTGTTGGCATTTTTGATGATTTGTCTAGCTTCTTCTTTGGCATCCTTAAGCAATTGCTTTTTATTTTCCTCTAAATAACTTTGCAACTCATTCAACTCAGTCTGTTTCCCTAAAATTTCACGTTCCCGAAGATTTATAGCCACCTTCGTATCATAAACTTCCTTCTTTTCACGCTCAAGATCCACCAAAAGAGTATCGACTTTCTTTTGTTGCACTCCAACCTTTTGTTTAGCAAGATGTATAACCTCTTTAGACAATCCGATATTTTGAGCAATTTCAAAAGCATAGGAACTTCCAGGTTTCCCAGTTTGAAGGATATACAAAGGCTTCATAGCTTCATTGTCAAATAACATAGAAGCATTCTCAATACCTTCAGAATTACTAGCAAAGACCTTTAAGTTAGAATAGTGGGTTGTAATAACGCCACGAATTTTCTTTTTATTAAGTACCTCCAACACAGCTTCGGCAATAGGCCCTCCAAACAATGGATCGGTCCCAGTCCCAAACTCATCAATTAGTACCAATGTTCGGGCATTCGCAAATTCTGTAAAATGCTTCATCTTTGATAGGTGAGCACTATAGGTACTGAGGTCACTATCTATAGACTGGTCATCTCCGATATCAGCAAAAAACTGTTTGAAAACACCTAACTTTGAGGTTGTCTCACAAGGAATTAACAGACCTGATTGAAACATTAACTGCAACAATCCTACCGTTTTCATGCATACAGATTTCCCTCCTGCATTTGGGCCTGACACTAATAATACACGATCAGTGGCATCAATTCTAAGGTTTAGAGGAACAACTGAATGGTGTCCTTCCAACTTTGAAGACAAAAATAATAGAGGATGTTTTGCATTGACTAAAAATACTTCAGCTTCCTTGGACAGCTCTGGCATCTCAGCATCAATATCCAAAGCAAATAAAGCCTTGGCTCTAACAAAGTCGAGCTTCGTCAGCAAACTATGATAAGCGAATAACAAGGGAACATGGGGTCTAATTTCAGTCGTTAAAGCGGTCAAAATTCTTACAATTTCTCGTCTTCTCTCAAACTCTAAATCACGAACCTTATTATTTAAATGAAATACTTCTTCTGGTTCAATATATGCTGTTTGTCCAGTAGCAGATTCATCGTGAATTAAGCCTTTAACCTTTCTCTTATTTTCAGCAAGTATGGGAATACATAACCTGCCATCGCGAATAGTCAGGCTACCGTCTGCTGTCCAGCCATTTTGTTGAGCCTGTTTATAAACAGAATCTAACCTTTTGCGAGCCTCTTGTTCAGCTTTTGATATTTGAGATGTTATCTCCAACAATAGCTTAGAGGCATTGTCTTTAATTTTACCTCTTTCATCAATGATCTGTTCGATACTTCGAAGGATATTCTTTTCGATTGGTAAATGTTCAAAAAGCAATTCTAAATTAGGATATTGCTGAGCTCGGTCATTAAAATACCTGATTACAGCATAAACTGTCCGAAGAGATAATAGGACGCGATGGAATTCTTCTTCCAAAAGGAAAGACCCTTCAACTTTTGCTTTTTCAATAATTGCTTTTATAGGATAGAAATGATCCACCGGAAGGGGTGCATCATGTACCAACAAATCTTTAAATTCATTTGCCTGTCTCAAGAACCGATCAATTAAATCCAATTTTACTTGAGGTTGGATTTTATCGACCATTTCTTTTCCGGCCTCACTCAAGCATTTAGCCTTAATGAGTTCTTTTATTTCTGTAAAGCCTAGCTTTTCTACTGCGTTTTGTGGATAAATCATTTTTTATTGAACTACCGTAGGTCTTTCCCTTGGCCTTTTGACCGGTTTCAACCTCTCATTTCTACGATTGAATGGTATTGAATCAACTTGTTCAACTGGTTTTATTTCTTCACCTTGATTATCTACTGGTGAGATTACTTGTGTAGAATCTGAAGGAGTTGGAAGTGAAGAAAGATCAGGTGTAGGTTGTTGAACAGGCACCTTTTTTTCAAACAAATTCTTTTCCCAATAATACATTAAACCAACAGGTTCATAGAATCTCCTTGTCCTATCTGCAATTGTAAGTTCCATAGAATCTGCAAGCGCATTCATAATCATATTACTCACAGTGGCCAATTTATTTTGAAGGCGAGTTACTCTGTTAACACTGTCTTGAGTATTGATATTAATTAATGAATCTCGGCTATAGAATCCTCTTTCTTTTTGTTCCAATCGCTTAACGACCTGATCGTAAGTTTTAGATGTTAAAGCAGGGTTGCCGAAATAATAATTTACATTTTTATTAAATGTCGTTGAATCAATTCCAAATTTATCAAAAATTTGCTCATAGAGCGGATCAATAACCTTCTTAGCACTATCTACAGGGATATTTGAAATATACCCATCGAGAATATGCACTTCGGTCATAAGCTCAACCATGTCTTCTTGAGATAATATACCTTCAGGAACATTCTTTTTGCAAGATATGCTTATAAAAAACAACGGAAGTAAACCAAGTATTAATCGATGCATTTTGTAAATTTGTACAAAAATACGTAAAAGCTTGCATATAGCTTTGTTAATTTCATCAATGCGAATCCTTTTTCATCATGAGTATATCAAAGAATATTACAGAATTACAAAAAGAATTACAACCTATCGGGGTTACATTAGTGGCTATTTCAAAGACCAAACCTAATGAAGATATTTTAGAAGCGTACGGAGCAGGCCAAAGGATTTTTGGTGAGAATCAAGTACAAGATCTTGTTGAAAAATATGAAACCCTTCCCAAAGATATAGAATGGCATTTAGTTGGACACCTACAAACAAATAAAGTTAAATATATTGCCCCCTTCATCAGTTTAATACATTCAGTTGATTCATTAAAGGTACTCACTGAAATTAACAAACATGCTCTTAAAAACAACCGTATAATTGACTGCCTATTACAGATATACATTGCAGATGAAGACACAAAATTTGGGCTTGACTTTGCCGAAACTGTTGAACTACTAAGAAGTGAGGAATTTCAAGGATTAAAAAATGTTCGTATCAGGGGTTTAATGGGTATAGCCAGCAACACCGAAAATGAAAAGATCATTAAAGAAGAATTTTATGAGCTAAAGATGTTATTTGATGGTATAAAAACGACTTATTTCCGAAAAGAAGAAAGTTTTGATATCTTATCAATGGGAATGTCTTCTGACTATAAGATCGCCATCGAGCAAGGCAGCAATATGGTTAGGTTGGGAAGTACAATTTTTGGTCAACGAATCATCAAACATTATAAAGCGAAATAATGGGATTAGTCATTCGAAATGCAGTCAAAGAAGATTGCAGCAGGCTATTGGAACTAATTAAAGAATTAGCGAGCTATGAAAAGGCCCCTGAACAAGTTACCGTTACTATGGAAGAATTTGTTGATTCAGGATTTGGAAAAAATCCAGTTTGGTGGGCATTTGTTGGTGAATTTAATGGGGAAATCATAGGAATGTCCTTATTTTACATCCGTTATTCTACTTGGAAGGGACGTCGTTTATATCTAGAAGATATTATTGTCACGGAAAAGATGAGAGGAAAAGGTATTGGAAAAGAATTGTTAGACCACACAATTTCTTATGCTAAGGAGAATGGATTCTCCGGTATGATGTGGCAGGTATTGGACTGGAATACCCCAGCTATTGATTTCTACAAAAAGTACGACACAAATTTTGATGGAGGATGGATAAATGTTAATATCGATTTTTAAGGCAAATATAAATTTAGTTATATCTTCAACACTGTTGATTGCTTTGTTTTCTTCATGTCAAAGCAACAAAACAGATGGCTCAACCTCTCATAAACAAAATATTTCTTCAAGAACAGATTCCCTGATATACCGAGATACTATAATCAGGGAAATCAGCAAATATTTTCCTGAACGAGATGGAGAAATAGACACAAGTTTTGTCAATGTCTCCTACCCTATATTCCAAGACAGTGTGATGAATAAACGTGTAATGGAGAATATTCTATTGGAAGGAGAAACAACAATAGATCAATATATTGACAATTTTTTGGAAGGATACGGAAATTTTGTCGAAGAGAATAATGTAAAATATCCAATTGCATGGGAAAAGTCTACAGATGTATTTGTTGAAATGAACAATCCCTACCTCATCATGCTTAGTAATATCACTTATGAATATTCAGGAGGGGCTCATGGAAATAGTTTTACACTTTGGAATGTATACGATGCTCAGAATTATAAGAAATTAGCATTGAATACATTTATTTCTGAGAATAAGATGAAAGAATTTACTAAAATTGCAGAAAGATTCTTTCGTCAGGAGGAAGGCCTAACAGACACAACCAGCCTTGAGAGTGATTATTTCTTTGAGAATGACACTTTTGCATTAGCAGCTAACTATGGTATTTCAAAAGAAGGTATTATGTTTTATTATAATCCATACGAAATAAAGCCATATTCTGAAGGACCTACCCTATTAACCATACCATTTGAAGATATTCAGGATTGTATGACTGAAACAGGGAAGAATTACATTAAAAACGTAAAAGAGTATTATAATTCAATTCAGTAGCATACATGCAGGTATTTAAATTTGGTGGAGCCTCCGTTAAAAGTTCAGATAATATTAGGAATGTAGTTTCCATTGTAGAAAAATATAAAGATTCCTCTTTATTGATTGTTGTTTCAGCTATAGGTAAGACCACGGATAAACTTGTACAAATAACAGAGAGTTATATAAAAAGAGATGGTGAATGCTTTAATCATTTGGAGAATTTAAAGCAGGAACATTTTACCATTTTGCATGAGCTTTTTCCAGATCATAACCATCCAGTATATGATGATATTGCAAATACTTTTGTGGAAATTGAATGGATATTAGAAGAAGAACCACAAGATGAATATGATTATTTATATGATCAAATCGTTTCTGTTGGTGAGCTATTGTCCACAAAAATTGTGTCGGCTTATTCATCTTACCAAGGTTTGCCTACGCAATGGGTAGATGCTAGAAATTATATTTTAACAGATAATACCTACCGAGAAGGGAAAGTTGATTGGGAAAAAACGGAAGATAAAATTCGTAAGGAACTTCCTAGCATTTTAGATGATCAAATTATCGTAACACAGGGTTTTATAGGTTCAACATCAGAAAACTTCACCACTACTTTAGGCCGGGAAGGTTCTGATTATTCTGCCGCGATTTTTGCAGCTAGCCTAAATGCAGAAAATATCACGATATGGAAGGATGTACCTGGGGTATTGAATGCTGACCCAAAATGGTTTGATCAAACTGAATTAATACCAGAATTATCCTATACAGATGCTATCGAACTTACGTATTATGGTGCTACAGTCATACACCCAAAAACCATTAAGCCACTCCAAAACAAAAAGATAACGCTTAATGTACGCTCATTTATTAATCCTGAAGAACCAGGAACTCAGATTAAGACAACAAACCAGACTTTACCGGTTCCTTCATTTATTTTTAAAGTCAATCAAGTTTTTATTAATATACAACCGAGAGACTTTTCATTTATCGTCGAGGACAATTTGAGCCATATATTTGATTCTTTTCATCAAAACAGAATTAAGATTAATATGATGCATAACTCAGCGATTAGTTTTTCTGTAGCTGTGGACGATACTGGTGAAAATGTGTTGAATTTATTAGAACAGTTAAAGAAAAGATATAAAGTTTCAGTAGCTGCTGGATTAGAATTAATCACGATTCGCTACTACAATCAAGAAACAATAGATCGGGTATTGGTAAATAAGGAAATTATTCGCGAACTTAAGGATAGTTACACTTGCCAAATGCTTGTGAAAAATAAAGATGAATAAACACATTTTAGAGAAGGATGTTCAACAATTCATTAAAGCTAATCGGGAAAAATCACCTGCGGAAATAGCTTTAAAGAAAAGTCCTTTTACGCATGTGAGTTCAGCTGAATTAGCTTCCCAGATAGACGGCTGGCAGCGTAGTGTAAAGAAATTACCTACTTGGGCATTCAGCGAAGGCATATATTATCCTGATAAAATCAATTTAGAGCAATGTTCTTCAGAACACACGGCTTTAATTAAACAAACTTTCATCGCTAAAGGTAGTCGAGTTATAGATTTAACCGGAGGATTCAGTGTGGATAGCTGTTACCTGGCACAAGAGGCAAAAGAGGTTATACATTGTGAAATCAATGAAAAATTATCAGAAATTGTATCCTATAATGCCTCAATTCTTCGTGTACCAAACCTTATTTGTAAAGCCTGCGATGGTATTGAATTATTAAAAAATAGTCCCGACAATTCCTTCGACTATATTTATGTGGACCCTTCTAGACGAGTAAGCCATACTAAGGTATTTTTGTTAGAAGACTGTGAACCTAATATTGTCGCTAATCAAGATTTATTTTTCAGTAAAAGCAAATTCATCATCAGTAAATTATCCCCGCTATTGGATATTACTACTGCAATTTCAAGTTTGAACCATGTACGCTATGTATATGTTATTAGCTTGGATAATGATTGCAAAGAACTCTTATTTATACAGGAAAGAGGATACATTGGTGAAGCGAAGATTAGAGCTATCCGCTTATTTGCTGATCAATTACAAAGTTTTGAATTTACCTATAATGAGGAGCGTGCAACATTAAGTAGGTTCCTTATGCCTCAACATTATCTATATGATCCCGATGTGGCGATAACCAAAGCCGGTGCTTTTAAATCTATCGGGAAGGCCTATGGATTAGGTAAAATCCATCAACATGCACATTTATATACTTCCGACCTCCTGCAGCCAGATTTCCCAGGAAGGATATTTAAAATTGAGCAGGTCCTTCCCTATTCAGCTTTGAAAAAGAACAACCCATATAAACAAGCAAATATATCAATTCGTAATTTTCCAGAAAAAGTAGAGGTAATTCGAAAAAAGCATAAAATAAAAGACGGTGGCAAAATATTCCTATTTTTTACCACCGACATCAATAACAATCTTATCATCATTGAATCCAGCAGGATTCGATAATTCTTCTATTTTTTATATTCACTTAATCCAAGTCTTTGGGCGCTTGTATTTCCTGGTTGAGCAATATAATCCGGAAGTTTTGGATTTTTAGGATCATTATCTGGTTTACAATCGTCGCCTCTCAATTTACAGATTGAATAAAAAAAGAAATCACTAACCATCTTAAAATGATTCTTCAACCATTCACTTTGCCCTTTTTTATTAATTGGATTGGTGGCCACTTCTAAACCTTTATTGATTCTTTCATTAATAGCAGCCTCATTAATGTACTTATCTAAATCCTGAGGAGGATTTTTATCCAAGTTAAAATCATCATTAATTTTCTTTAGATCATCATACCTGCCTTTCCATTTTTTGATATCCTTATAAGCATTTTGTAATTCATCTAAAGAAAGTGTTGTTTTATCTTTTAGCATTTGATCTAAGTTGAATTCCTTAGCCCCTTTTAAAACATCATTAACGAAATCCATACCCAAATCCACATATTTACCATCCCAAGGATAGGTTTGTTTTTCCATTCCTGGACCTTCCAAAGTATAGCTTTCAATTTTTTGAACATTGGCAGTATATTCACCTAACTGTACTTGAGTACCGTTATCTTTATAGTTTACCTGAACACGATAACCATCATTCTCATAAGATGAAATCCGGTTTTGCCCATCATACGAAACATCAGCATAACCAGGTCTATATAGACTGACATCAGATGTCGAATAGGATTGTGGATCAACTTTAATATAATAACCGGAATTAAGATATGACCACTTACCCTCATCAATGCTAATGCTACCCACTCCAAGTGGTGGAGCACCTACCTTCACCGCTAAATCCTCTAATTTATCAAAACTCATCTGTGCAGATTGCATTTCTTGCCTTAATGAAGCATAGGTATTCATTAAACTCTGTACTTCAGAAGGAAGGTTGCTTTCTACGATATCCTTGACATTGATTTCCATTAATGCGATATCTTTTAATGACAACAAGGGTTTTACGCGAGCTTGAAAGTCTGCAGGATAAGAAGTGAATTTGTTACCAGCTTCAATTCCCCAAATTAAGGTCTGAACATCTGATTGACTAATTTTAGGATTTTCGGCAGATTTTTCGAGAATGGAAATGATCAGCTTCTTTTGTGTCCCTTCAAAATTTGCTAACTGATACCCTGATCCTTTTGAAGGGCCATAGGTTCCGGCATGCAAGCAATAGGATCTTAATGTTGTTTTATAATACCCCGGTTTCAATGAGAAACTCGAAATTGTATCAGGGGTCCGATTATTAAGCTGCTCATTCATCCAATAAAATCCAGTTAAGGTATCCTTCAGCGAAGTAGATACAGCTTTTCCGGGCTCCCAGGTCAGCGATTTTGATATGCTCTTTGCTCCTTTTTTAACTTTATTAAATAAACCATCAAGGTCTTGAGCCACAGCAAAATTTGATAAAAATAAACTCGAAAGTAGAATTATTCTTAGTCTTTTTAACATTGTTAGTATGATTTTGTAAACTAAGGTAAACAATTTAACCAGGTTATTATTGGCATAACTTTTAAATTTTTATCCCTCTCCTTTTGAAATTTTAAAAATACTGAATTAGTTAACAACTGTTTCTGAATTTCATCATCTTGATACTCAGATAAATGAACAAATGTATGGCTATCCCTGTCCTGAAATACCGAATATCTAAATCTGCCCTGGTCAAGATTTTTAAATTCAGCTAGGAACTCCGAAATTCTTTTTTTATTCTGGATTTCATAATCCTCGTTTACCTGGTATTCTACTTTAACTGCGAACATATTTCTTTTTTAAATTTTTATAAAACTAAACCTACCTCATTTAACAGATGAGTCTGAAATATTTCAAAAATATAACAATAAAAGACAAGGGTTTGTCAGTAGGTTCTTTTTAACATATGTAAAAAATTATTCTATACTAATTGCGGATTTTTGCAGTGTCAAAAAAATGTTCAATGAATTACACATTTGATTAAGGAAAATAGATGAAAAACATTTTAACAAAAAATACAATTATTCGATTAGGACTAGTTTGGTTAATCGTGGTTCTGTTTTTGTTTTTTGGAAACCGTATCGAATCATATTATAGCAATAATTTAGCGGCTACTGTAATATTTATTTTGGTACTCATAACGATTATTATTGCAGCATTTGGAGTGGTTAAGGAAGCGGACGTACTTGCCCATAAACTAGGTGAACCTTATGGTACATTAATATTAACCTTATCAATTGTCTCTATAGAGGTTATTTTAATAACGGCAATGATGCTCGGACCTGATGAAAACCCAACTATTGGAAAGGATTCCATATTTTCTGTCATGATGATCATTATGAACCTGGTGCTTGGTTTATGTATTCTTGCTGGAGGTTTAAAAAATCGTGAACAAGAATATAATGCACAAGGAACTTTGACCTATTTATCGATGATAATAATGTTAGGGGGATTGTCGATGATGTTACCAAATTTTATCGAAGGAAATGGTAACGGAGAATTCAGCCCTACCCAAGCGGTCCTTATTTCAGGATTAATTATTGTTCTATATGCTATGTTCTTATTTTTTCAGGTAAAAACTTATAGGCATCTCTATATTCAGCCTGAAATCGGTAAAATGGAAATTAAATTCGAAAGTGCGCTAGAGCTAATTAATTCCGATCATCAAAAAGAACCTCAAATAAAAAGTAAAGAGATAATTTTACGGAGCATTGTTTTGTTAGCAACAATACTACCCATTGTACTTTTATCTCATAATTTGGCAGTTCTTGTAGATTTAGGAATTAAAGAAATGAGCTTGCCACCATTTTTAGGAGGAGTACTTATTGCAATCATTGTATTTACTCCGGAATCTATGACCGCAATTAAAGCCGCTATTAACAACGAATTTCAGCGAACTATTAACTTATGTCATGGTGCTTTTGTGTCGACTGTAGGGTTAACAGTACCCGCAGTCTTGATTATTGGTTTAGTTGCAAATAAAACCGTATTATTTGGATTAACCCCTACGGAAACAATCCTATTTATAATTACATTGATTTTGAGTATGCTGTCTTTTTCGGGAAAACGAACGGTCCCTATAGTTGGAATTATGCATCTGGTATTATTTGCAGTTTTCTTGATGCTGATCTTTAATCCCTAATGTAGACTCAAGGTAAAAATCATTCCAGCGCTTAAGCGCTGGAAACTATTTTAATATTCTATTTCTATTAATGATTTTAAAGGAATTAAAATTCCATGTTTAATCTGAATATACTTATCAGTTAGAGACCATACCGTAGTTTCAATACGTTTTGGACCATCTTCCGTATTGAAAACAATAGTAGTCTTCGATTTAAATTCATTACCCAAACGAACTGCACCTTGTAGTTTGTTAGAAAATTGGGAGGTTTTGTCTATTTCGGCGGGGATAAATCTGAATTTATCTACGTCTTCTTTTTCAATTAATGTTCCTGTCATTCGTCAATCAATTAAGAGGTTTATAAGGTTAACGTCAATTTAGACATTAATATATATTTCAGCAAGATTTTAAGGCAGAATATTAAATTAGTTACATTTGCGTTATATTCAGAAATACATAAATGGGCATATACGAAAAGGAATGGACATTGAATTTCACGCAATGTTATCCGAATGGACAATTAAAATATAGTGAACTTAATAACATTCTTCAAATTACAGCAAGCGAACATGCAGAAATATTAGGCTTTGGTTATCAAGCTATGTTTGACGTCAGGCAATCATGGGTTCTAAGCCGAATGTTGATGGAGATTGATCAGTTACCCAAATATACTTCAACCATCAAGGTTAAAACCTGGATTCAAGATTTCACAGGAAGTAGATCCATCCGTAATTTCGAAGTCATATATAAGGACGAGGTCATTATTTCCGCAAGTAGTCTATGGGTTGTATTCAATATTAAAACTCGAAGAGCAGATATATTTGCATTGAGCACCGATCATATGGAGTTTTACAGGGATAAAATATCAACGAAACATTCAGTTGAAAAGGTGGAAGGAAATGTTGATTTCAGTTTATTGAGTAATTATAAAGTCAAGTTGTCTGATTTAGACATTGTCAACCATGCTAACAATGTTAAATACATGGAATGGTGTTTTGATGCAATGGATCCCAAATCAATTTTGAAAGGTTCAATTAAAATGTTAGAAATGAATTTTTTAAAGGAACTAAATTATGGCGATGAAATTTCAATTCTAGAATTTGAGGATAGAACATTTTGTATTCAAAAAGATGGTAGGATACATTTTCTAATGCGAGTGTCGAAATAAAAAAAATCCCCAATGTTTTGGGGATTTTTTATTTTACTTCAGGCTTAGATTGCCCAAGCTTTTTCTCCTTTTTTGTAAGGATAATTACCATCGAATTTCCCTGGAATCTTCACATAGCGAAGCGCTTGTTTCATTCCAACTTCAGAAGTAAAGAAGCCAGTTAATGTTAACTGCTTAAGCATTGTAAAGAAGTGATTTGAATCTTCTTCTTTTTTATTGCTTTGGTATTCCTTAGCTTCTTTATCGTAATTATTCACAAATTGTAACTTCTCTTCTGCAGAAAGTTCGGCGAATCCTTTTTTGAATTCTTTTTTAGCACGATCATCTACACCGTTAAGACCTTCCAAGAAAGCTTTTTGGTCTTTTTCCTCATAACAATCACGGATCATTACAGGAATAAACTGACCTACTCCAGCTTCTTTGGCACCTGGTGTTTCAGTTTTCGGAAGAATAGCTTCGGCCAACTCTCCTAAGAAATCAGGAGTATCGCCCTCGAATAAAGATGCAACTTCCTTTGAAGCAGGTCGAGTACAGCCTTGTAAAAACAAGTTCGCGCCAATTACTGTACCTCCTACAATGAATGCAACGTTTTTTAATGCCTCTCTTCTATTCATTGTCTTAAAATTAGATTGTGTATTTAATATCCCAACCTTGACGATAATTACGTTTAACGAATTGATTAACGATATCAAAGTTAGTAACCTTCATATTTTGGTTATCCCATAGTAGCTTTAAACTTCGTCCAGGATATCCTCCGTCAACGCGTAAATCTGCACCACGGATTGCTAAGTTTGCCATTAATAGAGCTTCTGTTAAAGGTCCAGAAATCTCGAATGGTGCACTTACTTCTTTTTTACCATATCCAGCGATACAAGCTTCAACCCATTGTGCATAGTGACCACCTGCACCGCCCTTAACGCGCTCATATTTCAAAGCTACATTTTCTTTCCTTGAAGTAGGAAGTAAACGAGCATTTTCACCATAGGTATCAGCAAGGATTTTACCTTTATCACCGATTAATAGAATACCATTACCACCATCACCAAAAACTTCATTAGGACCTAATTCTTCAGGACGTGCAGGTTGAATACCACCATCCATCCAGTGAAGGGTAACAGGACCCGTTGTTCTCTTTGCTTTTGGAAAGGTCATAGTAGCATGACTTGATGGAGGACAACTTTCTGGGAAATACCCACGTTTGAATTCATCCACATATACTGACCCTACAGATGCTTGAACATCCTGAACATATGATAAGCCTAATACCGAGAAAGGTACTTCCAATAAGTGACATCCCATATCGCCAAGTGCGCCTGTTCCATAATCCCACCAACCTCTCCAGTTAAATGGCACTAACTTATCTACAAAATCTTTTTGAGGAGCAGTACCTAACCAAAGGTCCCAGTTTAATTCTGCTGGAACATTTGCTTTTTGAGCTGGCCAAGCAATACCTTGTGGCCATACTGGACGGTCAGTCCAACAGTAAACAGTATGAACATTTCCGATTAAGCCAGCTTCGTACCATTCACGAGCCTGTCTTGGACCATCATTAGATGCACCCTGGTTACCCATTTGAGTAACAACTTTATATTTTTTAGCAGCATCTGTCAAAACTCTAGCTTCCCAAACATCGTGAGCTAATGGTTTTTGAACATATACGTGTTTACCTAACTGCATGGCAGCCAAAGCTTGAATAGCATGATTGTGGTCAGGCGTAGAGACAGAAACAGCATCAATATTTTTATGCTCTTTGTCCAACATCTCACGGTAATCTTTATAATATTTCGCTTTAGGGAAACGCTTTACTGAATTCGCCGCTCTACGGTCGTCAACATCACATAAGAAAGCAATATCCGCTTTTCCACTATCGTGGAAAGATTTAATATCACTTTCTCCTTTACCGCCGACTCCGATGCCTGCAACAACTAATTTATCACTAGGAGCTGTAAAACCAGTTCCGCCTAAGACATGTCTAGGTACGATGCTAATTCCAGCAGCTGCTATTGTTGAATTTTTAATGAAATCTCTTCTTGAATTATTCTTACTCATAATATTGGGTTTAGTCAATTATAAATTTCCTTTTTTAAGTTCACTTACTGCATAGTCAACAGCCCTCGCTGTCAAAGCCATATAGGTTAATGAAGGATTTACACATCCAGCAGAAGTCATAGCCGCACCGTCCGTTACGAATACGTTTAATGCATCCCAAACCTGATTGTTGCCATTCAAAACTGAAGTTTTAGGATCCCTACCCATTCTAGCAGTTCCCATTTCGTGGATACCCATACCGAAATTATAACCACTATCATACGTATTTACATCCTTAACACCGATTTTCTCAAGCATTTCCTTCATCTCCTCGGTCATATCCTTACGCATTTTTTGCTCATTATCCTTAATTTCCATGTCCATATCCAAAACAGGAAGCCCCCATTTATCTTTAACATTTTTATTTAAGGAAATTTTATTTTCATGGTATGGAAGGATTTCACCAAATGCTGTAAAGCCTACTCCCCAGTTACCTGGTTCACACATAGCATCTTTCCAAGCACCACCTACCTGCATTTCTGCAATCTCACCAGACCAGCGTCCACGGCTTCCAGAACCTTGGTAACCAAATCCACGTACATAATCGCGTTTCTTCGTATCACTTGCAATGTTTACAAAACGAGGCACATATAACCCTGTTGGACGTCTTCCAAAGAAATACTTATCTTCATAGCCTTCTACTCGACCGCCAGCTCCTAAACGGAAATGGTGATCCATAGCATTGTGACCTAATTCACCACTACTACTTCCCAAACCGCCTTCCCATACATCGGTAGCTGAATTCATTAATACCCAAGTGGAATTAAATGCAGAAGCACATACGAAAATTACTTTCGCGAAGAATTCATAAGTTTTATTAGTTTCAGCATCTACAATTTCAACACCCTTAGCTTTTTTAGTGTCCTTATCATAGATAATTTTAGTTACTATGGAAAATGGTCTTAAAGTTAAATTACCCGTTTTCATAGCTGGAGGTAATGTCGATGATTGGGTGCTAAAATATCCCCCAAAATTACATCCTAACCAACATTGGTTTTGATACTGACAATTAATACGTCCTGTATGAGGTTTTGTAATATTTGCAGTACGCCCCATAATAAAGTGACGGCTACCACCATACTCCTTTTTTAAGCGTTCGGCAAGATCCTTTTCAACGACATTGAATTCCATCGCTGGCTGAAAGTCTCCATCAGGAAGAACATCCAATCCATCACGATTACCCGAAATACCCGCCCATTTTTCAGCATAGCTGTACCAAGGAGCAATATCTTTATAACGAATTGGCCAATCTACTCCGTGACCATCTTTTAAGTTAGCCTCGAAGTCAAGGTCTCCTAAGCGGTAACTTTGACGTCCCCACATTAACGAACGACCTCCTACATGATAGCCTCTAAACCAGTCAAAACGCTTTGTTTCTGTATAAGGGCTTTCTTTTTCATTAACCCAGAAATCAAGGTTCTTCTCATTTAATGGGTAATCACGTTTTAATACCGGGTAGTCTTTCTCCATCTGAACAGTTCTACCACCCCTATGTTCGTATTCCCAAGTGTCTTTGTTGGCATGATAATCTTTGACGTGCTCCACATTGCGACCACGCTCCAACATGATTGTTTTCAAACCCTTCTCAGTTAGTTCTTTGGCAGCCCAACCACCACTGATTCCGGATCCGATAACAATTGCATCATATACATTATTGTCTACCATTATCTTTTAAATTTTAATTAGTTTTCAGTTTGAGTTTGAATAGTTTCTTTCTTAAAGAACAATGCAAAAATAATCATTACTACAAAGGCAATGCCCGCAGGAACAATCCATAATTTGTTCCAGAATAATGATAAGTCGGTATCCTTAATACTTACGTACATATCACTCACATATCCAGCAACCCAGAATCCAATTAACTGCCCTACCCCATAGGTAGCCAGTGTAATTAACCCTTGAGCAGCACTTTTATTATCTTTTCCTGCTTTTGAATCCGTATAAATCTGACCTGATACAAAAAAGAAATCATAACAAATACCATGTAATGCGATACCAATTAACAACATAAAGGTTTGTTCCCCAGCATTTCCATAAGCAAATAAACCATAACGTATTACCCATGCCAACATTCCGATAAGGATGGTGTTTTTGAATCCAAACCTTGTGAAAAACACTGGCAATAATAATAAACATAATGCCTCAGAAATTTGCCCTATGGTCATTTTACCAGTTGCATTCGCTAATCCAATTTCAGTTAAGAATGGGTTGGCGTACTGATAATAAAATGCCAATGGAATACAGATTAAGATAGAACAGATAAAAAAGACAAGGAAATTACGGTCCTTTAATAATTTAACTGCATCTAATCCTAATATTTTCGAGATACTTTCTTTTTCTCCGGTATTGCCAGCCTTCACAGGTGGAGTTTTAGGAAGAACAAAAGAAAATAACCCCATAATTAAAGATGCTATTGAGGCCATCATGAATGTATTTCTCAATAAACCATCTTGTAGTCCCTGTGCATTATCCCACTTAAATAAATAACTGATTGACAATCCAGCAACAATCCAACCTATAGTACCCCAAATACGAATAAATGAAAACTCCTTCTCAGGGTTTTTCATTTGTCTAAACGAAACGGAATTAACTAATGATAAGGTTGGCATATACAGAATCATATAGCCAAGAACATATGGGAAGAAACTTGAAATCGTTTCACTTTGGTATAATTGATACATTAAAAATGCACCTACCAAGTGAAGGATACCTAAGATCCTTTCTGCATTAAAATATCGGTCTGCAATCATACCGATAATAAATGGGGCAATAATTGCACCCCATGATTGGGTAGAGAATACGTTAGAAATCTCTAAGCCAGACGCTTTTAAGTTGTTTCCTAAAAATGTTCCGAGCGTCACGAACCAAGCTCCCCAAATAAAGAATTCGAGGAACATCATAAAAGATAGTTTAAATTTAATAGATGAAGACATTCTCACAGGTTTTATAAAAATCTTGTCATTTTAAAGATAGAGATAATATGCTAATATCAAAATTTAATAACGAATTTGTTTCATTACTAAATCCCTTTAGCATTAGAATGAATCCACCTCCCTGTAAGCTTTAACCAAGGTTTCTTCGCCCTCTTTTCCAGATTTTGACATCCCGTGCTCCATACCAACTATGCCTTTATACCCCTTCTCATACAACCACTTAAATAAGTTTTTATAATTGATCTCTCCAGTTGTTGGTTCCTTTCTTCCAGGGTTATCTCCAACTTGGATATAGCCAATTTCACTCCAACACATATCCATCAAAGGAATTAAATTACCTTCATTTTTTTGTTGATGGTAAACATCATAAAGAATTTTACATGAAGGACTGTTAACTGCCTTACAAATTTCATAGGTTTGGTCCGTAAATCTCAAGAATAGATCAGGAGTATCACTTAGTGGTTCTAGGACCATAGTGATTGCATGAGGTTCAAAGATTTCAGCACCTCTCCTTAATCCTTCCACAACATTTGCAGTTTGTACTCCAATAGGTAAATTTCTTACATAATCACCAGGCACAACGGTTACATTTTTTGCATGACAACGTTTAGCAATTTCAACAGATTCTTTACAACCTTTAAGGAATACATCCACAAATTCTTGTTTACCTGCTGCTAAAGAATTTGCACCGTTTCCACCCTTAGGAACTACAAAAACTCCCATAGTCATACCGAGCTTAGCTAATAAATCGCCAATTTTCTTTTGTTCTTCAGCAGAACGTCCCGGCATACCATTATCTTCAATCCCTCTGAAGCCAAGGTCATACATGTATTGAATTTCATCTAAAAAATTCTTTCCAGCAGAAGCGCTGAACATCCCTTGATGCGGGGCATAGTTTAATTTAAAAGGCTGATTAGCTGATTGTGAGTCCATAAGGTTTGATGATTGATCTTTGGCCGAGAGTCCATTTGAAAATAATGAAGCTCCAACCAATAAGGAACTATTTTTTAAAAAATCTGAACGTTTCATTTAGGAATAAGTTTAAAATTAAGTATTTAATCGGTTAGCAAATACTTTTGAAATCCAGAAGAATAGGCTTCTTTTACCTCACCATCTTCCAAATACATCAAATAAATATCAACTATATTTTTTGCATTCGCAAATGAAATTGCATCATCAGGCTTCATTGCCATAAATACATTGTCATATGCATCAGCTTCCATAGCTGAGTTTGCTAGAACAGTAACCGAAATAGTTTGTGATTTTATAGGGTAACCCGTTTGGGGATCTATATGATGTGAAAACTTGTAATTTTTTACTTCACGATACTTCTCGTAACTACCTGATGTTGTGATTGATTTATCTTCTAATTTCAAGACAAAACTCTTGCCTTCTCCTGCCATCTCAGGTCTCTGAACTAAAACTTTAAAAGGTACATTGCCAGGCTTAAGCCCGTGCGTCCGAATCTCTCCCCCTACTTCTACAATGAAGTCCATGATATTTTTCTTAATCAAAAAATCATATAAAACATCTACTGTATAGCCCTGCGCAATTCCGTTTAAATCAATCTGAACTCCTTTAACTTTTTTAATGAGAGTCTTCCCTTTAAGCTTTAATTTGTCCATACCAACAATTTTCAGTGTTTCCAAGATTTTAGCTGAATCAGGAATATCAGTAACTTTTTGTGGGCCAAATCCCCAGAGTGATACTAAGGGCATGACAGTAATATCAAACAAACCTTTTGAATCCCTATAAACCCGAAAAGATTCTTTCACAACTTTCAACATATGAGGATCCAACTTTTGTTTAACAGTTTTGGGATTGTTGAAAATTGAAATATTAGAATTCTTTTTATACAAGGACATGGATTGATCAATAACATTAAAAATGCTATCGATGGATGATTGTGAAATGCTTTGGACTGTGGAGTAATACGTAATCGTATAGGTTGTACCTTGGGCTCTCCCGAATAGTTCGTGTTTCTGTAAAGAAGAAATTGGTTGCTGTGCATAAACACCGCAACCAATTAACATCATCGTAATAAAATTACAGAATTTTATCACTTAGATATATTTTTCAACATTGATACCTGGTACTGCAACAGGATAGAAACCTTCAGCATTTGGTAAAACTTTCGGTTTTGCATCCCAAGAATAAGTAGTTGGCATGATATCAATATTGGATTGAATTGCTTCATCCCATTTAATAACTTTACCGGTATAACAAGCAATTCGACCAATGATACCTGTCAATGTACTATGTGCACCATATTCAGCATTGTCAAATTTATATTCACCTTTTGCAATGGCTTCAAATAATTCTTTATGCTCTTGTTGATAAGCATTGGGATTACCTTTAGGATCATGGCGATAGATTTCTTTCCCATCTGGACCCCACAGAACAGCTTGATTACCAGCTGATAGATATACTCTACCTTTAGTAGCCTGAAATGTTTCATCAACACGGTTTGAAATACCTTCAAAGTGACGACATTGACTGTAGACAACAGCACCGTCATCATAAGTCAATTCAATAGCAAAATTGTCATAGATTTCCCCATATTCCTTTCCGGTTCTTTGGGCACGACTACCAGTTCCTTGGATTGAAACTGGAGTTTTACCTTTCACCCAGTTAGCAATATCGATATTATGAACGTGCTGTTCTACAATATGATCACCACATAACCAATTGAAATAGTACCAATTTCTCATTTGATAGTCCATTTCAGTTTGATTAGGTTTACGAGGTCTAACCCATACACCACCACTATTCCAATATACTTGACCTGAAACTACATCGCCTATAGCTCCGTCTTGAATTCTTTTAATTGCCTCTCTATAGTTAGTTTGGTAACGTCTTTGTAAACCAACAACAACATTTAATTTCTTTGCTTTTGCTTCCTTAGCAGCAGCCAATACCCTTCTTATCCCTGGAATATCTGTAGCTACAGGTTTTTCCATAAAAATATGCTTACCTGCTTTTACTGCTTCCTCAAAATGTATAGGTCTGAATCCTGGAGGCGTACATAATAATACAACATCAGCATCTTTGATAGCTGCTTTATAGCCATCAAATCCAACATACTTCCGACTATCAGGTACATCAACCTTATCACCAAATTTTTCTTTTAGTGTTGAATAAGTTGAATCAAGATTATCTTTAAATGCATCAGCCATCGCGACCAATTTGATGTTTTGACCAGATGCAAAAGCATCAAATGTAGCTCCGGTACCACGACCACCACAACCAATTAAGGCAATTTTTATAACGTCAGAACCGGCAGCAAATACGCTGCTTACTGAACTGCTAGTTAATGCAGCAGCGCCTACTAAGGCTGAAGAAGATTTTATGAAATCCCTGCGTTTTAAACTTTCCATGAAAATAGATTTAAATTGAGTATTATACGGTTTTATTTGATTAAAAATCTTTAATTGGAGCTTTGTCATAATACTCCATAATTTGATCATGCGACGGTGGATTCACCGGCCTAACTAATCTCATCCCAACAAATGGTGCTTCAGGAAACCACCAATTAGACTTTGGTATCTGAGGATCCAGTTGTTTCCAAAACGGATCAGAGGCAATTCTCGAAGCTGAACGTAAATCTTTCGCATCACTTTCAAATGATCCCCCGCGAACAACGTGCGGATATAATTTTGTCGGAATATTTACAGGATTTAAAGCGACTTTTCCTTCCGATGTTTTATAAAAATCAGCATCATATTGATCATAAGTCCATTCCGAAACATTTCCGTAGATATCATATAATCCCCAAGGATTAGGCTTTTTTGTCCCAACTTTAGCAGTTTTACCCGCTGAATTATCTTTGAACACAGCATAATCAGCTAATTGTGCAGCATCATCTCCAAAGAAATATTCAGTTTCTGTACCTGCCCTGCTTGCATATTCCCATTCTGCTTCTGTCGGCAACCTATAGAATACACCTGTCCTTACATATAACCACTTACAAAATTGAATAGCATTATAATGGGTCATTGCTAAAGCTGGCTGCCCATCCTTGCCAAATCCAAAAGTCATATCAAGATATGGTTTGGTAGGTCTTGTTACAGCATCAACATCAGCAGGAACTTTACCATCATTCGATTTTGTAATTTCGTAATCCTTATATAAAAAAGGCTCAAATATATTCCATGTAACCTCATAGGTACCCATCCAAAATGGGTCTAATTTCACTTTATGAACTGGTTTTTCATCTGCATTGGAAGATTTTGCACTTCCCATATTAAATTCACCTGCAGGAATAGCTTCCATTGTGAATTCCAAACTCGTCCCCTCAATCTTCTGCGTATAACGCTCATGTTTATCTTGAGCATTAGACATTTGTATCCCTGCTAATAATGCAAAGAATAAAACTCTTTTCATAAACTACTATAGTATGTTAAAACTTAAATAAAACTAGTATTTCGTTAAATTAATAGCAATAAAGATAAGCAATTCTAGAAATATTTCGATAACATTTAGGTTACATAAAAAAAGTAATCAATAGCTGATACCATATGAAAGTGGTCAATAAGCCGATGGGAATGCTAAGTCCAATGACACTATTGCCTACTTTAGTATTTAGTTTAAATTGATTTAATATTATACTGGTTGCAACTAAACTAGGCATTGCCATTTCAAACATAGAGACCTGAATAATTTCGCCCTTAAGTCCCAAACTTAATGCAATAAGAACCACAATTGCTGGGGCTAAAATAAGTTTATAGATCAAAGCATAGGATATATTAGGAATCTCACTTTTTACAATTCCAAAATTCAATTGAAGTCCAATTGAAAATAAAGCTATTGGAGATACTGTTGATCCTAAAATTTTAAAAAAATCATCAAGACTACTTATATCGATGATTTTAGGAATAATAAGAGCTAACAAACACCCAATTAAAGGTGGAAATGTAAATACTCGTTTTAAAATGAATTTATAATCTACTTGTTTATTCTTTTTCAGACTTCCTTTCATTGCAATGATAACTCCAACACTTGACAATAAGAAAAAGGTCATTTGATCGCTAACTATTCCGATTGGGAGTGCTTCTACTCCAAAATATGCAGTAATGAGTGGAAATCCAACAAATGAAGTATTGCTTAATCCGGCAATTAACATCAATGTATGGGATGTTCTCTTTGAAATATGGGTAACTTTCTCAACAATATAGAAAAATAAGACGGACCCCAATAAAACCAGGATCGGCCCAAGCATGGTAAAAATTAAGCTATTATTCCATGAAAGTTTTGGAAGAAAATTGAAGGAAATTGCAGGAAGTCCAAAGTATAAAACCCAAGCGTTTAATGCTTTAAAACCATCTTTGGCAACCCAATTGAATTTCCTACTAATTATTCCGGCGGCTAGGCAAAAAATAATAAGGATAAAATTTGACACGATCTTAAATTTATTAACGAATTAACTATCATTTGAAACAAAAATGACATAGCCTACGTTTTATGCCCCAAAGTTATTACTATTTTTGTCCTCTGATCGTAAATTCCATAAATATTATTCTGTGACTCGCTTATTCATCTTTTTTACCTTCCTAATCTTTCCTTTTATAGGGTATTGTCAACTTTCAGAATTTACGAAAGAATTAAAATCCAGCCCATTAATTTTAGAACTTGAGACTGAAAATGGAGGAATCTTAGCACAGAAAGGTTTAAAATCCAGCACTTATGAAGGTGCATATTACAATGGATTGAATTTTAAAATTGGCTGGAAACAAAGAGCAAAAAAAGATCAGTATTATCAAATTTACAATTATCCTATTTACGGTATCGGATTGTATTCCAGCACTTTCAACACAGATATCTTAGGTAGTCCTTTCGCCATATACGGTTTTGTACAAACTCCAATTGCACCAAAAGAAGATAGTCGATGGAGTTATGATTATAGAATTGGTCTGGGTCTGTCAGGAAACTTTAAGCCCTATAATGAAAATGAAAATCCACTTAACCTCGTAATTGGTTCTAAAAACAATGTCTTTATTGATTTGGGGATTAGGACACAATACAAGATTAATCCACATTGGAAAGCAGGTATTGGTTTGGCATTTCATCATTTTTCTAATGGAGCTTTACGACTGCCCAATAAAGGTGTTAATCTAGTGCCATTAACCGTATCAGTAAACTATCAATTGAATCCAGAATTAGAAATAAGAAGAGATTCAATATTAAAACCCTATTCTAAGAAAATCCTCTATCACATAAATTATGGAGTTGGGTTCAAGCAATTGAAAGATGATTCAGACGAAAGATTTTTTAAAACCACACTAAGTGCATACGCCAGCAGACATGTTTCCTATAAATGGAGATTAGGTGGTGGTTTTGATTTATTTTATTCATCCTCTGGAAATGATGCTGAAATAGCGGGAGATAAATCCGGAAAAATTGGCTCCAAACTTTCTGGAGGCCCATCATTCTATGTTGCTCATATCTTAAATGAAAGATTGGTATTAAATGGTAATGTTGGTTATTATTTGCATAACCAAAGATTTAATGGAGAAATAAGACGAGTCTTCCTCCGTGCAGGTGCTAGATATTATGTTTATAAAAACATAAATGCCGGAGTTTCGATCAAAGCGCATATGGGAAAGGCTGATTTTATCGAATGGACTGTTGGTTATACTTTTAATAGAAATAAGTAGAAACTTTTAGAGGGTACCATTGTTCCTCTTAAAAGTTTAACTATGCAAAAAAAATTTGCTGACAGGGTCATTCAGTTCAACAAAAACCTTCAATATACAGGGCAATTACCTATCGGATACTATGTTATGAATCCGTTCAACGACAATCCAGAAACCATGGATGTTATGCAGCAATTTTATAATAAATATTATTCAGATAATAATTCTCGGAAATTTATAGTAGGAATAAACCCTAGTCGTCATGGAGCTGGTGTTACCGGAGTACCCTTTACTGATACCAAAAGGCTTGATAGTATTTGCGGAATCAAAATGATTAGTGCTAAAACTCATGAAATATCATCGGTTTATCTGTATGATGTAATTCAATCCTATGGAGGAGCGGAATCTTTTTATGCTGATTTTTATATAAATTCTCCGTTTCCATTAGCCATAATCAAGGAAGTAAAACCTGGACAATTTCTAAATGCTAATTATTATGATGATGCCCAATTATTTCTAAATGTAAAAGATTATATGATTGAGACTTTACGTAAACATTTTGAATTGGGATTGGATCGGAAAGAAGTCTTTGTGTTAGGAAAAAGAAACGCCATTTTTATTGATAAATTAAATAGAGAAGCAGAATTATTTGACAAACTCACAATTTTGGAGCACCCCAGATTTATTCAACAATATAAGTCCAAAGAAAAGGATCTCTATATTGACAAATATTTAAATGCATTTTCCAAAGAGGACTAAAAAATGAATGTAATTTATAGCATAGGACATTCAACTTATAATGGTCAATTAAGTTATTCTTAGTTTAAATAAATAATAATCATGAAACGCTTTAACATTGGTGACAAAGTAACTTGGAATTCTGAAGCCGGAAAAGTCACTGGAACAATAATAAAAATACATACTAGTAATTTCAATTACAAAGGTTATACTCATCATGCCTCAGAAGAGGACCCGCAATATGAAATTAAAAGTGATAAATCTGATCATATTGCAGCTCATAAAGGCAAAGCACTAGCCTTGATTAAATAAGTTTTCCTGTAACATTTCCCCTGACATATCAATAGACTTCATCCTATTATATGTAAATTTGAGACGATCGAATCAAGATTTATCAATTAAATCAATTCCTCACTAAACTCAATCTCATATTGGAATAAGATCTAAGATGAATAGGAAAAAAGTTATTCAACAGAACTATTTTAAGCTATTTGGCATCTCCTTATTTGTAGGATTATTAAGCTCACTTCTAGCCCTAACCTTACGTTATATTACAGAAAAAACAGAGCATCATGTATTTAGCTTAATCAGTAATTCATACCCATTATTGTTTATTATTTTTCCAACTATAGGAATTACCATCATATATTTTCTTAGAAAATATATTTTTAAAGGTCGTAAAAACAAGGGAATCACTGAAATATACAAAACATTAGATCTCCGTAAAGACCATCTCCCCTTCTTTAAAATTCCTTCGCATTTTATAAATGGTTTTTTAACAGTAATATTTGGAGGCTCTTCCGGAATCGAGGTCTCGACAGTGGTTTCGACAGCTACCATAGGAAATGAAATCTATAAGAAAAACTATGCCGCCAAACTTTATAAAAGAGAACTAATCTGTGCTGCCTCGGCCGCAGGGGTAGCAATTCTATTTTCAAGTCCATTAGCCGGACTATTATTTGGCATTGAAGTAATAAGCAGAAAATTTAAAAAGACTATCTTAATTAGTTGTATTGGTTCTACTATGGTTGCAGCATTTTTTCTTTATTTTTTAGGAAATGAACCCATAGTCCCTCAAGAACTAGTTGATTGGCAATGGAAATCTGTACCTTTCTTCCTATTGTTAAGCATATTTGCAGGGTTATTTGCCGTTGGGTTTACTTTACTAGTAATCCATACCAAAACATTTTTCGGGAATATTAATAATAATTTTATCCGGGTCAATTTAGGCGCTATTTCAGTTGGACTACTTATTTATTATTTCCCGGTTTTATTTGGGGATAGTTATCATGGTTTAAATGAGATATTGTCATCAGATTCGAATTCGATTTGGTACCTCCTCCTATTAATATTTTTAAAACCATTGGCATCATCCCTAACCCTGGGCGCAGGTGGCGATGGAGGAGTTTTTGCACCTAGTATTATTGCTGGAGCATTTATGGGATTGACGATGGCCATATTTTGCAAAACGATTTTACACATGGATATTAGTCCAATTAATTTTGCATTAATCGGCGCTGGATCAGCCCTGTCAGCTGCAATCTATGCGCCTCTTACCAGCATCATTCTGATATGCAATATTGCTCCAAATGGATATATCTTGATAATACCACTTTTAGTTTGTTGCTTTATTTCAAAATACTTTGCAAATAAACTATTACCTTATAATGTTTATACGTATGATATGTATAAAGACAATTTAAACAAATCATCCATATAAAGGATTAATTCAAATTAAAACCAAAAACCTATGAATAAGTCTCATTACATCCTTTTAATTTCATTATTTCTCCTTAGTCAGGGGATGTTTGCACAAGAAAAAATTAAGATCAACCACCTACCCTATATTCAGGCTCTGACTGATTCCACTGTTTCAATCCTTTGGACAACAAATAAAGATGCCATCGGATGGGTTGAAATTGCTCCGGATGATCAAACACATTTTTATCAACAAGAAAGACCTAAAATATTTGCCGGAAAATATGGCTTTAAAAATGTAGGAACTGTCCATCAAGTAAATTTAAAGGAGTTAAAACCTGGAACAAAATATAGATATAGAGTGTACAATCAGGAGGTTCTTAAACATGAAGGCACCAAAGTTCATTATGGTGATTATACCGCAACCAATGTTTACAGTGAAAAACCATTAACTTTTTCAACAGCAGGTACTAAAAAACAGGTTTCTTTCGCTGTCATCAATGATATTCATGGCAAAAATGATGTAATGAGCAGCTTGTTAAATCAAGTGGATCTTAACAACACCGATTTCATCGTTTTTAATGGAGATATGGTTGATAACCTATTGAGCGAGGAACAAATGTTTAATGGCTTTATGGATAATGCCATTAAGACCTTCGCAAGTGAAAAGCCTATGTATTATTCCAGAGGGAATCATGAAACAAGAGGACCATTTGCCGTAGCCTATCCTAAATATTTCCCAACGAGTTCGGGAGAATTATACTATATGTTTAACCAAGGTGATGCTTGTTTCATTGTTCTTGATTGTGGAGAAGACAAACCTGACAGTGACATCGAATATAGTGGAATAGTGGACATGGATGCCTATCGCACAGAACAGGCAAAATGGCTAGAAAAAATAGTTCAAAGCCCTACTTATAAAAATGCCAAATATAAAATCATTATTTGCCATATCCCTCCGGTTTTAGGTTGGCATGGAATGGAGGACCTTCGAAATAAATTTGTACCCATCTTAAACAGATCTGGCGCACAAATTATGTTGAGCGGCCATATGCACAAACATGAAATCCTTCAAGCAGACAACACAGTCAATTTCCCAATAATTATAAACTCTAATGTAAATTTGATCAAAGCGAACCTTGATGATAAACAAGGATCATTTAAGATCTATAACCAAGAGGGTAAATTGGTTGAAGAATTGCTGATAAAATAAAAGAAACAAAGCCTGACTTTAACTTCAGGCTTTTCTCTCTATTTGAACAATTTAAAAATCTTACTTCCAAAGTTCTTGTCAACTGTAATGTAGGATGGGTAATAGATATTTTGTCCTGCAATTCGGATAGAAGGTTTTATTTTCAACACCATAAAGCCTTCAGATTTCTTGTTTAATAATTCATCGAAGAATTTTTCAAAACCGTTTTCCTTAGCTTTATTAAAAATATTTGCCTTAAAAGTCATAGGTACAATAGTACTTTCACCCTTTTGAAGATTTACATTTTGATCTACAGTACCTTCGAATAAAGGAGAATTTTGAATTTCAATCACGTATTTGAATGAATTGAATGCTGCCTTTTGGACTTCAGGATTTGTAATCTTCAGATTTACCTTTCCTTCTAATGGAAGTTCTTTACTAAATAAAGCAACTGCCAATCCTGCAATAGATGACATATTGTAGTTTCCGTCCGAACCTTTAAATGATTCAAGTGACTTTCCATTAAACTTTACTTGATCGACAGATTCAACATCATATTCACAATCAGCTAATGCTTTAATTTGTGCCTTCTTGTTAACTTGACAGCTTGATAATAAAAACACCGTACAAACGGCCAATATTCCAATAATCTTTTTCATATTCTTTTACTTTCTTCCAAAATTATAAATCAATCCAAGGGTAAATACTGCATTTCCAGGTTTCAAATATTGATTATCCATTAGTCCAATATTCCATCCATTTGTATATTGGATCTGAAACCCTTTATTTAATTCGAGTCTTGTAAAGAAAACAGGTTCAATGTAAATATTCTCTTCTAATGGACTTGAAACACCATTTAACTCAAAGCGATCCATCTTAATTCTACTCAATCGAATAGCAGTACCATAGTTTAGAGTTCTTTTCTTACCAAAAAGATTAATCTTATTTTTTTTTGTGGAAGAAAAATTCGCCTGAATAAAGATTTTATTAAAGTCAAGGTCTCTTGTTTCAACAGGGTCTGATCCCGTAGTACTGGCTCTCTTATCAACATCGGTGGTTGCACCTACACCATATCCGCCATAAAATTCTAGTACACTTCTTTTAGATTTTCCTACCACAGTATAGTAGCCAAGCCCACCTTCATAGAGGTATTGTTTAAAATCGTTATTGGTGGAAGTATAATTTAGATAGGAACCATTTCCAATTACTGCTAAATGGTCTGTAAAGGCAACTCCAAGATTGCCACTTAAATTCCCCTTAGGATTAACATGTGCCGCAATATAGCCCTCTCCCTTGTTGTTAAACATCGGAGTGGCTGGAACATTTGGAAGATAAACTGAACTACAGCTGCTCAACCAAGATATACTGCTGAACAACAAGAAAATTAATATTGAAGACCTTACTTTATTCATAAAACTCATTAACCCTGCATCTCCACAAATTATTATGCCAAAGATGCAGAATTTAACAAAAAGTAAGACTTTTATTTAGTTGATTTAGATAATACCATGGATTTCAAGCTGCTGCTGCATTTCTTTCTGTAGAAGAATTGCCTCTTCACGAGCTCTTTCTGCAAAATCCTTACCTTTTGAAGCATAAATAATTCCTCGTGTACTATTTACTAATAATCCACAATCCTTATTCATTCCATATTGACAGACATCGGATAGGGAGCCTCCCTGTGCACCGACGCCAGGAACCAAAAGGAAATGATCTGGAGCGTGCTCCCGAATCTTAGTAAAAGCTTCCCCACGAGTTGCACCCACAACGTACATGATATTCTCCGAAGTTCCCCAAGTATTTACTTTATCTATAACTTCTTCAAAAAGTTGTTTGCCTTCAGAATTCCTAAAATTTTGAAAGTCTAAACTTCCTTGATTGGAAGTTAAGGCTAAAACAATCGCCCATTTCCCTTTAAACTCTAAAAATGGTGTCACAGAGTCTTCGCCCATATAAGGAGCTATTGTTATAGAATCAAAGCTCAATCCCGAAGATTCTGGGTTAAAAAATGCCTGTGCATACATTTTTGATGTATTTCCTATATCTCCCCTCTTGGCATCTGCTATGCTAAAGCAATCTTTAGGTAAAACTTCACAAGTTTTTCTTAAAGATTCCCAGCCCTTTACTCCATAGCTCTCATAAAATGCAATGTTCGGTTTATAAGCCACACATAAATCCGAGGTTGCTTCAATAATTGCTTTATTAAAGGAAAAAATCGGATCCTCTTCTTCTAAAAGATGTTCAGGTATTTTATTGATATCCGTATCTAAACCTACGCATAAAAAGCTCTTTTTTCTTTTAATATTCTCGATTAGCTCTTGCTTATTCATTATTATTGATTGATTTGGGAAATTAAGAAATCTTCAAATTCTTTGGTGGAGTAATCAGCCATGCCTGCGTGATCAAATACGAGCATACCTTGCTTATTAAGGACAATTGTCGATGGAATAGAATTTCCCAGCCAAGTTGACGGTATATCGCTTTCCGGAAAGTAAATTGGCATATCTAATTTCTCCTTTGCCAAAAATTCTTTCGCTCCATCCAAATTATGCTCAATTTCAACAAGCATAAAAACAACATTTTCATTGTCTTTATATTTATTGTATAATTTTTGGATTGACGGCATCTCAGCACGGCATGGACCACACCAGGTAGCCCAAAAGTTAATGAATACAACTTTGCCCTGTAAGTCATGTGTACTCACAATCTTCCCAGCCTCATCCGATAATTTCGCAGTCTCTGTCATAACCATAGGTGTTGCTGATGGCTGTGAATTCGTAGTCGGAGCTGGAACATCAGGTTTAAAAAGTCCTATTTTCATCAAGCCACGTTGAATAGCAACCCTTGTTGTTGGGGTTATTACTAAAACCGCCAAAAGGATAATGAGCACCCAAGAAATAATGTTCTTGGTATTATTTTTCTTTTCTGCCATAATTAGGAATCAAATTTCTCAAGCTGTTTTAACAAAGTAGCAAAATCTTTCGGGTATTCTGCTTCAAAAGCATATTCTTTACCATCCAATGTGAATTTTACAGCTTTTGAATGAAGAGCAAAACGCTTCATAATCGGAAGTTCTTCCTGATCTTTTGAAAGTGTAAATCCTCTTTTCTTAATCTGAGAAAGATACACAGGTTTTCCACGATACATTGCATCCCCAACGATAGCTGCATGTTGGGTAGCTAAATGAATACGAATTTGGTGCATCCTACCAGTGATAGGCTTACACTCTACCAAAGTATAATGCTTGAAATATTTAATGCTATTGAATATTGTTTCTGCAGGTTTACCATTATAACGATCGATCGTTACATTTTTATTCCCTTGATTTAAGATCGGTAAGTCGACACTTAAATTCTCAAAAATATGGGTCCCCCCTATTATGGCATGATAGGTTTTATCTACACGACGCTTTTCAAATTCTATTGACATCAACCGATAAGTTTCTGGATTCTTTGCAATAAGCAAAACTCCGGAAGTGTCTTTATCCAGGCGATGGCAAACTTGAGCATCTGGGTAATAGCTTTTCGCTAATCGTAAGATATTTACCTCATCACCCCCACGAGCATCTAAGGACGCTACAAAAGGAGGTTTATTAATAACTATTAGGTTATCATCCTCATGTATGATAAGTTCTTTGAATTTCGGAAATTTAAATAGATTTTTCTCTTGTTGAGCCATTTTGCAAAAATAAGAAATATTGCTAATTTTCTATAATTCAGCACAGTTTAACCAATAGGTTAACATTCAGGTTGATACTCCTATAAAAATGTCTACTTTTGCAATATAAGCAATCTAACATGTCAGTAAATAAAGTTATAAAGCGTATTACAACGTCTATCCTTCGTGATATGAAAACAAGAGGTGAGAAAATAACCATGCTTACTTCCTACGATTACTCAACTGCTAAAATCCTTGATGACGCAGGAATAGATGTTTTATTGGTTGGCGATTCAGCGGCAAATGTATTTGCTGGATATGAGACCACTTTACCTATTACGTTGGATCATATGATTTATCATGCCTCAGCTGTTGCTCGAGCTGCCAAAAGATCTATGGTCATAGCAGATCTACCTTTCGGTGAATATCAAGGTGCTACAGAAGACGCCTATAAATCTGCTGTTAGAATGATGAAAGAATCTGGTGTACATGCCCTAAAATTGGAAGGTGGGACCGAAATCATCGATAATATTAAAAAAATTGTCCAATCTGGAATTCCAGTTTGTGGACATTTAGGCCTTACGCCGCAATCCATCTATAAGTTTGGAGACTTTGGTGTTCGCGCTAAAGAAGATGCAGAAGCTGCAAAATTAAAAGAAGATGCAATCGCCCTTCAAGAAGCAGGTTGTTTCGCCATCGTATTAGAAAAAATTCCAGCTAAATTAGCTGAGGAGGTTTCAAAAATGCTAGACATTCCAACAATAGGTATTGGCGCAGGAAATCAAACCGATGGTCAAGTTCTTGTAGTTAATGATATGCTTGGCATCACACAAGAATTTAAACCTAAATTCTTGAGACAGTATCTTAATTTAAACCAAGAAATTAATAAAGCTGTTAAAAATTATATTGAAGACGTAAAATCACAGGATTACCCTAACCAATCTGAACAATACTAACAATGAATAAAATTCTCCTGATTGTAATTCTTGTATCAGTATTGATTTATTTTCTTTCTCGACGAGTCGTCATGAAAGGAAAATCAACTGCTATTCAACGAAGTAATAATCAAGGATTTTATTTAATAGAAAGTGGTTCTCCAATTATTCAGAGAACAATCAAAAACACTTTATTCAGTGTAGGTATAGGTGTTGTTTTATTTATAATAACTATAATCTTGGCATTAAAAGTAAAGATTATCCTCATTATGTTGCCGATTAGCATATACTTGATGAGTCAATTGTTACTTTTAAATAATCAACTCAAATATGCAAAGGATCAAAGGATTTGGTTTAATCCAAATTCCAATGATGTCATCATAGAATGGTTAAGTGGAAATCGAGTGAATTTTAATTTACAAAAAGATATACAACAGGTAAAAGCAATAAAATCTGTTCAAAAGAATAATCAAATTCTATTTGGTTATTATGAACTGACCGTTCATAATAACCAAGTATTTTTACCATTTATTTTGGAAGACAACCAATTAAATAGTCGTTTTTTCAAAGTTTTGAAAGAAAAACATCCTATTAAATCTAAATCATCCCTCTTTCCTATTATTTAGATATTTGGAATTTTATAACCATTATGGTATCCTGCAGCTAATAATTTATTGGCTTCGCTTTCTTTAAATCTCTGTTTATCCTTTTCCCAATAAATTTTCTTACCGGTGCGATAAGCTATATTTCCCATCTGTGAAAATTTGGCAATGTGACTGCCTACCTCTAAAGGTGCATTCAAAATATTTGGATTCTTTGTTCTAATTGCTTCCACAAAATTCTGCATATGAAGGTCTAAACCATTATCAACTTTCTTTTGATAAGGAACAGCTTTCATACGATCCATTTCAGGAATCACCTCCCATCCATTTCGATCTAAAACTAAGGTTCCATTATTACCAATAAATGCAATCCCGTGTTCACGGCTATAAGGTCCCCCTGAGATACTGGTTGCATGTTCCCATTGAATATTAAAATCATCAAATTCATAGACTGTTGTCAAGGTATCCGGTGTATCACCAGCATCATCAGGATAGGCAAACTTACCTCCTGCTGCCATAATCGATTTTGGGTCTGAAACTTTCATTCCTAATAATGCATAATCCAATAGATGTACCCCCCAATCTGTCATCAAACCACCTGCATAATCCCAATACCATCTAAAATTATAGTGAAAACGATTTGGGTTGAAAGGTCTTGTTTTTGCAGGACCTAGCCATCCTTTATAATCCACACCTGCAGGAACAGGGCCATCAGGTTCTACAGGCACACGTTTTTTCCATCCAAGATATGCCCAAGCCTTAACAAGGCGAATCTTTCCCAATTGTCCTGAATGAACGAAATCTATCGCATCCTTAAAATGCTTTTGAGAACGTTGCCATTGACCAACTTGAACAATACTTTTGTATTTATCTTTTGCGTCTAACATCGTATTACATTCCACAATAGAATTTCCAATCGGCTTTTCAACATATACCGCTTTTCCTGCTTTGCAGGCATCTACCAACATTAAGCAATGCCAATGGTCTGGTGTCCCTATAATAACGGCATCTACTTCTGGATCTTTTAGAAGTTCCTTATAATCCTTATAAACCTTTGGCTTCTGGCCTAATTTATTTAAATCCTTTAAACGGTCACTTATTACTGAATCATCAATATCACAGATTGCAGTACAACTAACATTGGAAACTTTAAGTATAGAGCTTAGATCGGACCAACCCATGCCCTTTATGCCTATAGCACCAATTTTCAAAGTCGACTGTTGATTTGTTCTCCCATATAAGGAGGATAAATGTAAAGCCGGAAATAAAAGAGCCGACTTATAAATAAAATCTCTTCTGGAAATATTCATTCGTTTTAGGTTTCTTTAAATGTACGATGTTATGCAAATTGATCATAATTTTATAACAATTTATGGAAATTATGTAACAATTCTGCACCGTTTTCTTTTGAAATTTGTTTTAACTATTATAAGAAATTGAAATGAAAGAAAATCATATATACAAAGTCACTGGAATGACCTGCAATGGTTGCAGAGGAAATGTTGAAAAAAAATTAAATGAAATTCCTGGAGTAATTGCTCATGTAAATCTAGAAAATGAGGAAGCAAATGTTCAGTTTGATCAATCCATTTCTATCAGTGATTTACAAACCAAATTAGATGAACTTGGGGGTCATTATAAGATTTCAGATCCGAAAAATGTTTCGAGTTCAGAAAAAACATTTTCAGTTTCCGGAATGACTTGTAATGGTTGCAGGACTAATGTTGAAAAGAAGCTTAATGAAGTACTTGGGATTTCAGCAACTGTAAATTTGGAAAAAGGCCAAGCCAAGATCAAATCTGATAATAAAATTGACTTGCAAGAATTACAAACAAGTTTAAATGAACTTGGGGGTCATTATAAAATTTATGATCAGCATTTGGAAAACGTACAGCAGATCCCTCAGAAAGATTCCACTGAACTAAGTGAAAGCGGTCAGTATATATGCCCAATGTTTTGTGAAGGAAAGGATAAAATCTATCATGAACCTGGAAGATGCCCTGTATGTAATATGCATCTACGCCCAATTGAAAAGGTAGATTTCAACGCACCTTCTCATCAAGTCCATGATCATCACAAACCAATGCAAAACGAGGGCAACGCTGGAAAATATTACTGTCCAATGATGTGCGAAGGTGATAAAGTTTATGATCAATTTGGTTCATGTCCTGTATGTGGTATGAATCTTGAAAAAATACCTGAAACAACTCTAAAAGTCGAATATACCTGTCCTATGCATCCTGAAATTGTTCAGGATCATCCTGGGGATTGCCCAATTTGTGGAATGGAGTTAGTTCCAAACCAAGTCACAGAAGAGGATGATAAGCATTATAAAGATTTATTGAAGAAATTCTGGATTTCTGTAGCTTGTACTGTTCCAATCTTTATACTATCTATGGGAGATATGCTTCCAGGTCAACCGATCAGTAAGATTATTCCTTACCATATCAATGCTTGGATTCAGCTCATTTTGACAATCCCAGTAGTCTTTTATACTTGTTGGATGTTCTTTCAAAGGGCTTGGACTTCATTTAAGACTTGGAATTTGAATATGTTCAGTTTAATTGGTCTTGGAGCAGCAGCAGCATTTATCTTTAGTCTTTTAGCTTTCTTTTTCCCTCAAATTTTCCCTGCAGAATTAAAAGGCCATCATGGCGAGGTTCACCTGTATTTTGAATCCGTGGTTGTGATACTTACCCTTGTACTGCTCGGGCAAGTCATGGAAGCCAAAGCACATTCTAAAACGAATACAGCAATTAAAGAATTAATCAAATTAAGTCCTGCAGAAGCTATTTTGGTTGAAAACGGTAAAGAAAGAAAGATTTCAATTCATGACGTTAAAGTTGGCAATATATTAAGGGTAAGAGCGGGTGATAAAGTTCCGGTGGATGGTACCGTGCAAGAAGGCAGCACATCAATAGATGAAGCTATGATTACTGGCGAACCTATCCCAGTTGAAAAAAACAAAGATGATCAAGTTATAGGTGGCACAATAAATGGGAACCATGAAATCCTAATTCGTGCAGAACGAATTGGATCTGAAACTTTATTAGCACAAATTATTCAGTTGGTAAATTCAGCAAGTAGAAGCCAGCCTCCTATTCAAAAGTTAACAGACAAGGTATCCAAAATATTTGTCCCAGCAGTCATTGCAATTGCTATTCTAACTTTTATCCTATGGAATATTTCATCAGTACCAAGTAGTACGGCATTGGCATTTTCAAATATGTTAGCGGTCTTAATTGTTGCATGTCCCTGTGCTTTAGGTTTAGCAACCCCGATGTCTGTTATGGTTGGAATTGGAAAAGGAGCAAAAAATGGAATTCTAATTAAAAATTCTGAAGCATTAGAGAAATTAGAAAAAGCGAATGTATTGGTGGTTGACAAGACCGGAACAATTACTGAAGGAAAACCATCAGTTTCTGAGGTTATTTCTGAAAATGCGAAATTTTCAGAAAACGACATCCTTCAAATTGCAGCTTCTGTTAATAAAAACAGCACCCATCCATTGGCACAGGCAATGATCGATAAAGCCAAAGAATTAAAACTTCAATTATTGGATGTTATTCAATTTGAAAATATTTCAGGGAAAGGAGTTAAAGGCAAAATTCATCACATGTCCGCTTTATTAGGAACTCCAAGGTTGATGGAAGAACAGAAAATTGAAATCTCAAATAATGACCTTCAAAAAATTGAAGAACTGCAGAAAAAAGGAAACTCGGTCTCCGTATTAGCTATTGATGGACAAATTGCGGGATTGGTTGCTGCATTCGATGCTTTGAAAAAGAGCAGTATTGATGTTATCAAAAGATTTAAGGAAGAAGGAGTTGAAGTTTACATGTTTACAGGTGATAATCAAAATACAGCTGATATTGTAGCAAAAGAAGCAGATATTGATCATGCTAAAGGAGGATTGTTGCCTGAAGATAAATTAAATGGTATTAAAGAATTACAAGCTTCGGGAAAGAAAGTCATAATGGTTGGCGATGGAATTAACGATGCTCCAGCATTAACCCAAGCTGATGTGGGTATTGCAATGGGCACAGGCACCGATGTTGCAATTCAGAGTGCTGAAATTACTTTAATTAAAGGAGATTTAGTTGGTGTTCATAAAGCTTTTAAGTTAAGCAAAGCGATGTTGAGCAATATTAAACAAAATCTACTCTTTGCATTCTTGTATAATGTAATTGGAATTCCAATAGCTGCAGGATTATTATACCCAACCTTTGGCATTTTGATGTCACCGATGATCGCAGCTGCTGCAATGAGTTTAAGCTCTGTATCTGTTATTCTTAATTCATTACGATTAAATGCAGTAAAATTAGACTAATCTCGGTAAGAGATAATTTTCCTTGAAGCGGAATAACTAATTTATTCCGCTTCAATTTTCTTCAAATCGGAAATCTTTTTAGCTAATAATAGATGGGAGAGCAATCCTAATAAAGCAAATGTCCCTCCAACTAAACAGACACCTTTCCAACCAGCAAATCCCCAAGCCTGAGCTGCTAGCCAAGATCCAAACGATCCACCTATGAAATAAGTAACCATATAAACAGTATTTAGCCTACTCGTGGCAGGTGTTTTTATGGCAAAATAGTCCGATTGGTTCATGATATGGGAAGATTGTAAACCCAGATCAATCAAGATAATACCGATAATTAAGCCTATGTAGGAGTTGCCCAAAAAATAGATGAAAAACCAACTTATTAATAGGATAAATAGAGCTACTGAAATTATTTTGTGTCGAGACCACAATTTATTTAATTTCCCGACAAATGCAGCACCTAAAGCACCTGCCGCTCCAATTAATCCGAATGTACCAGCAACTGAAGGACCAACCTCAAAAGGAGGCTGCTCCAAATGAAAAGTAAGCGTGGTAAATACAGCACAGAGCGAAGCAAAACTTACAGCGCCGCGAAATGAAGCTAGTTGAAGAATAGGTTCTGTTTTTGCAAGATGGAATACCGATTTCATCAATGATAGGTAATTCCCTTTAAAATTCGGTTTCATTTCTGGCAACATCTTATAGATAAAAATCCAGCAGATTACCATCATCATTGAAGCCCCCCAATATATACTCCGCCAACCCCAAATATCACCTACAAGACCTCCAATAAATCTAGATAACAATATTCCCATCAATAATCCAGACATGACCATACCGATATTTTGAGATCTGTTTTCGGCAGTTGAAAGGTCTGCAGCCATTGGAACAAATAATTGAGGAATAACGGAAGTGCAGCCAATAAAAAAACTAGCAATCGACATCATCCATAATTCCTTTGATAAAGCCATGGCTATTAAGGATATAACTACAAAAATTAAATCAACAAGAATTAACTTCTTACGATATAACTTATCCCCTAATGGAATAATCATTAATAAGCCAAAAGCATAGCCCAATTGAGTCAACACAGTAATTTTACTGACCTCAGTTTCTGAAACTTGAAACTCCGTAGCAATTTCTGCTAATAATGGTTGGTTATAATAATTATTTGCAACAACCATCCCGGATGCGATAGTCATTAACCATAATAAGGACGTAGTTAGTTTGGGAATTTTCAACTCAAATTATCCTCCATCCAAATTGGCAATGCAAACTGCTTTAATAAATTAGCGAGCTTCACATTTTTTGCCTCATCTTTTTCAACCCATTTAACCTCATTTAATTCGGCTAAGGGTTTCAAATCTTTCATAGATTCAGCATATTTACAACGAAATATATATCCTCTAACCGTTTTCCCTTCTTCATTAACTGCTTGAGCTTCATGAACGCCATGGAGAACACAATCCCTCTCCGTATATTCAATATTCAATTCTTCTTTTAATTCCCGAATCAAACTATCTACCGGTTTCTCCCCGTCTTCAATCTTTCCACCTGGTAATTGGTAATAGCACGATCCGTTCTTCTGAACTGTTAACAACTCATTTGCATCATTAATAATGATTCCAACGGCGATTGTAATGTAGTTATTTGGCTTCATGTTTATAATTAAAGAAATATTTTTCAAAAAAGAGAAAGAATGGAATGATTTTTAATATAAATAGGTTGATATTGAATTTATGATATTTTTGTATCCGAAAAGATTACAATCCACTATTAAATACCAAACTAACGAATGAAGAATTATTTTTTCTGGTCCTTACTTATTGCTTTTCTAGCCATTGCATCTTGTAAGAACTCGTCAAAAACAACAAGCGCTGCTGAACAAAAGAAACAGGATTCACTAGAACAGGTTAAGAAGGAAAAGGAAGCTGCAGAACGTGCGGAAAGAGAACGTCCTAGAACCGCAGCTGATATAAAACTTGAAAAAGATCTTACTTATGACCAGCATACATTGGAAGAAACTTATCCTTACAAGGATACAACCCGTCAATTTCAACTGGAAAAAATAAAAGAAAAACTTGCATTTATTGAGAATTTCCAACGCGCTCCTCATCAATATGGGGTTTTACAAAACTATAAAAACCGAAATGGTGAAGCAGCTGTAGTAGAAAACTTTGTTCGAAATGCCTACAAAAGAGTTTCAGATACTTTAGGAACTGAGAAGTACCAATCAGCACCATTGTACAGAGAAGAAAACAGTGCAAAACCAAGTATCTATGGTCGTGATGGGTCTTTAGTGAGCTTGGAAAGTTCGGATACCTTAAAAATGGTTAAGGTTAATGGAATTTCATTCGATGGTACCTGGTTTGTACCCAAACGATATGTTAAATCTATCGGAGATTCTTTGAAAATTACCCATGTAAATTTTGTAGATGTTACAAATCAAAATATTTTAACAGTGGAGCGTACTGGTGAAAATGAATGGAAAATTAGAAGTATGAATCCTGCAACTTCTGGTCTACATAAACCTCCACATCAGATGGAAACCCCGGTAGGAATATTTATGGTTCAGGAACAAAAACCAAAAATGTTCTATTATGGAGACGGAACAACAACGATAGAAGGATTTGCTCCATATGCTTCTAGATTCACAAATGGAGGTTATATTCATGGAGTTCCAGTCAACAATCCTAAAGGAAAAATCGTAGAATATTCATGGTCATTGGGTACGACCCCTAGGTCACATATGTGTGTCAGAAACGCGTCATCTCATGCCAAATTTGTTTATGATACGTCAAAACCCTTTAAATCTCTGGTGGTTGTAATTGATTAAAACCTTATTTAACACTTTGATTGTCATATTTTTCCTAGCTTTGTATTAGAAGACTAGGAAAATGTGCTTATGAATAAACTATTGATTATTTCATTATGGGCTATTGCTACCTCCAGTATTTCTGGAGACCTAAACAAATCTCAGCAAGTAAACGCTCCTATTGAAATCAACCAAACAAAAGTAGAATTAGAGAAAGACCCTGTTAAAGAGTTGTATGATGAAATGAGGTTACAAGGGATCATTAAGTGGGACGCCTTCGAGCAAGCTATGCAAGGTTATAACCAATTAAGCCCGAAGAACAAGAACATCATGACGATAATTGACTTTACCCTACCCTCTACCGAGAAAAGGATGTATGTCTTAGACATGAAAGCAAAAAAGCTTATATTCCACAACATCGTTTCTCATGGCAGAAATAGCGGCGAAAAGTTTGCTACGTCATTCTCAAACAAACATGGATCTTTTCAGAGTTCTCTAGGTTTCTATTTTGCAGAAGAAACCTACAACGGAGGAAATGGATTCTCATTAAGACTAGATGGTTTGGAAAAAGGTATCAATGATCAAGCTAGACCAAGAGCAATCGTGGTACACGGCGCTGATTATTGTAGTACGAATATTATAAAGTCAACTGGAAGGTTAGGAAGAAGTTACGGTTGCCCTGCTCTACCAAGAGAATTGACTAAGCCAATCATCAATACAATCAAGGGAGGTAGTCTCATGTATATTTACGCCGGCAATAAAGAATATTTAGCAAGCACAAAACTTGTTAAGAAAAACCCAATATTACCGTCGAATACATTGATTGCAACTCAACATGATGAGGAAACAACAAAATCTAAAACCGTATTAAATTAGATTTAAAAGACATCTGAATACAATAATCCAAAAGCCCCTAAGAAAATTAGGGGCTTTTTAATGATATATCCAATTGTCTAATTATAAAAAAAGGTCAAGATAAATCTTGACCCTTTTTTATATATTTTATTAGTTTAAGAACTAAAATAGGCTCTAACATTTTTACCTTCCATCCAATTCATAAATGCGCGATTAACGACTTTATTACCTCCTGGTGTTGGGTAGTTTCCGGAAAAGTACCAATCCCCTTTATGATTAGGACATGCTAGATGTAAATTATCTAAAGTTTGGAAGATAACCTCCAATTCCGCTTTCAAATTATGCGGTTTAACAATCTTAGAAATTTCTTGAGAAATCTGTTCATCCGTAAAAGGTTCGTAAATAGCCTTTACATAATTTTCAACCTGATCTTTAGGCATGGTAACAGATGCTAGGCACTTTTGGTAAACCTCATCAATGACATGGGCCAATCCGTTTTTACGCAATAAAGATACTGCAGCTTCAAATGCAACAAACTCAGACATTCTCGACATATCGATTCCGTAACAATCAGGATAACGTATCTGTGGAGCAGAAGAAACAATGACTATCTTCTTCGGGTTCAATCGATCAAGGATAGTTAATATACTTTGTTTTAAGGTTGTACCCCTAACGATAGAATCATCAATTGCTACGATGGTATCCTCATGATCATTAACAATACCATAGGTCGTATCATATACATGCTGAACCATATCCTGACGGTCAGCATCTTGGGTAATGAATGTACGCAACTTGGCATCTTTAACATTCAGTTTCTCAAATCGTGGCTTTAAATCTAATACCTCATTAAGCTCTTCATCAGAAATCTTATCTGCACGATTTAATAAAGCCTCTTTTTGACAATCTCTGACATATTGATTAATACCTTCCATCATTCCATAATATGACACTTCAGCCGTATTTGGAATAAAAGAGAAAACCGTATTCTTAATGTCGTTGTTGATACTTTTTAAGACCTGAGGGATTAATAATTTTCCAAGTGATTTACGTTCTTGATAGATATCTGCATCAGAACCTCTTGAAAAATAAATCCGCTCAAATGAACAAGACATTTGTTCCACAGGCTGACGGAACATTTCTTCACTCACCGTACCATCTTTCTTCGCAATAAGAGCATGACCAGGTTTAATTTCTTTAACAGCTCCTAATGGGATGTTAAATGCTGTTTGAATAACAGGTCGTTCAGATGCTACAACCAATACTTCATCGTCTTGGTAATAAAATGCCGGACGAATCCCTGCCGGGTCGCGCATTACAAAAGCATCCCCATGACCAAAAATCCCTGCGATTGTATATCCACCATCCCAGGTTTTTGCAGAACGAGTTAATATTTTCGAAACATCAATATTCTTTGCTATCTGAGCAGAAATCTCAATGTTAGAATAGCCTTCCTGTTTAAACTTATCGAATAGTTTTTGGTTTTCCTCATCTAGAAAGTGACCAATTTTTTCCAAAACAGTTACTGTATCAGCTTGTTCTTTTGGATGTTGACCTAAATCATATAACTGCTGCAGTAATTCATCAACATTTGTCATATTGAAGTTTCCGGCAACAACAAGATTCCGAGACATCCAATTGTTCTGTCTCAAGAATGGATGACAGCTTTCAATACTGTTTTTTCCGTGGGTACCGTAACGTAGGTGGCCTAACAAAACCTCCCCGGTAAAACTTACATTATCCTTTAACCATTGAGTATCTTTAGACTCTTCCGGAAATGCTTTGTTTACAGCCGCAAATTTCTTCTGAACATATTCAAAAATTTCCGCGACTGCGCTTGACCCCATCGCTCTATACCTAGAGATATATCGATTACCAGGTTTTACATCAAATTTAATTGTTGCAATACCCGCTCCATCCTGACCTCTATTGTGTTGCTTCTCCATAAGCAAATACAATTTATTGATGCCATAATAGGGCGTACCGTATTTTTCTTGATAATAAGACAGGGGTTTTAAAAGTCGGATAAGTGCGATTCCGCACTCGTGTTTTATAGCGTCACTCATAGCTTGAATTGATGGCACAAAGGTACGGAATTTTGAAAAAAAATTAGATACATCTAAATGTAAAAAATTATATCGTACACAACTTTTTATTCAAAGTCCTCAAACTGCGTTCTTGACTGTTTTGAACCCGTTATCTCCATAAATCTTTCCCTCCTAGAAAGGTATTCTTCCTTCTCAACTCTCCGCCAAGTCATGTAGCTATTTACTTTTATTCCATCAGACAGAATGGGATCTACAGATTTCAGATATAGGATGTCACCTTCAAAGTCTATTTTACGCTCTTGAATCTGGCCTTCCCAGTTTGGAAACGATGAAGTAGTAATGGCATATTGTACAATTGCATTTATGTTGTCAATTTTATACGTACCTGCCAATGCAATAAATCCTTTCACTTGAGATTTTAATTCCTCCTCCTTTGCTAAGTAACGATCATCAGAACTAAAATTACCACGCTCCGAATTTGAAATCTGAACGGACATATAGCCATCCGCACCATATATTAATAATCCTTTAGGATTCTGTCCCATCGGAAATTTAGAGTCTGTACCATTAATAGGTACTTCTATATAGGATAGTAGTTGCCATGTACCAACTAATTCATTCTTCAATGTTGTCATTTAAGGGTTAATGTTTGCCTTTATAACGGCGATTTTCAATTAATAGTTTGTAACAATACTTATATAGATATTTCAGTGAAATTAGAAACATCTGTATCTTCGCAAAACAAGTATTAGACCAACTAAGGATAATATTTTGGATAATTGCTAATCTATTGAATATGAATAAGAATTGTTTTTGTGGGTCTTCCTTAACTTATGCAGATTGTTGTAAAATCATTCATCAAGACCCGAAATCTGCAATTTCTGCCGAACAACTCATGCGAGCAAGATATTCAGCATTCACCTTAAAGCATGTAAATTTTCTTTACGACACCTTCCATCCTCAAACTAGAAGATTTCAAAAAAAATCAGAAATTGAACAATGGAGCAAGGAAAACCAATGGATAGGATTACAAATTATTAAAGTCACTGAAAACACCGTAGAATTTATTGCTAAATATCTAGATTCAAAAGGTACTGAACAAAGTCACCACGAAAAGTCTCGCTTTCAAAGGATTCAGAATATTTGGTATTATGTAGATGGAAAGATAGTTTCCTGAATTTTTGTTAAAACGATATGCGGGATTTATTGAATTTTAGTAAATTAGTATATACTAAATAATTTAAACTATGGGAAAGTTTGTAATTTCAACAAGGAAGAATGGGGAATTCCAGTTCAACCTCAAAGCTGCAAATGGTCAGGTAATTTTAAGTAGTGAAGGATATACTACTAAGGCAGCTTGTGAAAACGGGATTAGTTCTGTAAAGAAAAATTCACAAGACACTGCAAAATTCGACAAGATCACTGCAAAAAATGGTAAGTTCTATTTCAATTTAAAAGCAGGAAATGGACAGATAATTGGTACCAGTGAAATGTATGAAAGCGAAGCTGGCCGAAGCAATGGTATAAAATCCGTTCAGGAAAATGCTCCTGATGCAACAATAGACGATACTTCAGCTTAATCTGAAATTTAAATAAAAAACAAAGCCACTAATTAAATTAGTGGCTTTATTTTTTATGTGATGTGGATTACCAAATAACGATTCTCTTATCTTTTGGAAGATATAATTTATCGCCTTCTTTTGTCTCGAATGCTTTATGGAAGGCATCCAGGTTAATGATTGGACCTGTTGCACGATATTGCGCAGGTGAATGTGGATCAGTTTTCACCTGATTCACAACAAATTCATCCGTTGTTTTTGCGCGCCAAATTGTTGCCCAAGAAAGGAAAAATCTCTGATCCTGCGTATAGCCATCGATCAGTCCTGGATTACCTTTATCTTTTAAGTACATTTGAAGGGCATCAAAGGCAACTGATGAACCACCCAAATCACCAATATTCTCACCTAATGTAAATCTTCCGTTAACAAAAACCCCTGGTACTGGCTCGTATGACTCGAACTGAGCAACCAATGCATCAGCAGCTGCCTCAAACTTGGTTCTATCTTCATCTGTCCACCAGTTGTTCAAATTACCATTTCCATCATATTGAGAACCTGAGTCATCAAAACCATGGGATAACTCATGGCCAATTACAGCACCAATACCACCGAAATTAACAGCAGGATCCGCTTTATAATCATAGAAAGGTGGCTGTAAAATAGCAGCAGGGAAAACAATCTCATTAAACAACGGACTGTAATACGCATTCACCGTTTGTGGTGTCATACCCCACTCCGATTTGTCTACCGGTTTTCCTTGTTTTGCCAAATTCTCCTCAAAACTCCAACGACGAACATTATTTACATTTTCAATTAATGACGTTCCCACCTGAAGATTTGAATAATCCTTCCATTTGTCTGGATATCCTATTTTAACAGTGAATTTGGATAATTTTTCTAAAGCTTTTTCTTTGGTTGTTGGTGACATCCAAGCTAAATCTTTAATATGTTGATCAAATGATTTGATTAAATATTGAACCAACTCCTCACAGGTGGCTTTTGCTTCTGCTGGGAAATTTTCTTTTACGTATAATTTTCCTAATAATTCGCCTGCATTGCCATTGACAAATTCAAGTCCGCGTTTATCTAATGCGCGTTGCTCCTTTTGCCCCCTTAATTTCTTTCCATAAAAGTCAAACGATAATTCATCTAAGTCACTTGTTAAATAACCTGTGGCATCATCCATAACATGGAATTTCAAATATTCCTTAATGACAGGGATATTTTCTTGATTGACGATCTTATCAAGATTTTGATAATACTTCAATTCTCCAATAATTACTGTATCAGCTTTGAAGCCTAAAGTTTGGATATATTTTGCAACATCCATATTTTTCACCATTTTGCCCAAATCCTTCACAGCAACTGGATTATAACGTTTTTGAGCATCACGCATCTCTTCTACAGTCTTTAAATTTGAAGCAATTAATTTTTCAAATTCAATGACTTTAGGACCTTTTAGATCACGAGTTTTGGGATCAACCTTGCCATATAATGCATTGATATATTGGTTGTAGTTCCCTAAGGTTTCTGTATTTTTAGCATCTTCCTTTTGATAATAGGTACGGCCGAGTCCTAATCCTCCACCTCCTAAATAAACAGCATTCATATTACTGTTTTTCATATGGGCATAAACATAGGCTCCGAAGAATGGGTTTCCTCCTATTGCACCATATTTTACAAAATAATCATTTAAATCTTTCAAGTTTTTTACTTGATCGATATCTTTCAATTGCTGTTGTATTGGTGTATAACCCAATTTATTACGGGTATCAAAATCTACATAAGACTTATATAGATCTGCAATCTTTTGGCCATCAGTCCCTTTCTCAAATTTGCTGTTTAAAGATTCTTTAAGGATTTTAAGAGTTGCTTCATCGGTATTCTCTCTTAACTGATCAAAAGAACCCCAACGAGCCTTATCGGATGGGATCTCGACTGTTTTCATCCAATTACCATTCACGTAATTGTAGAAATCATCTTGTGGACGTACTGATTTGTCCATGTAGGAAACATTAATTGCTTGATGCTCTTGGCCAAAAACATAACCAGAACTTGCAAATAACGCAGCCATTAATACATATTGTTTCATAATTAACCTTTTTTGTTTTAAAACTTAGGTAAGTTCTTATGCAAACATAATGATTCTATAAAAATTCTCGAAGTAACTATTTTTATATAAACTGAGGAATATAAAAGAAACGTTTTAGTATTTTGTGCTTATGATCATCCAGATTGAAAACAAATCATACAAATTAATAAGTACAGATGATGAATCTATCCGATTGGATCACAAAAATCCTGATTTGCCAGTCATCTATGCTGCAGCAACTTTGCCTTTGGATGAAGTGGTTTTATTCGTAAAGCAATTTTCAAAAAAAAATAAATTAAAACCCAAAGTTGATAGCATTTCTTTGGAGTTTTTTACAATAAATTTATTTGATAAATCATTTTCAGTCAAACCCTTATCCGACGGCCAATCAAAACCTTATCTCAAAAACAACATTATCTATTATTCTAAACCAGCATTATTATTTAAATCTCATGAGAAATTAACAAAATTTATTGTTGAGTACATTTTTGAACAAACAATTTTGAATTTATGTGCTAAATGGGAAGAAAAACTTCAAATTCTGGTCGAAGAGGTAAATTTTAAAAAACTTAAAACAAACTATTTCACAACAGATGGCAGTAAGATTGTATTTAATAGAAATAATGAAAAGTTTAATTTAAGAATAAATGAATACTTATTATTCTGCGCTATTTTAAAATTATTAAATGCAAATATTCAAGTAAAAGTTAGACTGGTTGAGGAACATTTTCCAGATAAAATACAAATTGAAAAATTATTAAAATATGGATGCTAAAGAATATACTTTTAATCTTCAAATCGACAATAATCACTTTTCCTCTATTTTGGAAGAATCTAGCAATTTATTGAAGTATATACAGCCAAATGAATTAGCTAAACTAAAAGATTTTATATTTGATATTTTAGGCAATAAGGATGGAAGTCCTGAAATCAACAATTTGAAAATTTCTAATTTCATTTTTGACAATGTAAAAAATAAAGGTTCATTTCGATTGAAATTTGATATTGATCGTAGGTTTTGCTGTTCTGATATGGAAAGCTGTTCGAATGATTACATCGATTTCAATTTTAAGTTTGAAAATGGAGCTTTTAATGCGAAGGGATCGTATTTTGATTGGACCCTCTCCAATTAATCCAGGAATTAAATTGATAAAAAGCTAAAAAAACTAAAAAAGCGCCCTACAATGGGCGCTTCTGCAATTTATAAATCTTGATCTATCCAAAAACTTCGTTCAATTCTTTAGCCAATCGAAGTCCAGCTTTTAATAATGCTTTCTCCATAGGATCTTTGAATCTAAAGATGTAATCATAAGAAAGTTTATTGTCCTTAGCCACATCATCATAAATAAGGTTTGCTAATTCATGTGATTCATAGAGCCAATCTTCAAATGTAGATTGGGTATATTGCTTGAAAAAATATTTTTCATAATCTAATACTCGAGCATATTCAGTATAAGACCATTTTTCATTATCTACTAAATCACTATCCCAAACTCTATGAATGTTTGATCCTTTGCCAAAGAAAGTTACGGCAATTTTATTTCCTCCCAAATCCTCTGCCCTACTCACGTGCATAGGTTGATGTGCATCGCCCAATAGGTGAATCATAAAATATAAAGCTTGCTGCCTCTGTTCTAGGGACAAATCCTTATTTACAACCTCCTTTTTTACTCTTTGGTAGGCTTTATATAAATTCTGTTCCGGGGAATTTTGAAGTTCTACCAAAAACTGTTCATGAGTCAAGTTACCAGGTGTATTCAAAAAATGCCATGTACCTGTCTTCAATAAAACAGTATCCGGTGAAGATTTAATAAAATCTGCCCAATTGGACCAATATGCCAATTTTTGATGTCCCATTAATTTTTGGATATTCCGCTTTGCTTTTTTCGTTAAATGTTGTTCTGCAATTTCAGAAATCACCCGATGTCCTGTCATCCCCCAAGCAAAAACTTCCTGGGTCTGGATAATTACCATTAAACAAACTATAATCCTACCAACAATTTTCATAAACCAATCTATTATTTAAAAATTTCAAATCCATATTTTGCCATCGACCAAAAACTATCTAACGCTATTATTCTAGGCTTAAAAAATTGAATCAATTCTGGCCAGTCTTCCTTTTTAAACACACTCAAACCTCGGGCTTCCGTATAAATCCTCGCCGTTGCCTTCCCATATTCGTCAAAATGAAGGTCATCCCAAATCCATTCCTCATCCAATTCGGCATTTAAAACCACTTTGAATTCTTTGAATTGTTCAAAAACCAATGCTCTAATACCCTCATCAGGATGAGCTATCTCTATTCCAATCTGGGCAATCTTGTTGCTAGCCTCCATCCGAAAAAAAAGATAGCGAATCCCAGTTTTATAATTTACCCAAGTTACTTTTTCACCATCAGAACTAGGTATTGGTGCCATATATTGACCAAAACTAGTCCAAAAGGATTCCTTAATTCGCTTTGCCTCTTCTCTTGAATACAATTTTTTTAATTTTATGCAAAACTAGGAATCTCTTTAAACATTTATCTAGTTTAAGCTGTTTTCCTTTAAAATTATTACGATGGATAAAAAGAAAACCCTTATAACATTATCAGCAGTAGCATTAGGCTCTGTTATTTACAATTATTTAAAACCTATTAAATCTGAAGTAGAAGTCATTCAAAATTTCAACCTTCAAAAATACCTTGGAAAATGGTATGAGATTGCCAGGTTGGATTTCTTTTGGGAAAAGAACTTAAAAAATGTCACTGCTGAATACAGCTTAAATGAAGATGGGTCGGTTAAGGTAAAAAATGAAGGGGTTAGTACGATCTCTGGTAAAAAGAAAACGAGTATTGGGAAAGCCAAATATGCTGCTGAAGTAAATGAAGGGAGTTTAAAAGTTTCATTTTTTGGTCCATTTTATTCAGGTTATCACATTGTTCAAATTGATGATAATTATCAAGATGCATTAATCTTCGGTGATAATCTAGATTATATGTGGATTCTTTCCAGGACCAAAGAAATAGACGAAAGCAGGAAACAAGCCTATTTAAAATATGCTGAGTTATCAGGATATGATATTTCAAAATTAAAATGGACTGTACAGGAGGCTTGATTATAGATCAAAAACAGGCTGAATAATGCTGTAATCCAAAGTTGGATCCTGAATGACCGAAGCCGCGATTTCTTTTAAATCCGAATGACTGATTCTATTGCCCAGTCCTGCATTAAAAAGTCGAACTAGAATGTCCGCAGCATCCGATTTTTCTTGTATGGTCAATAAAGAACTGCCAACGTAAAAGTTTAAAATAGATACAGCATATTCGCCAAATAAATCAAAGTCTATCGATCTTTTCTTTGATCTTAATGAATTTAAGAATTTCTCAAAATCCCCTCGGATCATGTCTTGTTGTGTCTGTGTAAGCATGTCGCAAAAATAACAATACCTTATTCAATAAAAAAACAGCCCAATATCAAATTGGGCTGTTAAATAATCTATCTGTTTTTATTTTCTTACACTGATTGCAACTCGTCTATCTTTTACACGATCTGATTCAGGAGCGTCTGCAGGAAATTTTGCAAATTCTGAACCATAACCTTCAGTAGCCATTACTCTATCACCAACTCCTTTTGCTTCAAAAGCATTTTTTACAGCTATTGCTCTATCATTAGACAATTTTTTGTTAAATGCCTCATCGCCAGTTTTATCTGTATATCCACCTAATTTGATTTTTGCATCTGGAAATGCATTCAAAATGGCAACTAAATTATCTACTTGAACCTGACTTTCAGGAAGGATATTTGCTGTGCCTGTTGCGAAATTTAAGTTATCAAAATCAAACCAACGATCTTTTAATTCTTCATCTGAAAGACCTTTATAATCTGAATTTAAAAATTGTACCAATTGATCTTCGATACCACCTTTATATGCATTAATTGTTGTGTTATTCGGCAAAGTAACCATGATGCTTTCCCGAACGATCTCTGCTGCTGGAGCAGTAACGGTATCATTGGTTACTACTGAATCTGTAATTAACGAATCCACATGAGCATCTGAAACTGGCGCTTCTTCACGATTGCATCCTTTACCGAAGAAAAACCATAACAACAATAAAATAATTGGAATTAAAATCCACCATAAGCCTGCTCCTTTTTTGCGTTCTTCTTCTGCTGGAGGAAGGGCTGCAGGCGGTTCATCATGTCTTTTAATATGTGCCGATGCTGGGATAACAGGATCTTCTAAAATTACATCTCTCGCCGGGTCAACAATTGTTTCCGTTGTAAGGATTTCTCTTTCTTCAGGCACTACTGTTTCGATTGGATTTTCACCTAATATATTTAAAGGTAGTCCTACTGGAAGAGCCTTTAAAAAATTACTCCTGTTGTTATTGAGGTCAGCTTCGATGGAAGTCGTGTCCCATCTTGATCCATTACTGGTTAATGCGCCAATAACAGCTGGAATACCAGCCGAGAATAATCTAATTAGACTATTGGTATTTAAACCTAAAAAATTTGCCGTATTTGGAATTACTTGATCAAAAGCATTCCCAAACAATGAGCTTAATACAGTTCTCGTCGTATCTCCCTGTTGAGGAACTTCTTGAACTGAAGGACTAAATCTCAATATCTCATTGAAATTAAATCCAGAAAAACTTGATTTTAATGTTTCCAATAGACTTCCTAATCCATGACCAGATTTTTTTTGTAAGCCTAAGAATAACGAAGGAATAACTGTATCAATTCCTTTCTTTGCTTGCTCTACAGAAATGTTTTCTTGAGAAGCAAGCGTGCTATACGTTTGCTCATTAAAATAAGACTGGGCAAGTTGTATTAAATTGTTTTCCATAACCTTAGTTTATAAGTACAATCAAAAAAACAATCCATGTAACATTTTGTTTGCATAGCCTTCACTTTCGTAATTAACATTATCTTAATGTTAGAACCTTACTTTTGTAAACAAACTAATTCGAATAGGAATGAATATTAAATTTTTAAATGTATTAATTGCCTTATTTTTATTTGTAGGCTCAGCATTTGCTCAAAAACAACCCAAGTACATCTTTTTTATGATCGGTGATGGTATGGGATTAAATCAAGTTCAAGCAGCGGAAGTTTACAAAGCATCTCTAGACAATAAAAATACTGTGTACCCAACGGTTTTTAGTCAATTTCCATATGCAACATTTGCAACGTCTCATTCTCTTTCTCATGGAGTAACCGATTCAGGAGCTGGTGGTACTGCCTTAGCTGTTGGCTATAAAACTAAAAACGGTGTAATTGCAATGGATAGCGCCGGTGTTAAACCATATAAGAGTATTGCCTATTTAGCAAAGGAAAAAGGAATGAAAGTTGGCATTACCACTTCAGTAAGTATTGACCATGCTACACCAGCATCATTCTTCGCTAATCAGCCTGATCGGGATATGTATTATGAAATTGGCCTGGATATAATAAAATCAAAGTTTGATTTCTTCGCTGGATCAGGATTCTTAAAACCTACAACGAATGCAAAAAAAGAAGAAGTACAATCTATTTTCCCGCAATTAGAAAAAGCAGGATATAAGTTATTGTATGGTTTAGATGATTTTAAAAAAGCGAACAAATCTGATAAGCTGATTCTAATGAACAAAAAAGGAACAGATAACGTATCCTTAAAATATGCTATTGACCAAAAACCAGGAGATTTGAATCTAGCGGAAATAACTTCAGCAGCAATTGAAACCTTAAGTCAAGGTAATCAAGGATTTTTCTTAATGGTTGAAGGAGGAAAAATTGATTGGGCATCACATGCTAATGATGGAGCGACAGCAATTCATGAAGTATTGGATTTCAATAATGCGGTTCAAAAAGCTTATGACTTCTACAAAAAACATCCTGAGGAAACCTTAATTATTGTTACTGCTGACCATGAAACAGGCGGAATCGGCGTTGGAAATGGCAGTTCTACTTTAAGAGTTAAGAATCTTGAAAACCAAAAAATTTCTCAAGAAGCTTTGTCCTTATTGATAAATGATTTCCGTAATAAAAATGCATCAGCAAGCTGGGATCAATTAAAAGAATTTTTAGGCCAGCAATTAGGTTTATGGAAATCAATAAAATTAAGCGAAGAAGACAATGATAGTCTTCATGAAGCTTATGAAAAGAGCTTTATTGAACATAAGAACGAAACCAGTAAAAGCTTATATGCAACTTCTGATAAGATCGCTTCTTTGGCTATTAAGGCCTTAAATAAAGCATCATCTATCAGTTGGGCATCAGGAAGCCATTCTGCTGCTTATATTCCAGTTTTTGCAATCGGTGTTGGCGCTCAAGAATTCAATAAAAAAATGGATAATGTTGACATACCTAGAACAGTATCAAAAATTGCTGGCTGGCAACATCCATAAAATCTGAAGACATATTAAAAAAGGTAGGTGAATTTTTCATTCACCTACCTTTCTTTTTAGAGTTTTACTTGATGTTCTAACGGTTTCTTCGTTCCCAAAGAATCTGTTAAAAACATAATTTTATTTGCTTTTATTTCACAGAAATTCTTCAATTCACCATTAATATCCGCATACTGTCTATATTCTATCGTGCCTTGGATTAACCATAAGCTACCTTTCTTTCCCTTATTTTTCAATTTTTCTGTCATTTCGCCCCATACTCCTATGGTATGCCATTGGCTCTTTTCAAAATGTTCACCATTTTTTTTCATTACATATTCGTTTGTAACTAAATTGAGGTAACAATATGGTTTTCCATTACTACTCATTTTCACAATTGCTTCTTTTCCTAATCGACCTAATAACTGAACTGAATTTCTTAAAGTGCTCATAATATATTTCTATTTTAGATATTTATTTTTCTTTTAATTAATTTATCTTAGCTAAGTATCTGAAACAAAATTCTAAATGATCCAATAAATTATACGGAAATCAACTAATTAAAGTCGGATATAAGTGGTTATAATCGTTTAAAAACTAATAAGAAAATATGAATACTGAGTTTTGTAAGGAATGTGGTTCGCAGTTAAGAGGAAGAACAGACAAAAGATTTTGCAATGACAGTTGTAGAAATGCCTTTAACAATAGAATAAACAGCAAGGAAAATAATATTTTGAATATTATAAATAAACAATTGAAAAAGAATCGGAAAATATTGAAACAATTTTTAGCTGATGAAAAAATGTATAAAATAAATATGAACAAATTACTTACTGAAGGTTACTCGTTCAGCTATCATACCCACAGAATAACTACTGCCAAAGGACATGAATACAAATTCTGTTATGAATATGGTTTTTTAGAATTGGGAGATGATCTAATATTAATTGTAAAAAGCTCCCAAAAAGGTAAGAGGATAGTTTCTAACTCTTAACGACAAGAACAAATATGGTTATTTTAATTTACTGGGACTTCCATCAGTAAAAACTCTGCTTTTGTATCGGCCTTTATTTTCACATCCTTTGCTCCAACAATTCCTAATCCATCCCTAGTTTCCATTTTCTGACCTTCCACATCCAAATCACCATTTAAAACAAAAATATATAGGCCATTTTCAGGGTTCTTAAGAACATATTGTCTTGTAAATCCTGCATCAAACACAGAAATATGAAACCAAGCATTTTGATGAATCCAAACTCCGTTATCCTCTGGATCAGGAGAAAGTATTTGAAGAAAATTGTTCTTAGCAGCATCGAAATCTATACTTTGCTGATCATAACGCGGTTCAACATTCTGTTCGTTCGGAATTATCCAAATTTGTAAAAATTTAACTGGTTCAGATTCACTATGATTGTATTCACTATGTTCAATTCCAGTTCCCGCACTCATTACTTGAATATCTCCTTTTTTGATAACAGATCCTGTTCCCATGCTGTCATTATGTGCTAATTCCCCTTCTAATGGAATCGATATAATTTCCATATTACTATGGGGATGTCGACCAAATCCCATCCCTCCAGCAACATAATCATCGTTCAGCACTCTTAGGGCTCCGAAGTTCATGCGCTCTGAATTCATATATCCTGCAAAACTAAAAGTATGATTCGATTTCAACCATCCATGGTCTGCATGACCACGCGATTCAGCAGGGTGATAAAAAATTTTTGCCATCTTTTTTCTTTTTTTTATAACACAAGTATCCAGCATTAAGTTTTATTTTTCATTGACCTAGGATAAGAAATCAATTTAATAGACCTTCATCCCTAAAACTGAAATAACCATTATCAGTTATGATGAGGTGGTCATGAACATGAATATCCATTATTTTAGCAGCTGAAGAAATCTTTTTGGTGAGCACTTTATCAGGCTCGCTTGGTTTAAGCGTCCCGGAAGGATGATTATGAATCAAAATCAGAGAATTTGCCTTATTTAATAATGCATTCCTTAAAATTATTCGAACGTCAACCGGGGTAAAATCATTACCCCCACGGCCGATAAGCTTTTTCTCTAAAACTTTGCAGCTAGTATTTAAAAATATGACCCAAAATTCTTCGTGACTCAAATCTTCTAAAGCATGTTTGATAAAATCGTAAGCTTTTTTACTACTGTTGATTATTGGTTTTTCTTGGATATTGAATTCTTGTCTTCTTCTTCCCAATTCCAAGGCTGCAATGATCGTAACTGCTTTAGCCTCTCCTACGCCATTGAATTGACATAAATCCTTCACATCTAATTTACTCAATTGAAATAAATCATTGTTAACTGAGCTAAGCAGGCGCTGGCATAGAGCTACTGCAGTCTCTCGTCTTGAACCTGAACCAATCAAAATCGCTAACAATTCGGCATCTGAAACCGACCTTCTTCCATGTTCTAATAATTTTTCCCTTGGCCTATCCAATTCAGCCCATTCGCGTATGACAAGTTTCTGCATAAAATTATATTGAAATTTTCTTTCCTTAAAGTAAATAAAAAGAAATTAACAGCACGTTAAATGTTGATTATCAACATCTTTTTAGTCGACCTTTAGAATTTAGTTAGAAACGTTATCTTTGTAGCCTATTATAATAATAAGGATAGATATCATGAGCAAAGCAATAATTAAAACAGAAAAAGGCGACATGACTGTGCAGTTTTACACAGAAGATGCTCCAAATACAGTGGCAAACTTTATCAAGTTAGCTAAATCAGGATATTACGATGGATTAACATTTCACCGTGTTATTCCTGATTTCGTTATCCAAGGTGGCTGTCCAAACACTCGTGAAGGCGCTACAGGAATGCCAGGTACTGGTGGCCCAGGATACAAAATCGATTGTGAGTTAACTGGTGAAAACCAATACCATGATCGTGGCGTTCTTTCGATGGCTCACGCAGGAAGAAATACAGGAGGATCACAATTCTTCATTTGTCACAGTCGTAACAATACAGCACATTTAGACCGTAATCATACATGTTTCGGAAAAGTTATCGAAAATGTAGATATCGTTGATGATATCCGTCAAGGTGATCGTATTTTAGCTGTAGAAATTATTGAAGATTAATTCAAATTAATAAAAAAATGAATTTAAGAGGATTAGTATCAGTGACTGGGAAACCAGGCTTATTTAAATTGATCGGACAAAACAAAGGTGGATTCGTATTAGAATCTTTAGATGGCAGCAAAATTAAATCCGTAGTGAATCTTTCAACTACAAAAATGGCTACTCTTGAGGATATCACTATTTATGGTGAAGATGATGAAATTCGCTTATTAGATGTATTTGAAACCATCAAAAACAATGGCGGAAATACTCCTGACATCAAAGCTGATGGAAATACTTTACGTGAATATTTCCGTGAAGTAGCCCCAAACCATGATGAAGCTAGAGTATATTCATCTGATATCAAAAAAATCATTTCTTGGTATAATATTATCAAAGAACTTCCATTATTTGAAGAAGAAGCGCCAGAACCTCTAGCGTAATTCTTTTTTAATATTTTTTAAAACCCTATCCTATTTATTGTAGGATAGGGTTTTTTATATCCTTATATTTAAGAAATTGAATAAATCATAACGACGTTAAAATAGAATAATATGGCAGATTTCGATCAACAAAAAAACCTTGACCAAAATAATAAAACCTATGCTGAATTTTGGAAATGGTTCTCGGACCATGCCCAAGAATTTTACGAGGTAATTAAATCAGGACAAAATGTTGAAGAGAATTTCATTAATATTTTTGCCCCTGAATTGGACAAAATAGAATCCCAAGTATTCTTTTTAGTTGGTATGGAAGAAGATAAAAAGGCAGAATTGATTTTTACACCAGATGGTAGAATTCAAAATGTTTTTTGGGCAGAGAAACTAGTCGCCGAAGCTCCTGAAATTGATAACTGGAAATTCAGAGCACTAAAACCAGCATCCCAAAATATTGATTTTGCAATAAAAATGCATGACCTAACTTTTGACCGGGAAAATATTCAATTCTACCCCATTCTACATGAAAACTATCCAGATAAAATTGACCTCATGTTTGTCTATAATGCATATCATGAAGAAGCTCATGATGATATTCTTAATGGAATATTTATTTTCCTCGACAATTTCCTAGGTGAAGAAACAATGATCCAATCCATTGACAAAATTAATGTTAAGGGGCCCCAAAGTGTTACTGAAGAACTTATACCCTTGGAAAAATTAAAGGATTATATTATTTGGAGGGAAAAAGAATTTGTTGAGAAATATCAAGATGTCAGGCATGACCCAAGCAATGATGAATTTACTGGATTTGAAGGAACTGTTGAGGGTAATAAACCGATTCTCTCAACATTTAACACTTCCATTTTAAATTGGGAATATAAAGCCTCACATCCTTGGATTTTAGTTATTATGATCCATTATACTCCAGAAGGAGAAGCTGGGTTTCCTGATGCTGAAACATATAAAGTTATTACAGCCTTTGAGGATGATCTAGAATTAACCTTACCTAGCCTATCTGGATATATATTTTTAGGTTCCGAAACAGTGGATGGTCTTCGGGAAACTTTTATAGCTTGCCGTGAATTTAGATTAGCAACTGAAGCAATTCATAATCTACAGGTTAAATACAAAGATACTTTGGATATGAATTATGAATTCTATAAGGATAAGTATTGGCAGTCATTCGAAAGATATAACATGGACTAATCAAAAGTTAAGAGATGAAATCCTATAAAATTAGACCTTATCTTCCACAAGATTTTGATGAACTTATTAAAATTTTTAAAACCAATGTGCCTACGTCATTTGCAGAATCTGAAATAGCCGATCTAATAAACTATCTGCAAGAAGAAATTGAAGATTATTTTGTCATTACTGACAATAATCAAATATTAGGTGCTGCCGGGATTAATTATGATGATGATCAAATTACAGCAAGGCTCAGTTGGGATTTTATGGATCAGAACAAGAACCATACAGGTGCGGGTACAGCCATTACGCAATATAGGATAGATCTTATCCGCAAATTACCTCATATTAAAAGACTAATTGTCAGGACATCTCAATTTGCTGAAGGGTTTTATAATAAACAAGGCTTTTTAGCAAAAAAAAGAGTTCCAGATTATTGGGCAAAAGGATATGATCTTATATTCATGGAATTCCCAAATCTGAATTAATTATTTTAAGACAATCCATCCCCATTGGACAGAGAAACTTTCCCTTTACGAAAGCTTAACCAAAATTGAGAAATTATTGACTATTTCTGTATGTAACAAAAGATACATAGCAATAAAAAATTAATTTTCAATTTTGTCCTATTGCTATCCGCAATATTGAAAATGAAACACACTAAAGGGATTAATCAACAGATGAAAACTTCATTGGATCGAAACTTTTGGAACCAACGTTGGGAAACCCAACAGACGGGTTGGGATATTGGCTACGCTTCTACTCCTATAGTTTCATTTATGGATAGTTATCTAGATAAAGATGCAAAAATCCTAATTCCAGGATGTGGAAATGCACATGAAGCAGCATATCTTTTAGAGCAAGGGTTTAAAAAGGTGACTTTAATTGATATAGCTCCTTTAGCGATCGAAAATGTTAGAAAAAGATTTAAAGAAAACCCACATATTGAAATTATTTTGGGTGACTTTTTTGAGCATGTAGGGCAGTATGACCTCATGCTAGAACAAACATTTTTTTGTGCGCTAGAACCCAAATTAAGAACTAAATATGCCAATAAGGCAAGTTCTCTTTTAAATAAAAATGGCCGAATTGTCGGCGTATTATTTGGAAAGGAGTTTGAAAAAGAAGGGCCTCCATTTGGCGGATCAAAGGAAGAATATGTATCCATATTTGAAAAGGCCTTTGAAATTGAAAGAATGGACCTTTGTTACAATAGCATTCCAGCAAGGAAAGGCACAGAACTGTTTATTAACTTAAGGAGAAGAAATGGATAGAGTGAGA
>JBEBTR010000001.1:0-120410 GCA_040393725.1 Sphingobacterium endophyticum | reverse complement strand
TCTTTCCAATCTTCAAGTTTTTGCCATAATTGATATATAATGGTGTAAAAATTCCGACCGAAGGGTCAATGTCGGATCCTGTTACTTGGCTTAGTAATTCGCGGATTTCCTCAGGATCGGATGAATTATTCATCTTAATTAATAATTCTTTTGTCTTAAATGAAGCTTCCCGAAGTTTGTAAGCTTCTGGGTCATTCGGCATTATGGTAGCACCTGATTTAATTCTATCAAAAATATCGTTTTTCATGTTGTGGATTTAACTAACAAAATGTTGTGGGTATTTATTCTTTTTTTTATAAGATGTAAAATTTCGTAATAATGTCGCTTATTTTTTATTTTAATATATACTATTGTTTAATTAAATATTATTGAAAGTACTTGTCAGAATTAGATAAGGCATTATATTTAGTACTTAACAATATAAATTAAAAATCAACCAAATATGAAATATCAAATTTATAAGCTTTGTTTTTTATTGTTCATTTTTTTTCATGTTAATGGATATGCACAGGAAAATAATCAGAATTTAAGAATTGGTTTGATTGCTGATATTCAATATGCCGATAAGGACGATGGAAAGACTAGGTTCTACAGGGCTTCTTTGGATAAATTGGATGATGCTATAAAATCTTTGAATCAGGATTCTTTAAATTTTACAGCTGTATTTGGGGATTATGTGGATGAAGGCCCTAAGGATCTTGAACCGGTAATAAGTAGATTGAAAAAACTGAATGCGCCTTTTTATGGGCTATTGGGTAATCATGATTACCCGAAGGAATTTGATTCGAAGCTTTATCAAAAGTTTGGAATGAAGAATGATTATTATGCTATAAGTAAAGGGAATTGGCATTTTATTTTTCTGAACAGCAATGAACTTTCTTCTTATGCTGTTGAAAAGGGTTCAAAGATGGAAAAAGAGTATTTGGAATTAGCAAGTCGCCAGAAAGCTTTGGGTCGAGAAAATGTACAGCCTTGGAACGGTGGAATTAGTAGAAAACAAATGACATGATTAAAAAAGGAGATTATTCGTGCAGAAAGGACTGGGAAAAATATCATTGTATTTAGCCACCATCCTATTTTGCCAGAGAATGGCTTGGAAATATTAAATAATCAGGAATTATTGAAAGTTTTAGTAAGCCTTAGTTCGGTGAAAGCGGTATTATGTGGGCATCACCATACCGGTAATTTTGTGAATTATGAAGGCTTACCGTTAATTACGCTGGAAGGCATGGTGGAAACCAAAGACCAAAATGCTTACGGAATATTAGAGATTTCTGATGACAATTTGGAGATTAAAGGGTTTGGGCGTTTGGTAAGTAGGCTTATTGAAATAAGGTGAGAAATTGAAGCGAATATTATTCTATTTAAAATCCATGCTGTTTGAAAGATATAAAAGAATTAAAAATTAATGTTTTTTGCAGGACCTAAATGTTGTTTTCAACAATAATTCTAAAAATCAAAAAACTACTTGAATTAAGTTGAATTATAAAATGATGTGGTTTGAAATCATTTATTACAAAGTGTTAAGGAAATGTTAAAATTACCGAATATTGATAAAAATTATGTAGTGTATTATAGACATTTCTTTATTTATATTGGTCAATTTATTTTTTTACGATAATTCTTAAAAACACATAAAGTCCTATTAAACAATTTATTACAAAACAATAATAATTAATTTGTCCATTTTATGTATTTACGCATAGTGTTTGAATAAGTAAGAGCACACATAAACTATAAACACTAACAAAATGGGAAAATTTAACTTCAATAAGGATGTGATGGGCCAGTCTCAAGTATTAATGGATTATGCGAAAAAATTTACAAACAATTCCAACGATGCCGAGGACTTATTACAAGATACTTTAATTAAGGTATTCAAGTATGTTGACAGTTATAAAGAGGGCACTAATTTAAAGGGCTGGATTTATACAATCATGCGCAATACATTTATCAATAACTATCGTAGGAAAACAATCAGTAATGGAATTGTTTCTCAGAAAGAGGAATTAACAGCTGCTGACCTTTCGAAGTCTGCGGTTAGAAATAATGCTGAAAATACATTTATGGGAGCCGATATTCAAGAAGCTTTGAAGAAACTTCCTGAAGCTTATTATACACCATTTGTTATGTATTTTGAAGGTTATAAATATTATGAAATAGCCGAACATTTACAGATACCTGATGGTACCGTAAAGACTAGGATCCACGTTGCACGTAAAATGCTTCAAAAAGATCTTTCGGTTTATAAAATGTCAAGGACAGCATAATCCCTTGAAGAAGTAAATTTTCGACTTAGAATATTAAATAGGATGATGAAGAACGCTAGCTTTTAGTTAGCGTTTTTTTTGCGGCAAATTTTTTGAAAAAATAGAGAACGAGCAAAAACTGCGTATATCCATATACTGCATCTTCAATTGGTATGGTTAGTAAACGGATACCTAAAAAATCGTCGGGATTATAGTTAACGATTGGGCTTTCAATACCAGTTCCGGTCAAAACGCCGTTAACCGGGAAAAAACCCAGCATAAGAATTGTAAATACCAATGAAGCTTTTCCAATCCAGTCTACCCGAGCTATGAAATGAAGAAATATAACGGTGCCTACTGTAGCGATGGCTGTAACCAAGGTATAGATCTTGTCATGATGCAAAAGAGCAATTAATGAGCAGACAATTACAGTAATAAAAACTATTAAGTTATTGAATCCTTGAAGCCAATTAAGGTTGAAAAATTTATCGATACAGTAGTATGTAAAAATGCAGGAGAATGGTATACAGATAAAAAACAACCACTCTTCCAAAGGTAAACCCGCAATAACCAACCCTATGGTATACTTAGTATCAAACCACCAAACGCCATGGGCCGTAAACCATATATCCCAAGCTATAAAGGGAATAGCAACAATGACAGCAGCTAGAAGGAACCTTCCAAAATAATGATCGAAACGAATTCTTTTATCAAAAGATGCTATAAAACAAATTATAACTGTAAAGAAAAGGATAAGGATATAAGTGTATTCCATTATTTCTTGACTGAATTAAAATACATTTTAAAATATTTTATAGGAACATATAGAAAACCAAAGCATTCGCCATGGTATTTACCTGTATGTTTATGATGTTGTTTATGAGCTCTGCGTAATGCTAGGAAATAAGGATTTTCAGTTTTAGATAGTAATTTAATTCTTTGGTGGATAAAAATATCATGAACAAAAAAATAGGCCATTCCATAAAGCATAATGCCGAGTCCAATGAAAAACAGTTCATTATAATTATCCAACGAACCAAAATACATCAAGGCAATAGTTGGTATGGCGAAAATGACAAAGAAGTAATCATTTTTTTCTAATGGTCCATCATTGCTGTGGTCATGATGATCCTTATGAAGAATCCATAAGAACCCATGCATAATATATTTATGTATGATCCAGGTAGCACCCTCCATTAAAATAAAAGTTAGCAAGGTTATCAAGACATTCATAATTAACTTTTTTTATTAAACAACTTATTTAATATCTCTTTCCTATAATCAAAGATACCCTCTAGTTTATGTTTGACAAGCAAGCTGTGCGCTATATTTCCAATCATACCAAATGGCAACTCATATGTTACGGTATCTTTCATTAAAACGCCATCTTGATGGGGAATAAATTCATGGTAATGATTCCAATAACGATAAGGCCCCCTCTCCTGTTCATCCGTAAAACTCTTAAATTGATCAACCTGGGTAATAAGTGTCCTCCATTTTAAAGGAACATTCAAAATAGGAGAAACAATATAGTCAATGACCATACCTTCATAAATCTCCTCTTCCAGTTCTTTAGTCAGAACCTTAAATTTCATATTATTTGGAGTAATCTCTGATAGATTATAAGGTGATGAAAAGAATTTCCATGCCGTTTCTAAGTCAATCTTTAAGATCTGCTCTCGTTTCAATTTATATATCATTTAATCCTCCAATAAATTATTGACATTTTTTAATACGGCTTCCGATGCTAAAAGTTTACGGTTGTTTCTAATAAATTCTTTGTCCTCTTTGATATTTGATTTATATCCAAGGAAAGAAGGTGCATTTTTTTGGATAGAAAGCCTTATGAAACGAATTTCCGGATTTTGAGGTTCTTTTTTTATTGCATCTTCTATATCCTCTCGACCTTGCTTAAATGTTTTTAATTTTGATAATGGGTTTGAAGCATGATTTGCCCAGATGCTCCTCAATCCACCTAAGTAGGCCAAATGTGTTGCTGATTTATATTTGGAATTCTCTAATTTATCAATCATCGATTTACACAAACCTTTATCCTCAATGCATTTGGTATAATTTATTCGGACCTCATCGATATCGGTAGCGAAGGAGAATGTACTAATCAATAAGAATATAGAAATGATACTTATAAAATTCCAATTGATCATAACCAAGCTGATTTATATCTGACATAACTTTTAAAAGCCACATAAGCCTTTTCAGAGTTAGCTACCCGAACTCTATTATTTAAGATTTCATGGGAGGATTTTCTCCTAATCTTTTTGAATAGGGATAGATAATATTTATAAGCAAGGTATACCCCAAACATAGCTGAACTAGGCAGTTTTTTAATGCCAACCAAAGCTTCCTTAAATTCAGCATGGATTTCTACTTCAATCTTTTCTTTCACCTCATTATTGAATATTTGCATATCAATATTTGGAAAATAGGTTCTACCAAGGAGGTGGTAATCGTCTTTCAGGTCTCTTAAGAAATTGATTTTTTGAAAGGCTGACCCTAATTTCATAGCATAGGGTTTAAGGTTTTCATATTGTTCCTTATTGCCTTCTGTAAAAACCTGTAAGCACATCAATCCAACCACCTCTGCAGATCCAAAGATATATTCTTTATATAGATCAGAATTATAATCGATCTTTTGGAGATCCATTGCCATACTATGCAGAAATTGATCGATTAAATTGCGGTCAATATTATACTTATGTACCGTTTCTTGAAAAGATTGCAGGATAGGATTGATTGATATGCCTTCAATTAATGCATTATCTGTTTCAATTTTTAAGCTACGGAGTAATTTTTCTTTGTCATAGCCATGGAAACTATCGACAATTTCATCCGCCAATCGAACATAGCCATAGATGGCATAAATGGCATTTCGAATATTTGGTTTCAAGGCCAAAATCCCTAGGGAAAAGCTAGTGCTGTACTTTTTAGTAATTACCTTACTAACGGAAAAGGACAGTTCATCAAATAGTTGTTTCATAGGTCTTTTTATAAAGATTATTAATTTCTTGAGCGACGATCTTACCAGAAATAATTGAAGGTGGGACACCCGGCCCAGGAACCGTCAATTGACCGGTATAAAATAGATTGTTCAATTTTTTATTTCGGATTTTAGGCTTCAGCACAGCAGTTTGACTTAAGGTATTGGCAAGACCATATGCATTACCTTGATAAGCATTATAATCTTCAACAAAATCACTTACACAGTAACTGCGTTTAAATTCTATTTTATTATATAGATCCTGAATTCCAGCATGATTTTCGATTCTTGAAAGCATTTCCTTTAAATACTTTTCGCGGGTATTTTCATCGTCATTTAATCCAGTTGCCAGAGGCATTAAGAGGAAAAGGTTCTCCTTATCTTTGGGAGCGACGTTTGAGTCTGTCTTTGACGGACAACAGGCATAAAACAATGGTTTCTCTGGCCACTTTTTATCGGAATAAATATCATAAATATGACTATCCAAATTGTTTTCAAAAAATAAAGTGTGATGGTTCAGGTTTGGAATTTTTTCGTTTATTCCCAGGTAATAGATTAAGCTGGAAGGAGCAAATGTTTTCTTTGACCAATAGCTTTCATCATAGTTTCTATACTCCTTATCCAGCAGCGTTTCAGTATGATGATAATCTGACGAGGCAATTACGGCATCAAAATCATGGTCTATGCCATTAACCTTTAAAGATTTTACCTGTTTATTGGAGATGTTAATTTTATCAACTGGAGAATTAAAATGAAAGATTGCACCATTATGTTCAGCAACGGCCTTCATTGCCAGTACCAGTTTATAAAATCCTCCCATGGGATAATGTGTACCTAATGCATACCCTCCATAGTTCATCAAGCTATACAATGCTGGAATGTTTTTGGGAGATGCCCCTAAAAAGATAACTGGAAACTCCATTAGAGTTCTTAGTTTCTGATTCTTAAAATAGCCGGACACATATTTCCTAAAATTGGTTAAGAGATCCAATTTAATAGCATGTTGAGCGATTTCCGGGCTAATAAACTCAGTCCAGGAATGGCAAGGCTTATTGACGAATTTTTGCATTCCAACTTCATATTTAAATTTTGCGGATTGCATAAATTCGTCGAGTCGCTTTCCGGCGCCAGTTTCTAGACTTTCGAATAATTCTTTGAGCTCTTGATAATTTTCAGGAATATTGATACCCCCCTCTTCAAAAACCATTTCAAACTGTGGATTAAGGGAAACCAATCGGAAAAAGTCTTCAGATGTATGTCCAAAATCGGAAAAGAAATTTTCAATGATGTCAGGCATCCAATACCAACTTGGCCCCATATCGAATACATAGCCATTCTCAGTAGAAAATTGCCTAGCTCTGCCTCCAGGTCGCGCATTTTTTTCAAAAACATGAACCTCATACCCTTCTGCTGCCACGTAAGCTGCTGCAGATAATCCTGAGAATCCAGATCCTATGATGGCAATTTTCTTTTTCATATTTCTATTTCTTATTTTTCAATGCTTCATCCAACAAAAATTCAGCATCAATATTCTTATCATATATATGTTGATGGAAATCCTCAAGTTTATTTAATAACCGAATCAGTTCCATTTTTTCTGGATGGGTCAAATTTCCTGTTACAATATTGGTAGCATGTCTAATTTTATCCATCTGATTTTCTAGGGTACTTAATCCCAAATCTGTAATTTTTAAAACCTTGCTTCTTTTATCTTTAGGAGAATCTTTCTGTTCTACCCAACCCTGAGAAATTAATCTGTTTATAATTTGTATTCCAGCTGGTTTTTCATGAACATTCTTTTTAATTAAGTCCATTTTAGACATCTCTCCAAAGGACTTAAGGGTGATCAGAAATATAAAATCCTCTTGAGAGGAAAAATCAGAACCAAACATTGCTGACTTGGAATAACTCTTTGCATATCTATTCATATGTACAATCAAAGTGCTAATCACACTTTCTGGGGAACGGCCATTATCCTTCCCCTCCCATTCAGGTTCTGATAATTTGTTTTCGTCTCTATAATTTTCAACTATCCAACGCTTAAAATCTGCAACAGTTCCCAAACAATTTTCACCATACTCATTTTGATAATCTGCAATCAAATCAAGTACGTCTTTGATTAAATTAACATTCATTATAAATATTTAGTATGTAAATATACTATTTAAATTTTAAAATAGTATATTTTTATACTTAATTATTTTTAACAGGTATGATAGAATTGAAAAATTTGGGAGGAGAATCACATCAGTATTTGTCATTTATTTGATTTTCTATAATTTATCAAATAATTAACTTACCTTTATATCCACAGGCTCTGCCGACGCTATTCTGAAACCGATCTGGACACACTTATCTTTTTTAGTTTTTGCATTTTCAGCTGCTAAGTTTATTATTGAAAAATGTGCAGTTACAATTGATTTTGCATTTCAAAACTCCATTCACCGCTCAATACATCATAATAAATTGAATACATTAGTAACAAAATAAAGGGGCAACTCTTTAATATCATTAATACATAATATAATAACAATGGAACAAGGAAAAGTAAAATTCTTCAACAACACTAAAGGATTTGGATTTATTACACCTGATAATGGTGGTGAAGATATCTTCGTACATACTACAGGATTGAGAGATAATATCCGTGAAAACGATACTGTGACGTATGACGTTGAAAAAGGTAAAAAAGGCTTAAATGCAGTAAACGTTCGCGTTGCATAGTACTCCTTCAAAATTACGTTTAATGTAATTTAATAGAAAGACCTGCTGAAACAGGTCTTTTTGCGTTATAGGATTCTCAGGGAACAGGATTTTGGGATTATGGGATTGCAGGATAATGGGTGAAAGGAAAGTGAATGAATGTGATGGAGTGATTAATTTGAACTATTTAATATTGAAATTGTTTAATAGGTATATATAACTACATATTATGGAGAATCTATTTGTAATTAAAAAAATCGAAGGTAATTATACCTGTCCTATGCATCCTGAAATTTCAGGGAATGAAGGCGATAAATGTCCAATTTGTGGAATGTTTCTAGTACCGAAGGCTTAATCGGCTACTATATTTTTCTCTTCGATAATTTCTATTTTATTCGTTTTTCTAACATAGAGGACTGTTATTAGGATTCCTGCCAATGACATTAATGCTCCGACCAGTACAGGCGAAGTATATCCAAAGCCATGGTCTAATGGTAAACCACCGAAATATGCTCCCAAAGCGTTTGCAATATTAAAACAAGCTGGACCTAAGGATGCAACTAACATCTCAGCATCGGATTTAACGGAATTTAAAAGCAATAAAGTTAAAGAAGGTACTAATGCAAATGTAGCGACTCCTGTTAGGAAAGTCATTAATAAGTTGGCTAATGCATTGCTTGCTGTAAAGTAAATTAGCAGCATACATACAATTTGTAATCCCATTACTGATATAACTACAGTTGCAGGAGAGAATTTATCAGTTAGCTTCCCTCCGATCAGATTTCCAACAAACATGCCCAATCCGGCCAAAATCATGATGTAAGGAAGATAACTATTGCTGATTCCGGAGACTTCACTCATTAATGGTGCGATATATGAAATCCAGGCAAACAATGCCCCAGGTCCTAAAGAGAAAATCAACACCATAAACCAAATATTACTATTCTGAAATATTGAAAAATCCTGCCATGGATTTTCTTTTGTGGCCCTAGGTTCAGTTTTTGGCATCCATAACTTCAATGCTAAAATGGTCAATATCCCTATGAACGCAATCAATAGAAAGGTATACCTCCAAGAATAATGGTGTCCAATATAAGTTCCTATAGGTACTCCCAATAGATTCGCTATTGTTAATCCAGAAAACATCGTTGCTACAGCCTGCGCTTCTTTTCCTTTATCTGCCAACCGACTTGCGACTACGGATCCAACGCCAAAGAATGCTCCATGTGGCAGTCCAGCAATAAATCTTGATGCTAAAAGAAAGTTATAATCAGGTGCTATTATGGAAAGGCCGTTAAAGATCGTAAATAAGGCCATTAGTATTATCAATATTTTGGTTGGGGAGAATTTGTTTAACCCTACCACTAATAACGGAGCTCCAACAACAACGCCTAAGGCATAGGCAGAAATTAAATACCCTGCTTCAGGAATCGAAACCTGGAGGTCCTTTGCCACATCAGGCAACATGCCCATAATCGTAAACTCAGTCACTCCTATACCTAAACCTCCTAATGCAAGAGCTAATAAACTTTTCTTCATATAAACTAATTTGATAATGCAAAAATGTTCGAATTATTTATATTACACAAATAAGTTAAGTGATATAGATGTATCATAAATATTATAGTTTTTGATGGTTTGGCAGTTCTTAAAAATGAAATAATTCTAAATTTTCTAAAACTATAAATGATATTGGTTAAATTATATGAAACTATTATGGATGTTTTACTTTAACCTGCAATTATGAATTCTAAAAGCGCATATCTTGAAATTTTAAAAGAGCAATATAACTTTGAACTTCAGAGAGAAGATAAATTTGATAAAACATTACCTATATCACTTACAATACTTCCAATTTTAATCGTCGGTATTTTTTATGTGATAAATACTTATTTTCCAAATAGCAGCAATCAAATTGTGTTTAGGATAGTATTGATTTCTTTAGTGGGTATTTGTGTTTTCTACTTTTTTTGGCTAGCATCTTTACTCCATAATATTATTGGCTTTAAAGGAAAATATAAATATGCGAATGAATCAGAAGAATTAAGATTAAAATATAGTTCAATAAATCAACAATTTTCAGATTCCCAATATAATAAACATGAATTAATTGCTGACCGATTAAATGCTTATCAGATTGAAATATTTTTAGAATGCAATCAGAATAATAAAGAAATAAATGATAGCCGGGCAGCATCCTATCATGGTTTTAAATTAATTTTAATGTATATTATTTTCTTTGCATCGTTATTGACAGGAGCTCTTATTATTGAAAAAATAATAGCATATTTTTAGAGATATCAATTCCTCTTATTTATCTCTCCACTATTTCTTTAACCTTTTCACCATTAACATCTATTTTCAATTCTTTTATTTTGAATAAATGAAACCATTTAATAAATGTTCCAAAAAACACGATTGCCATTAATAACATAGCAATTGCGGCTAGACTAGCTAATAGATATTGCTTTTTGGGAAGATAAATATCGGTTATTTGGACAAATCCAGCCCAAAAAGTTATGATTGCCATAAAAACACCTGGAATAGCGGCACAAAGAGCAAAAGAATTTCTATTCATACGGATGAGCATGGTAGTACAAACAATTAGACCACAGGCGGCTAAAAGCTGATTAGAGATTCCAAAAAGAGGCCAAATGCTACTTACATTTCCTGTAAAGACAAGATATCCCCAAGAGAAAGTGAATATTGCACTACAAAAAATAACACCGGGCCACCAATTTTTATCTTTAAAAGAAGGCCATAAGGAACCTAACATTTCTTGAAGGAAAAAACGGCCAACGCGAGTTCCTGCATCTATAGCAGTTAGTATAAATACAGCTTCGAACATAATTGCGAAATTGTACCAGTAAGCCATGATATTGTTCATAAATGGTACCTTATCAAAAATATGAGCCATTCCTACTGCTAGTGAAACAGCACCTCCAGTCCTTCCATGAAGATCCACGCCGATTTTATCGATGAAATGATTTAAATCTACTGCATGCAATTCAGGGTACATTTTTAAGAAATCATCATAAGATGAAATTGGGGTATTAATGGCGAAATAATCGCCAGGCATTAAAGTACAAGCTGCAATCAAAGCCATTAGGGCGACAAATCCTTCTACTAACATAGCTCCATACCCTACAAATAAGATTTCTCGTTCGTTACCAATCATTTTTGGTGTAGTGCCTGTAGCTATAATAGCGTGGAATCCAGATATCGCACCGCAAGCTATTACAATAAAAATAAAAGGTAATACTGGCCCTCCTATAACAGGTCCACCACCATGGATAAAATTCGTCAAAGCTGGCATTTGAATAGTTGGAGCGACAAAGATGATCCCTATTGTTAGCATTAGTATAGTTCCAATCTTAAGATAAGTTGAAAGATAATCTCTAGGCACTAATAATAACCATATAGGCAATACCGAAGCCAAGAAACCATAAACTGCAATAGCGACCGATATGGTTCCTATGCTCCAATTGAATAGAGATGCAATGTGAGGCAATTCCATTAATTTATGTCCTGCAATAATTCCTATTAATAGTAATATCCCACCGAGGATGCTTGCAAATGTTACTGAGCCATCTTTATAACGCATAATCAATCCCATAATAATCGCTATGGGCATTGTAAGGATAATTGTAAATAGTGACCATGGAGCTTCATGCATTGCAGAAATACAAGCTAAGGATAAACCAGCCAGGGTAAGGATTAATATAAATAATACAGCCAATCCGGCAATTGTTCCAATAGGCTTAGAAATTTCTTTGGAAGCAATTGTTGCCAAGCTTTCCCCTTTGTGCCTCACAGATGCAAATAGAACTACCATATCATGTACACCACCACCTAATACACAACCAATCAATATCCACAAAGCACCAGGGAGATATCCAAATTGGGCAGCTAAGACTGGTCCAACTAATGGGCCAGCTGCTGCAATAGCTGCAAAATGATGACCAAAAAGAACTTTTTTATCTGTCTTTACATAATCCTGTCCATCAGCAAACTCCACGGCAGGAGTTAATATTTTAGCATTTAATCGAAGTACCTTATTTGCAAGGAATATTCCATAAAAACGGTAAGCAATTGCAAAACATAATAAGGCAACAAATATTATTGTAAGAGCATTTATGCCATTTAAATTGATCATAATTTATTCTTTGGTTATCCTAAATAATGAAGAGCAGGCAAAATGCCAAGCTCTTCATTCTCTATAAACTTAACTATATTTAAATGTTACGCATAGCACCTTATCTCAAAAATTCTCGCATTTTCATCAGAATGTGCTTTTTTTGCTATTAACCTAACTTTGTCTGCTTCTACTTCTTTGAGGTTATGAACAACCTTACGGAGGATATTATCAATGATTTCTTCCTTCTTCAGCAAAGAATTTCCATTATATATTTCGAGAATATAATCTTTTAACATTTCAGGTTGAGGACCTCTTTTTTGGTTTTTCATAGTACTATTTTCACCTGAAAGTCTTAGATGCCGATTTAATCCTGAGTCGAAAGTGATTTCGATAGTAGCTAATTTCTGTGGTTTTGTCCAAGTTAATTCAATGAATTGTTCACCAGAGGAAAGATTTGCGCGCCATTGATGACTATCACCATCTTGGACATCTCGATTATATCCATCAATAACTTTCTTGGCTTCAAATCCAGCAATTTCTGACGAAGCTATAACCTTCGCTTGCCTAGCTAAGTCTAAGGGATCCTCATTTTTCACATTTAGAATAGCCTGATCTTGCCTTAATAAAAGCTGTTGAAATTGTTTAAGTTTAGTTTTATCATTTGCTAATTTCCTTGGAGTAATACTGTCCTTTACACAAAAAGCGACGGCTGTTCCAATTGCTTGACCCATTGTGGCACAAGTGGCCATTACTCTTGTAGTTGATAACGCCACGTGAGTTACCGAAACATTTCGACCAGCCATGACAAGATTATCTATATTTTTGCTATATAAGCTTCTCAGCGGAATTGAATATGGGCCTTTTAGAGGGATTGATCGAAAAGGGCTGAGTGATGTATCATCCATACCCGCAGGTAGGTGATCATCCAATGGCCAACCACCATAAGCTACACGATCTTCAAAGTTTTCAAGCTTGAGAATATCATTTTGTGTCATTATATAATCACCTGTGATTCTGCGACTTTCTCGTTTACCAGGAATGGATCCAAACCAAGATAATGCCCAATTAGCTGATTCTGGATGGTTACCAGAATTCTTGATATAATCCCACACTCCAAAAACTACTGCCATTAAATCATGTCTAATTTTCTGACCATCATTGACAATATTTTCCAATCCACCTAACTCAATCCACCAATAACCATACTCCCAGGAGTGAATTTTCCGGTGTTTAAAATCAGAGAATTCATATTTTCTAGCCCATGATGGAGCTTGGAAAGGCATAGGATTTTCGTGTTGCTGAGCTTGGAATAAAAGACTGTTTCCCATAGTAATTTCATCACGAGTTTCAAGACCTAATGGCTCATTGAATTCGGATTTTGCTTCTCTTCCGCGCATAAATTCAGCACCAGCCAAGGCAGCAAGTGTACCATCGCCAGTACAATCTGCAAAATACTTTGCTTTTACCTTATAAATTTCTTCAGTCTGGGAGCAATAAGCTTTGATTTCCTGAATTTTATTACCTTCTGTTGTTGCATCATAGAGCATAGAATCAAAAAGTAAGGTGATATTAGGGTTGGAAACAATTTTATCGTACATGACATAATCCAACATTTCCCAACATCGTTGCGGATTGATATAAGCCTCAGTTAGCATGACCTCTTCCAACAAACCAGTTTCTCGCCAAACTTGACCTAATTGTGTAGCGCCGCAGATATGCATTCGAATTTCAGAACTAGCATTACCTCCTAATCGTGATCTATTTTGAATAAACACAACTTTTAATCCATTTCGCGCAGCTGCCAATGCATTACAATATCCAGCCATTCCTCCACCAGCAACCACATAATCTGTTTCTATATCACGGATTGCAAAGATCGATTCAGGCCCTTTTTCTTCGATTTCCTTTATTTGTTTATCCGACAAAGTTTTTGCGATTACCGGATCTACCAATAAAGCTCCAGAACCAATACCAATTGCTTTTAAAAAGTCTCTTCTATTATTCTTCATAATTTATAATTTTTTCAATAATTTCTTTCTGCTTAGGAGTAGACTTGGGTTTATCCTTAAATTTTTGAAGGATTTGTTTTGTCTCTTCATTTGCTGCAGAAATAGAGTTTAAAATTTCAGTTACCACATGTGGTTTTAACTGTTCTAATTGTTTTAGTACAGAGTTATATTGAACAGGATCTTTAAATACATTTTTCTCCAACACATCAATTGCATAATGTGGTACAAAATCATCATCTGCTGACAGCAAATTGATTATCTGTATTTTATATTGTTCAATTTCATTACTATTAAGTTGTTTCAAGAAATATTCTTGGTAGGTAGGACTTTTAGAATTGGCAAAATAAATTTGCCAATTTAATTCTTTATAAATCTTTAAAGTTTGCGCATACAATTTATTTTTGATTGGACCATTCACGATATGCCATAAAGTATATACTGTGAATAAAGCTCCAGGAACAGTAACATTTGAGAATAAAGGAGATGTTGGTCTAGTGACCGCATCAATTTCAAATGAGAATTTCTTGGCTTCCTTTTCGAGTAAATCTTCAACAGCATAATCTCGGAGTGGAGATAAACTATCTAATAAGATATTATTTAATCTCTTGTAGTCATTTTCATCAAAATATTGATGATCAAATTTTGTGAAATTAAAAGTTGATTGTTTACTAAAGTGATGGTAATTTCCTAAAAGATCCCAAAATAAATTGACCTCAATTGGCAGACATACTTGATCATTACATACATTTGTCTGCAATTTTGCTGCATAATATTTAGCTTTATCTAGTGGATTTGCCACGATATAAACAGCAAAACTTAAAGTATCATTTACGGTGAATGTAAATTCAGGAATTTCTTTTTTCTTTAAATCATTCCATTCTTGAGCATTACTATAAGCATTGCAAATGATAAAAACCAAAAATGTCAACCAAAATTTAGTCATAGTTCAAAAAAGTTGTTGCCTTACAAGATTTATTAACTTGAAATCTTATCCACCTTGCCTCTACATCTTTTGGAAAAATATATTCCATATTTTCAGTTGGTTTTACAGTCAAAGATTTATAATCTATCCATTCTCCATTTCCAGATGGATCCAATTGAATTGTGAATGTTACATCAGTATTAGCGTCATGGTTGATATTAAGTTTTCTTTGATCATAGAATCCGAAAAGATATGCATCAGATTTTTCATTTGATTGGACATCAGAATTAAACCAAGGGCCTCCATTTCCTTTGGGTTTTCCTAGTTTCCATAAATCATCTATTGCTCCTACCCATACAGCTGCATTACCGTCTTTGGATCGAATAATATGGTTTTGATTTCCTTGTTTATCAATTCCAGATAAAACGAAAAGACCACGGAAAGAAGCAAAATCATGGATCGCCAAATTATGGCTAGCGACTGGTCTAACTTTTGCGAATCCATCAGCATTCTCAGCAGGCAATTCATAAAATGTTCCGTGCAGATTTAACAAATCTCTTTCTGTTACAACCTCACGAGCTAACCTGTTGAGTCCATCATTAGTCAATTTGTCAAATTTTTGATCGCCTTTAGGGAATCGCCACCTTCTGCCAAGGTCATCTATAATTAGAACTGAACCAGCTTGAACTTGTACTAAATCTTTTTCGATAGTAAAGTGTTTTTGAATGTACTCTTTCTCTTTAATATTCTCAGTTGGAAGAAGGTTCATTTCAGCATCAAGTTCATAATAACCAGATTGTTGAAATTTCCCATCCTTTACTTGACCAGCCAGAATTCCCATTTTACGCTGATTATTTCCAAGTGAATATAAGTATCCACCTAAATAATCAGTTTGATTTACTTTTGTGATGTAATTAAATAATTGAGGGTCATCATTTGAGATCTTGTCTCCATGATAAGAAAATAGAGCGGAATATTTACCCTTCGTATTGACTTTAACGCGAATCCATTCTCCTTTAAGATCTGATGGAATAATCTCTTGAAGGGATCCATTTGCTGGAACTGTAATAACCTTATAAACAGACCAATTATTATTACCGTTTTTATCAACTTCTAAAGTAAACTTAACAGGATTACTATTGTAATTTTTGAGCCAAACATTTCTTTTGTCCCAACCAGCGAGCAAAAAAGCTTCAGATGTTAAATCATCTTTAACCTCTTCATTAATCCAAACAGCACCTTCAGCAGTCGTTGGACCTAATTTATCCAATTGATTATCATCAATAAACCAAAGGTTTGAATTAGACTGTCCAGCCCCTTCAAGATTACCTTTAATTTTACGTTTGTTCAGAAATTCTTTTTGCGCAGAATCGTCACATCCGAATACTAGTTGGTTATTCCAACGAGCAAAATCACCAATTACCTTGAGATAAGCAGATCGAGGTCTTATTCCTTGAGAATTTGCGCTGGTAAATGATTTTGGGAATTTCCAAAACATACCGTGCATAGTCATTAAATAGTCATTAGTACCATCGCCAATTTCACGGATTCTTGGCCATTCTGTATTCCAACCATGTGCACCGTCATAACTTCTACTTGTTTTGGGCAACCTATAAAAACTCCACCCTTTTAAATGATCTCTTACTCCTAGTATAACTGATTTGTGGTCCCATCCTGTTGCCCATATTGGATCCTGGCTATTCTTGTTTCCATAAATCCCACCTGGACCGGTCACTTCGACGAATTGATTTCTTCGAATTAATTTCCAATTCTTTCCATCCCATTCCGACAAAGAGCCTGAAGGAATATCATATTGCTTCAAAGCCAAATCACCTGCCTCGCCATTGTTTGAATAAACCAAAACTCCCTGTCCTGAGTAGGCTCCTTTGCCATGAACACCGAAAAGGTCTGCAAAATTCTGTGCTTTTCCCGCTCTATTTGGAAGTTGCTTAAGGTAGGTTGGGGATTTTAAATTTACATCGGTAAAAAGCTCTGTAACTTTATTTGAATTGATATCATATTCATAAAATCCTTCTTCCATCGTAGCGTAATAGATTTTATTTTTTGAATCAGTAAGATGTTGAGCCATACCAGTCAATCTTCCAGGCATCACTTTTGGATCAACTATTGAAATATTTCCAGATTTATTAATGATATATGGCCCAATAAAAAGGTTATTCGAACCTTCATGAATCATTCTATTTGCGGGAGTTCCACCCACACTTTTATCATAAACAACAACATCTTTTTTGTCATCAATAATATAAAGCTTATCAGAGGAACCAATTGGCAAATGGGGTCCGTAGGTTATTACATACAGCTTGTTGTTCCATGGGACAACTGCTCCAGTACCACACTCTCCTTCATTATTATACATAGCCAAGTTTGGATAAATTCCACTAAAGTTTTTATGTTGAGCATTTGATGATAAATGTCCAAGTAAAATAGAGGATAGAAAAAGGAACTGTAATTTTGAAACTCTTTTCATATTAGTAATTTGGGTTTTGGGTTAAGCCAGAAGTTAAGACTTCTGTAGAAGGAATAGGCCAAATATATTGTTTTTTCGCGTCGAATTTTCTGACTGCAATTTGCTTGATTAAACCTTGAGTAAAAAATGAACTAAAATCAGCAATACCATCATCATCTATATTCGGAGCTGTTGGAAGAAACCATTTTCCAGTATTTACTACCTTCGAAACTAAATCGGCTGGATCTAATAAACCATAATTTGGTTTATTAAGAACTTTTTCAGCAATTTTCCAACGAATAATATCCATATATCTCAATCCTTCAAGAGCGAATTCCATACGACGTTCAGCTCTTACTACTTTACGAAGATCTGCTTGATTTAAAACAGTAACTTTCGGAAATGTAGCTTCACTTTTATATGCCCTTTCACGAACTTGATTAATTGCATCCAAAACAGATTGATCAATATCATTTAACTCAATTTTAGCTTCGGCATAAATTAACAATACATCGGCATACCGAATAATAATATTATCAGGTTCTGTTCGCCACGAGTTAAGTAACCAATCGCTATCTACTCCTTTCTTCCATACCAATCCATTAAAGGATGCATATTGAGCTACAGCACGATTATCATTATTATTAACATCCTGCCCGGTTGACACTTTTTTAGTTTTTAGGGCTAAAGGATGCGGATTGTAAATATAATCTAGAAAAGGCTCGTTAAAAGGAACTATGGTTGCATTACAACGAGGATCTCTGTTTAAAAAAGGGTTTTTTGGATCAAACAATGGTGATTCATCTACGGGTAAACCGTCAACGCAATAATAAGAGAAGAATAAATCCCATGAAGGATCTTTTGCTGCCCATCCTCCATTATTTCGAGGAATATAATTCTGTCTATCACCTAATGCCACTCCAAGAGTGATTGATCGGGGTAATAAGAAAATAGATTCAGAAGATTGTTTTGTTTTGGAAAGAAATAAATTACCATAGTCTTTCTCTAGTGTATAAATTTCTAAATCCATGCATTCCTTAGCTGAGACTTTAGCTGTTGCAAAATCACCCATATATAGAGCAATTCTTGCCTTCATTGCAAGAGCTGCACCTTTTGTTACTCTTTTTAATTCATTTGAACTATATTTTTCTTTAAGATTAGCAATTGCAAAGTCATAATCTTCATAGATTTTTTTTAACAGCTCTTCTGGATTTATTTGTTTGATTTCATTTGCTTCTTCAATAGTCAAAGTTCTATCCATATAAACTACATTTTTATAATGGCTTAATAAAAATGAGAACATCGATGCTCTAACAAACTTTGCTTCAGCGATATATCCATTTATTTGCGATTCGGAAAGTACCCCGGAAACACGGTCCATACTTTCTAAAACTGTATTTGCACGGGAAATTGCTTTATATGTATTTTTCCAACTTTCATTTACAAAGCCCGATTGACCATTAATTGTTGCATTTGTTATATCTGTTAATCCATCACGATATATCCAGTCATCTGTCCAATCATCTAAGTCTTTAATCCAAAGAGCTTCTCGGTAAAGATCATTTAAGGACATAACTAATTCGTCTGCATTTGAGTTCCAAGTTTCACTAGAACCTTGTGACAATGGATTCAAGTCTAATTTCTGACAAGAGGACAGCGCCAATGCCAGACTCATATATAAGGTTATTCTTTTCATAATATTAAAATTTAACATTAACTCCAAAGAGGTAAGAGGCAGTAATTGGATAGGTAAATGAAGTCATTTCGGGATCCCAACCTTTCGGGAATTTATTAACAGTAAAAACATCATTTGCTGTAAAGGAAACACCTAAACCTTTCACGTGATATTTTTCCAAGAAAGTAGATGGAATTTGATATGATACATTTATTGATTTTAATCTGAAATATTTACCATTAATCATCCAAAAGTCGGACATAGCATAATTATTTCCTGCCGATGTATTTGAATATCTAGGATATTTCGCTTGGAGGTTTTGATCATCAGTGTTATAATTGCTCCAAGTATTTCCATCAAGAACGGAAAGGAAATTCCCCCAATTTTCACGATATGGTTGTATCATATCGGAAGTCTGTCTAGTATTCTGTTTTCCAACACCTTGAACAACAAGATTTAGAGATAATCCAGCGTATGCCAAATTAACTTGTCCTCCATAAAGGTATTGAGGCAATGACCCACCTAGGAATACACGATCATATTCAGGTGATATTATTCCATCAGGAACTCCATCAGGCCCTGAAATATCCTGATATTTTACATCACCAGGTTTTACATTGGCATTCAGAACTGGAGAATTTGCTACCTCATCTGCAGTTTGAAATAGACCACTTGATTTATATCCATACCATTCATTGAATTCACTGCCTTGCATCTTCACTTGGTCACCTAAAAATTCAGTACCACCTAAATCTCCCATAACAGATTTGAAGTTTGAGATATTAAATGATATGCCATAGGTCAATTTATTGAAGTTATCTTTCCATCCCAATGCTAATTCCCATCCCTTTGTATTCATTTTACCAGTATTTTGATTGGGATTGTCAAATCCTATATAAGTTGGAATTTGCAAAGCCAATAACATATCACTGGTTATTTTATTATATACATCAAATGTGGCGTTGAAACGATTATTAAATCCTACGAAATCTAACCCAACATCATAAGATTCTGTTTTTTCCCAAGTAATATCACGAATAGCATATTGCCATTGCGATGCTGATTGAGCCGAGACTGGTTCATTTCCTTGATAGAATAATGCTGTGTTCGAAAATTGTATTAATGATTGATAAGGATAATTTCCGATACGTTCATTGCCCAAAGTACCATATGAAGCGCGAAGTTTTAAAAAATTCAACCATTTCACCTCTTTCAAGAAATTTTCTTCAGATAACGTCCATCCTGCAGAAATGGAAGGGAACATTCCCCAACGATATTCTTTAGCAAACCTAGAAGATCCATCATATCGAATATTTGCTTGGATAAAATATTTATTTGCATAATTATACATTGCTCTTCCAAAATACGAACGATATGCATTTTCATAAGCAGAACCACTATTATCTCGAAATTCTAAAGGGCCAATATCGAGATATGGATAATTACTCAATAAGTATTGGTCTCTAGAAGCCGCTAGGTTTTCATTAAAATAGTAGAAGAATTCATATCCCGCTAAGAAATTTAAATTATGCTTTCCTAGGCTTTTAAGATAATTTCCCAAAAACTGTGTTGTATATTGATAGCTTTCCACTCTTGATTCTGATAGTTTGGTTGCATCATATCCATTTAAGTACCCTAATTGTCTTTCAGGGTTATCCCAAGCAGTATATGGGACTTTAGTTTTAAAAGCTTTGGTTCTATCAAAATTAAATATTGGTGCAATGACTCCTGTTAATGTCAAGCCATCTAATGGTTTTAAATCTAGTCCAACCTTACCTCCAAATTGAGTGTATTGATATTTAGTATCACCACCGTTGTGAAGCATACCATAAATGTTATCTCCATCTTTTCCAGCAGCTATTCTACCATCATCCCACATTCCGGCATATATTGGTGCTGTAATACCCATTCTGTACATTGGATCTATAGATGGTCTATTATCTGTGGTGCGTTTAAAATTTAAATCAACTACAGCTGCAAGATATTTGTTAACATCAATATTGTTATTCAATCTAGAAGTTAAACGCTCATAATTCCTTTTCACATAAATTGCATCAGTGTTATCATAACCTAGGGAAAATCTGGTTCTTAAATTTTTTCCTGATCCCGCAACTGACAATTGATGACTTTGCCTTCCAGCTCGGTCTTTAACTAGAAGATTCTGCCAATTCGTGATAGGATATAGGTTAGGATTTTCAGCGTTTAAGGTTTGATAATTATCTACTAAATCCTTGGCATAAATCGGAAATTCATTTTCGTTGTTATTATTATCATTCCATCTCAACTCATTTACTAACTGAAGATATCTTTGTGCACCGACATATTCTGGCAGTTGAGTAGGAGATTCAAAGCCTAAATCCGTATTATATTCCAGGGACAACACTCCATCTTTTCCTCTTTTCGATGTTATTAAAATAACTCCTGCCGCAGCCCGCGAACCATATATTGACGCAGATGCAGCATCTTTTAACACAGTAATATTTTCAATATCATTTGGGTTGACTTGATCGATGCCACTAATAGGAACACCGTCCAGAATGACTAATGGGTTCAATCCCCCATCTGTAATGGTTGTAATTCCTCGTACCCTAACAGTTGCAGCTGCTCCTGGTGCATTGTTATTCCTAGTTGCCATAACTCCAGGTACTGCACCTTGTAAAGCTTGGGAGACTTGAGTTGTCTTTCTGACAGCAATATCTTTACCATCTACTGATGAAATTGCACCTGTCAAATCTTTCTTTTGAACCGTTCCATAGCCAATAACTACCACCTCATCCAAGTCAGTATTCTCAGGTTTCAGTCTGATTAGGATGCTATTAGTTTGATTTGTTTTCGCAACAAAATTCATAATTGAATCAGGCTCAAAACCAAGGTGATGTACATAAATATTATATGAAACATCAACGTTTAAATTATTTAGATTGAAAATACCTTCTTCATTTGAACTAAACGTTTCTTTTTTTTGGGTATTCACATTCAGAACTTCTATGGTTGCGTTTGGAACTGCAGAACCATCTGTAGAAATCACCTTTCCAGTTGCACGAATATTTTGTGCAAAAGCATGTTGAAAAAGTGATAATAGCCCATAGATCAGCAATGGGTAAATTACTTTACTTCTCATAGTATTAAATGTTTATAATGGTTGTTGGTTAAAAATTTTTTATTTTATTCTAATTATATTTTCATCGATAGAAAAAACACATCCGTTTATCTGGCAGAAAATTGTTAATAAATCCTCTATATTATCATTTTGATATAATTGACCAGTAAAATTCCCATTCATAATTTCTGGATTTTCCACATCAATTATCACAGAAAATAAGCGTTCCATGATACTGAACAAATCAGCATTAGAAACCCCATTAAAATTTACAACTTGATTCGACCAGGCAATTGAACTTAGTGGATAATTGGACTTAATGCTTTTCTTTTCGATATCCCAAGCTTTTTTATAGTTAGTTGCTTTTTCATCAATTAATTTATAGGTAAAATCTCCGGTATGAATAATTACAGTTGCCTGATCATTAAGAAATACCTTCTGCGAATGATCATCATTAGAATCTTCCAACACAATTTTTCCTTCTAATAATTGAATTCTAAGTTGGTTTTTATCAAATTGGCCAATCGTGAAAATTGTTCCAATTGCTTTGGTTTGAATTCCTTGATTGATTACTCTGAAAGGACTTTTATCATTTGGATACACATAATAAGTCACTTCACCATCTTTTTGCAACAATTCTCTATTTTTTGCAAAATCAGTCCTATAAGATAATTGAGCATTAGGTGCAAGTTTTACTCGACTGCTATCAGGTAACAAAAACCATTTACTACTAGAATTTTGATTTGTAATATTCACCCACGGTTCTGGAGTGATTAGATTATCCTGTAATCCTAATTTATAAAATGAAAAAATGCTAAATAATAATATTGCAGCCGCAATAACCAGCCGTTTGAATGTTATAATTTTCTTTTCTTTAGGAATAATTAGATTGAAGGCAGATTTTTTTTGTGATTGAGTTAGATGAACCAAATCATTTTCTAAGAGATTTTCAAAAATTTCAACCTTATCCAATTCATGCTCATTTTCCTCTAGAAAACGGGCAATTGATTCACATTCCTTATAAGAACATTGATTAGATAAAAATTTAATTAAAATCTCTTTATTCACGGTTTATTATTTTGGTCGTTTAGATATATATACGTTCAATAAACCATAACTACGTATTCCAGTAAATTTTTTTTTAGATATGAAGTAAAATAAAGATTAAGGCTAGGATTTTCCTCAACTTTTGAACAGCTTTATATATATGAGTTTCGACCGTTCTAACCGAAACATTGAGTATTTCAGCAATTTCTTTATGACTATAACCTTCGATATATGCCAGTTTAAAAGCCTCCTGTCTTACTTTTGAAAGTTGATTAATAGCTTGATTAAGAGAATCTTTTAAATCAGCGGAAAGATCGTTAATAGGAATTTTATCATAAATTTTTAAATTATCAATCATTTGCCTTTCTTTCGATTCTTTCCTCAACCAATCAATAAAAATTAATTTACCTTTCCGGAATAACTGAATCTCAGTAGAGAGATTAGCATTATAAGAATCTCTGTAATTCCAGAATTTAATAAAGGTTTGTTGAGTAAGATCTTGAGCTATTTCATGGGATTGCGTTTTTTTTAGAAATCCGGAATAAATTCTATCATAATACTTATTAAATATATCTCGAAAACTATCCTCATCAATTTGTAAATACATAGCAATTATTTCAATTGGTAAAATTTCGTGGATTATAATACGAAGTCACTTTAGGCTCAACAATCCAAATTAAATATAATTTAATACAAGTCAATTAATATTATGATAATTTATTTTAATTCACGCGTCATTCATTTATTAACTTTAAATTGGATGCATTTAGAAAGTAACGCTTATAATTATTAATATCTATGATCAAAATCTACCATAACAATAAATGCAGCAAGAGCAGAGCGGCACTCGATGTTTTAAAGGAAGGTAATGAAGAATTTGAAATTCAAGAATACCTAAAAGATATCCCTAGTAAATCAGAATTAACCAACATTATTAAAATGTTAAAGCTAAAGCCTATAGAATTGATTCGAAAAAATGAATCGATTTTTAGGGAGTGTTATGCTGATAAAGATATGAGTGATTCAGAATGGATTGATGTTATGATTGAGCATCCCATTCTAATAGAAAGGCCTATCGTAGTAAAGGATGGTAAAGCAGCAATTGGAAGACCAATCGACAAGATTATTGAATTATTGAAGTAAAAAAAAGAGGCATTCGATGAAATGCCTCTTGCTATTAATATTCTTTTGGTGAGACGACAATTCCATCATCATCACAATAAACATAATGTCCTGGTGTAAATTTTATGTCAGCAAATTGAACCACGACATCAAGTTGCCCGCCTTTAGTTTTTTCACTTCGATGAGGATTGGTTCCTAACGCCTGAATACCGAAGTTTAGTTTAGCAATTTCCCAAGTATCCCGAATAACTCCGTTGACTATTACCCCTCGCCATCCATTTTTTATGGCAATTCTACACATATTATCGCCCATAAGAGCCCTCCTATCCGATCCTCCGCCATCAATGACCAATACTTTTCCGTTTCCATCTTCAGAAAGGATTTCCTTAATAAGCTCATTTTCTTCGAAAACTTTAACAGTCACTATCTTACCGTGAAAGTTAGTTCTCATACCAAAATTTCTGAATCCAATAGGTTTTGCCACTTGCAGGTCAGAGATAAATATATCACATAAATCTGCTGTATAAATGATTTTCATATAGATAATTCTAATAAATTAACCAACATTGCAATGTAGCTATTGTTTTGTTCAAATTGGTTATTTAAAAAGAAGAATTGAAATTATATGTTTTAAAAAAATAATAACACTTAAAACAGAAAAAAGGCGACTATAATTCAATTGAATATTATAGGGAAAATAGAATGAATCAAATAGAGAAAAGGTTAGGCCGCGTTATTTGGAAAATTTTGGACTAAAAAGAAACCGTATCAAATATTGAAATTTGATACGGTTCCCTCTTATAAAAGACTCGCGATATTATCTATCCAAGTCTTTTAGCCAACTTTGAACTTCTTCACGAGTTTTACCCGTTTTTTTCTGAAGTTTTCCGTAAAGCTCATCTTCTTTTCCTTCAACATACAATAGATCATCATCCGTTAGATCTGCATATTGTTGCTTTACTTTACCTTTTAAGATATTCCATCTTCCTTTTAAATCTAATGAATCCATAATGCTTTTAATTTTTAATGTTATTAAATAATTAATGTGTGTTGTATATAATGAACAAGGCTAAAATTAAATCGTTTGATTTTTTTTAAAATAATTGAATTGCCTTCACAAACCATTGTATTTTAAAATTGTTCTTAGGTTATGGATTTAAACAGAACATTTACACATAATCATATGGAACGCGATATTAAATTCAGCGTAACCTATGATCCTCAAACGCATTCTTTCAATGTAGTGGAAGACGATAGCAAAAATTATATTTTGAATTATAACCCTGCAACGAAAAGTTGGACTACCACTGAAGATCCAATGCCTAGCATTCCAGTTAATGAATTGGCACTCTTAGTGCAGCAGCATTTTGGAGTGTTTGTTTAGAAATTTTTCCAACGATTCAATAAGTTGATTGTTCTAAAGAAGAATTAAAAATTGAATGTTATGACAAGTATACAAAAAACGGCAAAAGTAAAAGCCAAAGCAGATGCTGCAAAAGATTTAAACGATTTGTTTGAAGATGGTCTAAAAGACATTTATTGGGCAGAAAAGGCATTGGTGAAAGCTTTACCCAAGATGGAAAAGAATGCAAGTTCAAAGAAATTAAAAGATGCAATTAATTCCCACTTGGAAGAAACCAAAGAGCATGTAGTACGTTTAGAAGAGGTTTTTAAATCAATTGGTGTAAAAGCAAAAGCGGAAAAATGCGATGCAATGGCGGGATTATTGGAAGAGGGAGAGAGTATAATTAAAGACACCGAAATCGGGGCAGTTCGTGATGCTGGAATTATCGCAGCAGCACAAAAGGTTGAACACTATGAAATTGCTACCTATGGTACTTTAGCGGCTTTTGCGAAAGTATTAGGTGAAAAGGATGCATTAAATATCCTTTTGAAGACATTGGATGAGGAAAAATCCTGCGACAAAAAATTAACTTCAATCGCAGATACAAATTTGAATTCAAAAGCCGAATAATTAATAGTTATATTTTAGAGGGGCATGTCAATGATATGTCCCTTTTGATTTTAAAAAACAACAGCTCTAAAAATATTTAGAGCTGTCTTTTATTTAGTTATTTACCCATTTCTGCCTTAAGGTAAATACTGAAATACTAATACTATCTGCCTTTGCGAGTCCAATTAATAGTAGTATGTATAGATGGAACACTTGCGAAACCAAATAGTTGGATTTGTTTTAATTATTTTATTTTTCGACTAAATATTTCCAATATCTTTTAGGGACATGTCTTAAGTGAAGTTTTAAATTTTTCCGAGCTTCAATATTTGTACTTTTAAAATAGGTCTTCCAAAGTTGCTGATATTCTAGTTCCTTTGGATCAATATCTACTTCTAAATCATATGGATTCTGAACCTGACCTTCGCTATCATTAGATACCTCAATTAATTCTTCCAAATTATAATAATATCCATAATTTCTACGGACATCAAATATTAACCAGCGTTGGTCTGCGTAACGATTTTTAAAAAACTGGGTGATTAGTGGTAAAACATTAAAATCCGGTTCAATAATAGCCGTGTACAATTGATCATCTGATTTAACAAATCGGATAAAAGCTTTCATCCGATGTCGTTCCCTACTGACTTTTTTAATCGTCTGATGCATTCTCAAAATATTTGAATTTCCAAAATTCCGTAGATCTATCTTACCAGTCTTAAATAAGTCAATCATTATTTTGAAACCATTTAACCATTCTGGTGGACTATCGGATAAAAAATTATGATAAAAGATTGTTATTTCATTTTTTGAAATGATCTTTTCCATACCTTGTAGAATTCGATTTGATTTGTTGGTATCTGTTATGATTTCACGTTCAGTGGAAAAAATATTATGCTCAATATGTCTAGCAGTCAATGGAATTGCATCAAACTCTTTTCTTTCAAAAGCTTCAAACAGGCAGCACAAATAACCTGGATAACTACCATCAAAAATATAATTCATTAAAATAGACTTAATTGAGTTGAAGGATTTACGAGATCAGGATTCGGATTTTTTTCAAGAATAGACTTCTTTACAATTTCAGGGTAATTAAAACCTTTGCTTATTATGGAGTCCTGGCAAACCATAAAGTATTTTGCCCGATTAAAAGCAATACCTAATTTTTTCAATTGATATTCTTTCAATCGGCCAAATTTTCGGGCTTGCACTATTTTATTTGCTGATTGCCTACCAATACCAGGAACACGAATAATCCAATTATAGGATGCCGTATTAATATCAACGGGGAAAAACTGGGGGTTTCTGAGTGCCCAAGCAAGTTTAGGATCTATTTCTAATTCTAGATCTTGATGCTTTGAATTAAGGATTTCATTTAAGGAAAACCCATAGAATCTCAATAACCAATCTGTTTGATAAAGCCGATTTTCACGAATAAGAGGCGGAGGAGTTCCAATTTTTGGGAGTAAGCTATTGCTGGAATTAATAGGAATATAACCGGAATAGTATACCCGCTTTAAATTATAACTTTTATAGAATTCATTAGCAGTTTGCATAATATCTAAATCACTTTCACCAGTTGCACCAATTACCATTTGAGTGCTTTGACCAGCTGGAACAAAAAGAGGCACTTTTTTAAATGATTTTTTATCTTGTTGAATGGTTTTAATTTCATTCTTAATGATATCCAATGGTTGTTTTACTGACTGATGGTCTTTTTCCGGCGCAACTAATTTAAGCCCCTCTTCAGTTGGGATTTCAAGGTTTACACTCATTCTATCTACGTAAAGACCCGCTTCCTTAAGCAGTGCTTCGCTAGCGCCAGGTATTGCCTTTAAATGAATATATCCATGAAATCTTTCTTCAGTCCTTAACTTTTTCACCACAAGCATTAATCTTTCCATGGTATAATCTGCAGATTTAAAGATTCCTGAACTAAGGAATAAACCTTCGATATAATTTCTTCTATAGAAATTCATGGTTAAGTCCACCACCTCTTTGACGGAGAAAGCCGCTCTTTGAACATCATTGCTTCTACGACTTACACAGAATGAACAGTCATATATACAATAGTTTGTCATAAGTATTTTCAGTAAGGAAACACAACGTCCATCCTCGGTATAGGTATGGCAGATTCCGCTTGCTGAGGAGTCACCAATTCCCCCTAAATTTTTCCGCTTCCCTCCGCTTGAACTACAACTAACATCATATTTAGCCGCGTCAGCCAATATTTTCAACTTATCATCAAATCCAAACATACTTATATTGTTAGTGTTAGAAACAAATTTACTAATATTTTTAGTAAATTAATGATGTTATGTAAAGAATTTTACATTTTGAAACCCAAATACTCGATATGAATGTGTGAGGAACTGAATTAATGGAAAGAATCTAAAAATAGACTGGGTAATTAGGTTTAGGAGAACTTATTAAGAAAATGCTTGTTATATAATCAGCTCAACATCTATAAAATATAATATGTTAGAATTTCGTAGGGAAGGAATTTATTGTGTGCCTGGTCAGTTTTACATAGATCCATGGCTACCCGTAGATTATGCAATAATTACCCATGCACATTCGGATCATGCTAGGGTTGGGATGAAGAAATATCTGTGTCATATGTTCACGGAACCAATTTTAAGATTAAGATTAGGAACAGATATTAAGGTCCAAACTGTTAATTATAATGAGATCCTAACAATTAATGGTGTCAAGGTTTCTTTACACCCAGCTGGACACATCATAGGTTCAGCTCAGGTTAGGATGGAATATAAAGGGAAAATCACTGTAGTTTCTGGAGATTTTAAAATACAGGACGATGGTTTGAGTTCTCCATTTGAACCTATAAGATGTCACGATTTTATAACTGAAAGCACATTCGGACTTCCAATCTACAATTGGTTGGAGGTCAGTCAAATTAATCAAAATTTGGTTGAATGGGTTTTAAATAATAAAGAGAAAGGAATCAATTCGATCATAATTGGCTATGCATTAGGCAAGGCACAAAGAATTATGAATGCAGTCAAGGATATTTCTGTTCCCTATGTACATTATGCAATTTCAAAAATTAATATTGCTTTTTTAGAAAATGGAATTCAATTACCGGCATATCAAACTATTGATTTTCAAAACAAACCGAAAGATATGCAAGGTGAAGTCATTATAGTACCACCTTCACTCTTTGGCAGCACTATGTTGAAAGGAATACCGAGGGCATTTACTGCAATTTGTTCAGGCTGGATGCAGGTTCGAGGAGCACGACGCTGGCGGAGTGCAGATGCGGGATTTGCCATCAGCGACCATGCTGATTGGGCTGGACTACTGAAAGCAGTTCAGGAGACAAATGCGGAACGCGTATATGTTACCCATGGTTTCAAATCTGAATTGTCTAGATATTTAAATGAATTAGGAATTGAATCCCATGAGATTACCACCCAATTCGGAGCAGAAGAGGAAATTGACGAAGTGATTAAAGAGGAAGAGGCATGAAAGTATTAGCAGATTTAATAAATGCGTTGGATAGTACAAATAAGACTAGTAGTAAGATCCAGGCAATTGAAACCTTCCTTTCAGAATCTACTGAATTAGATAAATATTGGTTTTTACGATTATTTACAGGCAAAAGGCCGAGAAGGTCTGTAAAGACTAATTTATTAAGACAATGGGCAACCCAAATCAGCGAGGTTCCTGATTGGCTGTTTCAAGAAAGCTACCTGGCAGTTGGCGATCTTGCTGAAACAATTTCTCTCATCATTCCTCCCGCAAAAGAAACTATCGAAAAAAGTTTGGATCAATGGATGCAGGAGATTATGGCGCTTCCAACCATGAATGAAGAAGATATCAAGACATATATTATTACTTCATGGAATCAATTAGGACAAACAGAAAGATTTGTTTTCAACAAATTATTGGGAAGTAGTTTTAGGATTGGAGTTTCATCCAAATCATTGATCAATGCATTCGCAAAATATTATCACACAGATTCGAACTTGGTTTCCCATAGTTTAATGTCTGATTGGGTTTATGAAAATCTATCATTTGAGGATTATATAAAAGGAGAACATATTAATGCCAATCTATCCTCCCCTTTCCCCTTTAGTTTAGCAAATTCACTTGATCAGGAATTGGAAGGATTAGGAAGTTCGGAGGATTGGCAAGTTGAATATAAATGGGACGGTATCCGAGGGCAAATTATTCATCGTGAATGTGAGACATTTATTTGGTCACGTGGTGAAGAAATGGTTAATGATCAATTTCCTGAATTGATGCTAGCACTTGAAAATATAAAGAGCGATTTTGTCATCGATGGAGAAATTGTTCCTTATGACGGTGAAGGAGTCATGAATTTCAATCAATTACAAAGAAGGTTGAACAGGAAAAACATTTCGAAAAAAATGATGGCTGAAATCCCAATTCGATTTATAGCTTTTGATCTATTGGAAATTAATCGGCAAGATTTACGAGAACTTCCATTGAAGGAAAGGAGAAAAAGGCTGGAAGAACTAATTCAACAGATTGGTTCTGAAAATTTTATGCTTTCTCAAATTATTGAATTCAAGGAATGGAGTGAATTGGGAGAAATTAGAATAAGCTCTGGAAACATCAATGCTGAAGGATTAATGTTGAAAGGATCAAAATCTACTTATCCTGTTGGTCGGAAAAAGGGATTTTGGTGGAAATGGAAAGTTGACCCTATGACCATCGACGCAGTATTAATTTATGCTCAAAGAGGGAGCGGTCGACGTAGTGGTCATTACACAGACTATACTTTTGCTGTAAAGGATGGGGATAAATTGGTGACGATAGCTAAGGCCTATTCGGGATTAACCAATTCGGAAATTGCCGAGGTGAGCAAATTTGTCCGCGCCAATTCATTGGAAAAATTTGGTCCTGTGAGAACCGTGAAGCCTGAATTGGTTTTTGAAATTGCTTTTGAAGGAATTTCCTTTAGTAATCGTCATAAATCAGGAGTGGCATTGCGCTTTCCAAGAATATTGCGTTGGAGAAAAGACAAGCTCCCAAATGAGATTGACGACATCGAAGAAATTAAAAAGATGATAACAGGATAAAAAAGAGAATCGGCCTTTTAACGACCGATTCTCTTTTTTTATTCTAGGAAGGTACTTTTCTTGAATTTTCCCTCTCCCACACTCTATGTTTTTTAAGGACCATTATGAAATTATTAATCCAATTTGGGTCCGATTCGAAAATAACCCCTTGATCCTTTTCAATAAATGATTTCGCAGCAAGCTGTTCAGCAGATTTTGAAAATGCAAGAGCTTTACAATGTCGATAACCTTCATTAATAAATTGTAGGTAATCTGGGTTTTGAGCTAACTTGGCTACTGAATCCCCATCAGGTGTATAGAATCCATCATAAAGAACAGAAGCATCTGTTAAGTATGTATGTTGAATAGGTTCTTCCCCACCCTCTTTATATTTCAAATTACCAACATGTGATGAAATAAGAACCACCATTGCACCTTCTTTTTCTAAATTCATTTTCAATTTATCCACCGAAGCTTTACTTACGCCATCATCGACCAAAAAAGCAATTTTTCTGCTTTTAATACTTCCTTCATTATCCTTAACTTTCATACTTAAAAATGCGGACTTTTCGACCTCCGGTTTATTCGGTTGGATTGGATAATTGGGATGATTTTGTCTTGCAAATTGTAGAGTTAGTGGATCCAAGCTTTTAGCGGGCTTTAATCCTAAATTCTTACCAATGGCATTCGCTAAGTTTGGATCTACCTGATTTAAAATCGCCAATTCCCTTTTTCTAATATCCTCTGAATTTACTTTAGATAGTTCGAAACTGAAAGCATTGATAACATGTGCCTGTTCTTCAGTAGATAGAGAGTTGAAAAATAATCTTGCTTGCGTAAAATGATCAGCAAAAGAATTGGATCTTGCCCTCACCTTTTTGCCGTCTACCTGTTGCTTGCCTGTTTGGTAGCCTACTTCTCCTTTTAGCATTGCTTGATAAGGACAACCATTTGATTGACTATTAGGGAAATAACTGGTATTACCTTTCAAGATATCCATTCTAGAAAACCCGTCTTTTTGATTATTGTGCTTCCCATTAATAGGTCTATTAATCGGCAATTCATGAAAATTAGGGCCTCCTAATCTATAATTTTGCGTATCCATGTAGGAGAAGATCCTTCCCTGCAAAAGAGGGTCATCGGAGAAGTCAATCCCAGGGACAAGTCTACCTGGATCAAAAGCAGCTTGCTCGGTTTCAGCAAAGAAGTTTTCTGGATTTCTATTTAAGGTCATTGTCCCAATGATCTTTACAGGCACCAACTCCTCAGGGATAATTTTTGTTGGGTCCAAAATATCGAATGAGAATTTCATTTCATCTTCTTCGGGAATTAATTGAACCCCTAAGTCCCACTGAGGGAACTGTCCGTTTTCGATAGCATCCCAAAGATCCCGACGATGAAAATCGGCATCGAAACCAGAGATCTTTTGCGCTTCATTCCATGCTACAGAATGAACACCCAGTCTTGGCTTCCAGTGAAATTTTACGAAAGTAGATTTTCCTTCTGCATTAATGAATTTAAAGGTATGTACACCAAATCCTTCTATCATTCTTAAGCTTCTAGGGATTGCCCGATCTGACATCACCCATAAAGACATATGTGCGGCTTCTGGCATCAAAGAGATAAAATCCCAAAACGTATCATGAGCAGAAGCGGCTTGAGGAATTTCATTATTTGGTTCAGGTTTAACAGCATGAACTACATCGGGAAAATTCATGGCATCCTGAATAAAAAAGACTGGGATGTTATTACCTACCAGGTCATAATTTCCTTCTTGGGTGTAGAATTTCACGGAGAATCCACGAACATCCCGTGCGAGATCTGTTGAACCTTTAAACCCAGCAACTGTTGAAAATCTCACGAATACTGGGGTTTTAGTTCCTTTTTTAAGAAAATCTGCGGTTGTAATTGCAGAAAGATCTTCTGATGCTTCGAAAACACCGTGAGCACCTGACCCACGGGCATGCACAACACGTTCAGGAATCCGTTCCCGATCAAAATGCATTAATTTATCAAAAAAGATATGGTCTTGTTGTAATGACGGTCCCCTGTCTCCAACCTTCAAGGTATTATTATTATCAAAAACTGGAACTCCATCATTGGTTGTCATCACTTTTCCCATATTATCGACTACATTTTTGTCGATATGTGGGGCATCAGAATTTTTCTTTTTTTTCATAGTAATAAATCTTGTGTTTTAAGAGTGCATAGTTTTCCAAATCAGTTCATGGATATTTCACAACATTATTAACAAAGGAATTGCATATTAGTTCGCAAAATTTTGAAAAGAACAATTTCTCCGTTTTAAGTGTTGAATAGAAAAAGAAATATTATGGCAGAGAAAAATTTAAATGATAAAGAAGCTAGGGAAAAACTTAAATCTATAGTTGATCAAATTGATATTGGAATGATCTGTTCATTCAATTCAAATTCAGAATTTCCTCATGGTGTTCCAATGAGTAGACAAGAGGTAGACGAGGAAGGATATATTTGGTACATATGTTCTGCAGAAAGCGAGACTTTTAAAAATTTAGAGTCTAATCCAAAAGTTTCCATTTTTTATGCAGAACCAAAGAGCTATACATTTTTGAGTATAAATGGAACTGCTAAATTGACCAGGGATCAAGATAGAATTGATCGTTACTGGAATAAGATGATGGAAGGCTGGTTTGAAAAAGGTAAGGAAGATCCTAATATAAGATTGATTCAAGTAGATCCTCAAGATGCACATTATTGGGATTCAGATTCAAATATGATTGCAACAATTTTTAAGATGGTAAGAAACTCCATTACAGGGAGTAATGAAGATATCGGAAAAGAAGGCGATCTAAACCTTTAAGGTTCAAAAAAAATCCAGGTTCTTTGACCTGGATTTTTTCATTATGGTAAATATTTTATTTTTTATCGGTCTGCTTGGTCCAAACCAATTTATCTAAATTATAACCTGCATCTAAAGCAATTTTAATAAACTTTTGTTGAACACTTTCGGGCATAGTCTTATTTCTTGAAAGGAACCAGATATAATCTTTACTTTCACCAAAAACAAGTGCATTTTCATAGTCTGGATCCATAGCTACAACATTGTAACCTGAATAAAATGGGCCGAAGAACGAAACTTTTAATGCTCCTTTATTTGTTTCTCCAATAAACTTAGCTTTCCCATCAGATTCTTTCCACTCATTTTTTATGGTGTCGAATCCACGATTCAGCACCTTCACGGAACCATCATCATTTAAAGTATATTCAGCAGTTACCTGATCCATATCTTTTTCATGTTTGAAATCAAATCTTGCTATCTCATACCATTTCCCCGCATAGGATTTAATATCAAAATTATCAACTACTTTTACCCCTTGTGGTACTTTGACAGTTTTGCAGGCTTGAAATAAAAATGGGCTTAATAAAAGTGCTGAACCCAATGCAATTTTTAAATATTTTGAATATTTCATTATTTCTTTTTATTAATAAACAGACTTTTCAAAGAATAGTTCGATATGATAATTTTGAATAATACTTTGAAATGTGTAACATTATAATGGATGAAGCTTAGAAACTGCATTAATATCTAATAGTTACATGTTTTAAACAAATATTAACACATTTGTTAAATATAATCTCCTTACTTTGCATTGCTTTAAAAAATTTTTTAATTGGTTTTAAAATTTTTTAAAAGAAAACACTAACACTACCAATAGAATGCAACATATTAAATGTGAAGATGAGAGGATACAATACCTAGGACTAATTCAAGACCTCGGGTTTTTAATCATTTTCGACAATAGGGGTTTTTTAATAGCTGTAAGTGAATATATAGAACAATATATTGTACCAGGCCCAGCAGACGATCTTATTGGTAAACATATTTCAGAACTATCGATATCAGATTTCCAACTCAATGAATTCTTAATTAATTCCGTTGAAGAAATTAGTCATAGTAAAGACTTCAAGAAAATTACAGAGCGAGTTAATCTTGGGGATCAACAATTTTATATGACTATTTCGAATTATGATCAATTAATTTACGTGGAATTTGAAAGATGCGTGGTTGAGAAACAAAATAATTCGAACTTATTTAACAACAGATTGATTGCTCTTCAGAATGAAGAACAAGATGTTTGGAAGGTTCTATCAGAAGTTTTGTCAGATAATTTGGATGTTGACCGGGTAATGATCTATCAATTTAATGAAGATAATAGTGGAGTTGTCATTGCGGAGGCCTTGAAACATCCAGGATTAGATTCTTACTTAGGATTAAATTATCCTGAATTTGATATTCCACGTCAAGCAAGAGAATTATATAAAACAGTTCATTGCAGATTCATTTCTGATGTAGATGGGACTCCATTGAGAATTATCAGTAAAGATAATCAAGAAATAAATCTTCAACACATCGCCTTGCGGCGTCTGTCTCCTATCCACTTACAATATCTTAAAAATGCAGGGTTTCAATCAAGCATTAGTTTTTCGATTATCATTCAGGGGGAATTATGGGGATTAGTTTGTTGTCAAAATGTTGAACCTAAACATATTGACTTATCTATACGCAACTTTTCATTAATGGCGACCAACTTCGCCGCCAATAAATTCCAACAATTGGAAGATGAAGAAAGGTTGGATTACTTAAGGGAAGTTCAAGAATTGGAACTAACATTAAAGGAAAAGCTTTTATTGAAAAGCAATATTTTTCCTGAATTAAAACTGTATGCAAAGGAATTAATGGATGTTTTAGATGCAGATGGTATTGCCATTGGGTTTGAGGATTCCATTTATTTAGAAGGATTGACACCAGAAAAGGAATCATTAAGGTCGTCTCTTCCTTTGGTTAACACCTTATCTTCCGAACACATATTTATCAGTCATCATCTTGCCAAATTTCCTGATCTTTTCAAGAGCTATCAGCGTGGGATAGCAGGAGTGGCAGTAGCGGAAATCGATTTAAAAAAAGACTTTTTCATTGCTTGGTTTAGAAAAGAAATCGTACATGACAGAAGTTGGGCAGGAAAGCCTGAAAAATTCTATGAAGAAGATAAAATACAAGGTAAGCTTAGACCTTCTCCTCGGACTTCGTTTACAGCTTGGCGAGAGCAAGTAGCTGGAACATCTAGGATTTGGTCTAAAAAGCAATTGTATTTTATTACTCGGATTCGAGAACTTTTAAGGGATTCTTTAATCAATAAGGCTGTTGAAATTGACAATCTCAATAAACAACTCATTGAGATGAACAATTCATTGGATACCTATGCTTATACTATAAGTCATGACTTGAAAAATCCACTATCTGCTATAAAAGTTTCTACTGAATTTCTACAATATAGACAGGATGTCAAACCTGAGCTGTTAAAAAAGATGACTACCAATATTCTTGATTCTGTCCATATTATTTTAAATATGCTGGATAAGATTCATCAATTTTCGAAAGCTAGTTCATTTAATTTTGAGCGAGAAATGGTTGAACCAGACAGCTTTATTAATGAGATTATTGAAATGAGCAAACATAGGTTTGGATCAAATAATGTTGAAGTCGTAGTTGGCAAATTAATGGCTGTTCAGGGAGAGAAAACTTTATTATATCAACTTTTTTTAAATATTATAGGAAACGCCATAAAGTACTCAGGTAAAACAGAATATGCGAAGGTTGAAATAGAATCTGCACTTACTGATAATGGAATTATCTACAGCATTAGTGATAATGGCATTGGTATGGCTGAAGATGAATTAGCATCTATCTATGAAATGTTCAAGAGAATGTCGAACTCTTCTGGGTATGAGGGCTCTGGAGTAGGAATGGCTATCGTAAAAAGGATTTCTGACAAATTAGGCATAGATATTTCTATTAAAAGTAAAATAAATGAAGGAACGACAGTTAAATTGATGTTCCCATTATAATAGAAACTGTGAATGGATTTTTAATTATTCACTCTTTTTTCTAATAAACGAATAAATATTAGCTCCTTTAGGAGCTATTTTTATTTAAATTACCCCACAAAATAAATCTATTAATGAAGATAATTGTTATAACTGGACAGCTTTACGTTGAAGACAGGAACAAACTCACCAAGCAGGTTGATATTGAAATGAGTAAAAAATTAAATATCGAACTTGAAGAGCGTTTAAAAGAATACGATGGGATGAATTTGAAATTAATAGGACCTGTTCAGACACATTTTGAAGACCCTATCAATTATTTAAAAGTCTACTATTCAGCTACTTTTTTAGTGGAAGAATAAAATAGAAGCTATTTATTTTAATTATTTTAAAATTTTTAAAGTAAAATCATTTTTAAATCGTCTATGGCCTTATGGACGAAGCACAGCTAGAAAACATGTCGGATCGGGATTCCAAATCTTTTTCGGCCATTGTCAAAGAGTATGGCGGACAATTACTGCGTTTTGTAAAAGCGAGGGTGCAAAAGACTGCCGATGCTGAGGATATTTTACAAGAGGTATGGTTTCAATTTTCAAGAGTTACAAATATTGATGATTTGGGAAATGCTGGTGCTTGGCTATATGCAGTAACCCGGAATAAAATTACGGATAGTTATAGAAAAAAGAAGAATGAATCATTGGATGAGCTTACTGAATCCGGTGATGAGGACTCCTTCCCTATTGCTCATCTCTTAGTCGCAGAAGACAGCGACAATCCTGAACTTAAAATGTTTAAGGATATTTTTTGGGATGAATTGATGAAAGCATTGGAAGAGCTACCTGAAAAACAACGTAAGGTTTTTATATTAAATGAAATAGAGGAATTAACCTTACAACAGATAGCGGATATTGAAAATGAAAATATAAAGACAATTATCAGCCGTAAAAGTTATTCAGTTAAGCATTTGCGATTACGGTTGAGAGGGTTATATGATGAATTAAAATCTTAAAAAAATTAGTGATGAACACAGAATTGAGAAAAAGAAGAAAAGGAAAGAAAATATTTATTGGATTGGTGATCGTTGGCTTGTTCTTTTTGTTAGTTGCCTTATTACAGGTTCTATGGAATAATTTAATGCCTGAAATCTTTGGTTTAAGAGCAATAAGTTATTGGCAATCTTTAGGATTGCTTGTTTTATCGAAGATTCTTTTTGGAGGAGGATTTGGTCGTCCTGGAGGAGGTTTTCGAAGAAAATTTAAAAGAGATAGAACATTGGACAGCTCTGATATAAGTGAAGAGGATAAGGAAAAGTTACGTGAAGAATGGAGACGGAGATTTGATTCCAAATGTAGATTTTAAGGTGCTGAGAATATAAATTGAAAAAAAATCAAATTTTTTAAAGTAAAAGGCCGGGTATAGGCGTCTACTACATCAAAGGCCTTTAAATAATTAAAAAATTAAAAACATGAAAAATAAAATTCGATTTATAATCCCGAGACTTTTAGTTATAACAGCTGTCGTCGGTATAGTAAGCTTAATTATTGGAGCGATTTTTAAAATCCTTCTTTTAGCTACCATCTTATTTTCAGTCGGAGCTTTAATTTATTCCAAAATTAGAAAACACAAAATGGAAGAAAATTATCTTTCAGCAATTGACAGAAATGATGACTATTATTTATCATATAAAAAGCATGCTGTAATACCAGTACAATATGCTAAAAGAACGAGTAAACCTACGATAATCCCTATTTATTAATTCATTAAAAAAAAGAAAATGTTTAGAAGAGAACAATATAATCGCACAGCACAAGACAATCAGTGTCGTCATAATTTAAGAAGAAAATTTGACCGCTTTATGAATGAATCAGGTACATTTGGAAGAAACAATAAAGCTTATATTCCGGTCAACATTGCAGAGAATGAAGAATTCTACCAAGTTCAGGTATATGCAGCTGGAAGAAGCAAAGAACAATTTCAAGTCAATATAAACGATCAAATTTTGACCATCAGCTGTAAGGAAGCAGAACTTGAGCCAGGAATGAAATATATTTATCAGGAACAGCAACTGAGTGCTTTTGAAAGAGCATTCCAATTACAGGATGAAGTGTTTTTGGACAATGTACATGCAAGTTTTGAAGACGGAGTCCTCACCGTCATTCTTCAAAAAGACCCGACAAAGATTAAACCAGCTCAGGAAGTTGTGGTATCTTAAAAAATCAGTTAAGAATATTTTTATAAAGAGCAGTCCTGGGATTGCTCTTTTACTTTTAAACTATCGTCGCAGAATTTTACTATTTTAATACGATGAAGTTTAAATATAAAGTCAATCCCATAGGAATCTTAATTCATATAGGAATGTTGGGACTTGTCTATCTTTTATTTTTTACAAGAAAAAAGGAATCTTTGAGATTTGATTTGATTTATCAGCTGCTCCCAGATTTTCATACACATGTATCAAATTTCTCAATTTCCTATATTATAATTTCAGGTGTAGGTTTTCTTTGGCTTTTAATTGGGATACCTTTTCGTATAATAATTTACTTTTCATTACTCATTATTACCATTAATATAATTTATGAATTATGGATTCCAATATTAAATACAATTGATAAGGTAGATGCCTATTATGGAATATTTGGCAGTTTATTAGCTGTTGTTCAATTGTTTTATATTCATAAATTTTTTTTAAAACCAATGGAATAGGAAAATATTTAATTTCCAAAGAAGTACTTTTCTACAGCCTTCCAATCATTCATTCTTTCAAATCCTAGCTCATTAATATTATGGTAAGCATTAAATAATAGTCCTTTACCTGAAAATGAACGCAAGTTATAGATATGATCATCAATCATATAATCGGCCTTAATTATACTTTTATCACCACAAAATACGACCTGCTGCCAAGTTATAAATGGAAAATACTCCATTAACCATTCAAACTTTTCAACTAAACTCCAAGGGAATTCCATCGCTGCAGAGACTATATAAATATTAAAATTATCATTCAATCGCTTTACCACATCTTGCGCCGAGGAATTTAGAGGTAAAGTTCTAAAGAAATCAGGTTTTTCAAGGTAGCGATATACAGCTTTAGGATCTTCAAAACATTCAGCTTCTGGTTTTCCTTGAATTTCTTCCTCAGTTATTGATATTCCTGTTTCGATAAAATGATATGCCAGATAATGCGCCATATTGTTGGCAAGGACGCCATCCATATCAATAGCAATTGTTTTACGTGTTGACATATTGAAAGATATGAATTATATTCGGGCTATCAATTATTAATTTAATGGAGGATAATTATAGGCCAGGGAAACATTTATTGCTTACCCTTCAAGTTTCAGATCAAAATTTACTGTGTGATTTAGAGTCCTTTATGGAATTTACATCAATCAATTTGGAAAAATTCGATTTGAAAATGGTTGGTCAATCTTCACATATTTTTGAAGGAAATGGTTTTACAGCAGCAGTTTGTTTAATGGAGTCTCATATCTGTATCCATACATGGCCGGAATACAGTCAGTTAACATTAGATATCTATCTCTGTAATTACTTGAAAGACAATTCTAAAAAAGTAATAGAACTAGGAAATGCTTATAAAGCATATTTTTCATCCAATGTTTTAAACGAAACATTAGTAAATCGATAACCTATGGAAATAATATGTCTTAATTGTTCTCATAAACAAAAATTTCCATTCGAAGTTTACGACTATTTAGGTTATGTCTGCCCATCCTGTCATGCGTATTATGCAGGATCACACCCTGATTATTGGGTTTATAGGAAAACATTTGAACCCTTGAAAACGCCACAATGGCCTTCCCTTTCAGAATTTATTTTGGTGGGCAATAATCACCCATGTATCATTACAAAAATCCAACGCAAGAGTAGTTCAGGAATCAGCAATGAATATGTAGGATTAACTAAAGAAGACAAAGATGTATTTTTTAGCGATGGTGAAGATTACTATTGCATACTTGCCAGTATTCCTTTTAATGAAAGGAGAATTGATAGAAATACACTTACTTATAATCAAAGGAAATATGTTTTAGAAGAAACTATTGAACAAACGGTGGTTTATGCTGAAGGTTTTGTATTTGAAGATTTAGAAGAAAAATCATTAGCTAGTACCTATATAGATCAATCAAGTGATGATCGTTTTATTTCTGAAGAGATTATTAACGGCGAAAAGGAATACTACTTAGGAACGTATTGGAGCAGGGATCAATATTTAAGTTTATTTGATAAATATAGATCTCATAAGGATTTATCTGGGAAATTGGGCACCAAGCTTCTTATGATTTTCATCCCCTTAATTATTCTTCCTGCATTAGTATTTTTTTTTTACAACAAACCTCATAGGATAATTCAAACTATTGAGTTCAATGAAACATTTTCTGGTCCTAGCATCAATAATAGCTTTGTTTCAACGGCTTTTGAACTAAAGGGAAATGTTAACAAAACGCTGAAATATGAAGGATTTTCAATTCCCAACCAATCCAGCATACAACTTAAAATGAGCTTGGTGAACGAACGCACCAATGAAGTCATAAATTTACGTCCAATACTCCATCAATATAACATTCCAGACCAAAATAAGGAGGGAGCTTATGCAAACGCCATCGACATTGACTTTTGTAGAGTAGCTCCAGGGAAATACCATTTAATCTATGAAACTTCAGGAAGTTCGACAGACAATTCTCCCTTAAAATTGGAAGAAAGAATCAAATTAATGTATGGTGGGCTTAGTTATATGCCTTTGATTGTTACCTATATTGCTTTAATTATAGGGGTTTTAGTTGTAGGTGCAGGAATTGTATCAATAGATAATCTTAAAAAATATAGCCATGAGAATCCTCCAAGTTCCATTAAACTCATAAGTAAATCAGGTTTCATCATTTTTTATCCAGCCATGTTTTTATTGATGTTTGGATTACAATATTTCAATGAAAGAAAAAGCTGTGAATCGAGGATTAATATAGACAATCAAGTAGACCATACGGGAACTGGAAGTTCCAGAACATATTTTAGAAGATCACTTATTACAGGAAGTCATAAATAAACATAATATGAATTACGATTATTTTTTCAAAGGCATAGCAGCCTCCGTTATCTATTCTTTAATAGGAATTATTATCCTATTGCTTGCTTATTTGTTAATAGAAAAATTGACCCCAGAGAAATCATGGCAAGAAATTGTTCAAAATAAAAATGTTGCTTTAGCTATCGTTTTTGCAAGTTTTATATTAGGGATTTCGATTATTATAGCTGCTTCCATACATGGATAGAAAGAAAAATCTTTCCATTTTTCTTTTGATAGCAGTATTCATCATTTCAATCTGTGGATTGGTGTATGAACTAGTTGCGGGGGCATTAGCAAGCTATCTTTTAGGAGATTCGGTAAAGCAATTTTCATTTATTATTGGCACCTATTTATTTTCTATGGGTGTTGGTTCCTATCTCGCCAAGTTTATTCAAAAGAATCTTTTTGATAAATTTATTGAAATAGAACTCTTGATTGGGATGATTGGAGGATTAAGCTCCGTTTTATTGTTTCTCCTATTTCAACAGGTAGAACATTTTCAATTTATCCTTTATTTTGTAGTCTTTTTGACAGGATGTTTATGTGGTATGGAAATTCCACTATTAATGAATATCTTAAAAGATAGAGTACAATTTAAGGATCTCGTATCTAATGTCTTTGCATTTGATTATATCGGAGCACTTATAGCCTCTGTATTATTCCCCATTTTGTTAATTCCAAAGCTTGGAGTAATGGGTACTTCCCTTTTCTTTGGAATGATTAATATTCTTGTCGGTGTATTCTTGGCATTTTATTTAAGCGATTTTTTAAAACGTCCTACCTTTATAAAGATCAAGGCAATTGTTTGCTTCTTGGTATTAACAGTGGTATTTATTTATTCGGACAAACTTTTAAATTACTCTGAAAATCAACTTTACGGGAATAATATAATCTATAAACACACAACTCCATATCAAAGGATTGTTTTGACAACAACCGGGGATGATTACCAATTGTTCCTGAACAATAACCTCCAGTTCAACACAAAGGATGAATACAGATATCATGAAAGCTTGGTCCATCCAGCCATGTCTATTGCTAAAAATCCTAAACATATTTTGGTTTTAGGTGGCGGTGATGGTTTGGCAGCAAGAGAAATATTAAAATATCCAAGTGTTGAGAAGATTACTCTAGTGGACCTTGATGAGGGTATGACGAAATTATTTCAAACCAATGAAATATTGAGAAAACATAATTCCAATAGTTTGAACAATCCAAAATTAAGCATTATCAATATGGATGCTTTTATTTGGCTACAGGAGCACCATGATCTTTATGATGTTATTATTGTTGATTTCCCAGATCCATCAAATTATAGTCTTGGGAAACTATATTCTACTGCATTTTACAAACGTTTAAAATCAATAATGAATCAAGATTGTATTATTGCAGTCCAGACAACATCACCTTATTATGCACCTAAATCTTATTGGTGCATATATGAAACTATTGCTTCAATTTTTCCAAATCCTCAGGCCTATCATGCATATGTTCCATCATTTGGAGAATGGGGTTATTGTCTTTTCTCTCCAAACAGTAATATTGATTTTAATCAGGTAAACTTTAAAGTTTCAGGCTTGAGATTTTATGATTACAATTTTTCAAAAATGACGGATTTTGCAGATGACATGAAAAAACGTGAAGTAGAAATAAATAGATTGGATAACCAGATTTTAGTAAGATACTTTGATGAAGAATGGGGGAAAATTTAATTGGTCAAGAAGAAATTTCTTGAAGTCTACTTTCATTTTAGGAATTTCTTCCCAATTTTTACATTCATGCAAGCAGCAAGCAAATCGAATTTTCCTTAAATTAACGGGTACTGAACATGTATTAGGTCATCGTTTGAGGTTTCCAGATTTTCCGATTCCAACGCATGAAATCCATATACCTGCTATGATATTAGGCGGAGGTATTTCTGGCTTATCGGCAGCATATCAATTCAAAGAAAGTGGCTTTGAAGATTTTATTTTGGTCGAAATGGAAAATAGTGTTGGTGGTAATTCAAAGTCAGGTCAAAATAAATACTCAAAATTTCCTCTCGGAGCACATTACCTGCCTATTCCTAATGCCTCTAATAAGGAAATTTATGATTTCTTAGAAAAATCAAAAATAGTTACCGGTTGGACAGTTGATCATAAACCCATATTTGATGAAGAACAATTGACATTTTCTCCCCAAAGCCGTCTTTTTATTAAAAATTATTGGCAAGAAGGAACTATTCCTGAATATAGTTTGTCTGAAGAAGAAAAAGCAGATTTTATCAAGTTTTTTGAACAAATGAAAATCTTCAGCAAAGCTCGGGGAAATGATGGGAAATACGTTTTTGATATCCCGACCCTATATGCCTCTAAAAATCATGATTTTTATTCTTTGGATAAAATCACAATGGAAAAATGGATGCATTCCCAAGGTTATCAATCCGTTGATTTATTTGAATATGTCAATTATTGTTGTCGGGATGATTTTGGAACTGGAATTAAATATACCTCAGCCTTTGCAGGAATACATTATTTCAGTAGTAGAAAACATGATTATTATCCTGACGATGACCATGTTTTAACATGGCAGGAAGGTAATTCACGATTGGTTCAACATCTCAAATCTTATGCTGACGGTAAAATTAAAACCAATCAATTGGCATACAAAATAGAGATAGAGTTGGAGAAAGTAAAGGTATATTTATATGACTCACAAAATGATAAATCAATAATTTACATTGTAGATAAGCTTATCATATCAAGTCCTCAATTTGTCAATCAATACTTACTTCCTCAAAGGAAAAGTATGACCAAAGTATGCCAATATGCACCTTGGATTACAGCCACAGTTGTACTTAAAAAGTTTCCTCAAACAGTTGGTGCCCCACTCTCGTGGGATAATGTTATACATGCTGGGAAAGGATTAGGATATATATATGATCAGCATCAAAGTTTAGGACAATTTCAAAATCCTTTTGTGTTAACATATTATCATAGTATGGATGGTTCCGATTTAAGGGTGGAACGACAGAAATTGTATGATTATAGTGACAAGGAGTGGCGTGACTTTATCATTAAAGATCTTTCAAGAGCTCATTTCGAAATCGAGAATGAAATTGAATCCATAGAGATCTTTAGACTAGGCCATGGAATGATAAGTCCTATAGTTGGTTTCCTTAGTTCAAATGAAAGGAAACAGTTGGAAAAACCTATCGGAAAAAAGATATTTTTTGCTCATTCTGATCTTTCAGGAATTTCGATTTTTGAAGAGTCCTTCTACAGGGGAATTATGGCAGCTAAGGAAGTGATTGATACATTATAAGTTATTTATCTTGATTTTTACTACAAAAAAACCTCAAGAAATTTCTTGCTTTAAAATCCGATAGAGTTCCTAATTTATGGAATACGGCACAGGCTTCTTCTTGCTTATTCACCAGCAAATAACATATTCCCATTGTTTTTAAATAGTCATCATAGAAAATACCTCCATGTTGATTTCTGTTAATTTCAATATCTTTTACTTCTTCAAATAATTTTAATGCTTCATCTGGCTTATTATTTCTATATAATTTATTTCCTTCGTAAAAATTATCCTTCAACTTTTCTAAATCAGGATTTTTCTTTTTGTTAGTCATACTCCCATAATTAATGGATTCTTTTATAAGCATATTTTCACCAGTATGATTAAAATAATAATCATTAATTTTTGGCATAGCTTTTAAAAACTCCTCTTCCATTTTTTTTTCCAAAGTAGGAATAAATTTTACATCTCTAATTTTGTTATTTGTGTCTAATACAAATTCAACTTCACAATAAAATTCATTTTTAGATTTCTTTTTCAATTCTGGCGAGAAATAACTCATTGTTTCTGCAAAACCTAATGAAGAAGTAAACTGGGCTTTTTTAAATGCATCTTGAAGCAGTAATTTTTCTCCGTTCCTTTCTTCATATTTAGATGCAAACTCAGGATAAGTCTTTAAAAAAACACTGTCTTTTAACAAGTAGAATACTTCATGAGGACTACCCCTTTCCTGTAGAATCAAATAATCACCGTCAAGACGATAATATAGAGTTCTATCTAAGAGATTGATGTTATTAAAACTATCATAATTTGCTTTTTGTGAACTATCATTGACTTTAAAATTTCCTTTGCTAATCGTATAGGTGACTTCGGCTGAAAACATATTACTATGAACAGTAGAAAATCCCCCTTCAGAATCTAATGCATAATCCAGAATCCAGGTTCCCAACAATTTGTTTTCTTGAGCTATTGTAATATTACCTAAGAATGAAATAAATGAAAATGCAATAATAATAACTGTTTGGAAATAACTGCGCATAGCAGGTTTAAAACAAAATTTCATAATAACTGAATTGGTTATGGAAGATAACTAATTTTCTCAAATGACCGAAATATGAAATATTAATTTTTATTCAATTTTTTAAAATTTAATAACAAATATTTAACAATCATCACTATATCTCCTAACAGTAACATAACATTTGAATTTTACTTTTATCGGTAATTAATAATAAGATTAACCGAATGCAACTTTTACATAATCTTTTCAAACAAAACAGAGTCTTTTTCATCTGTTTCTTACTTTGGTATTTTGTAGTTAGTATTTTTATTTTTTCTCTTTCCAAAACCGAAGTCTTTCAACTAGTAAATTCCAACAATTCTTTGTTTTTCGATTATTTCTTTACTGTAATTACTCAATTTGGAGATGGCATATTGGTTCTGGCCTTGGGAATTTTATGCTTTTTTATTTGGTCTAAGCGATTAGGCCTAGCTATTACTGTTACCTATATAGGCTCGGGATTAATCTGTATTTTACTTAAGAAAACCTTTAAATTATACAGACCTGGATTTCATTTATACGAGGATCCCTCTTTTCATTCGTTGTCTTGGCTACCAATGGCAAATCATAATGCATTTCCTTCGGGGCATACAACTTCCGCATTTGCCTTAGCTACCGCAATTGCTTTATTCTCCAAAAATAAAAATTTGGGGCTTATTGCGCTTAGTATTGCATGCTTAACTGGATATTCAAGGGTTTATTTAGGTCAACACTATATGGATGATGTTTGGTTCGGAAGTATGTTAGGAACCGGATTTTCTTGTCTATACGCAATGCTGCTTAACTATTACAAAACAAATAAATTTAATTTAACTTTTTTTCCGCCAAACTTTAAAATTTAGCTATGTTCGAAATATTATTCCAAGCAATTAAATTTGCTTTAGTAGGTCTATTTGGAATGGGTGTTGATTTCCTTTTCACTTGGATATTTAAAGAAAAACTCAATCTTAATAAATTTGCTGCCAATTCAATTGGTTTTATTACGGCTGTATTAAGTAACTACATCTTAAACAGAATTTGGACATTTTCAAACCAGAATCCGCAAATATTATTACAATTTATTTCCTTTTTAGTAATTAGTATAATTGGGTTATCATTGAACTTGTTGTTCGTCTACCTCTTTAATGAAAAGCTAAAAATTGAATTCTATCTGAGTAAATTATTGGCCATAGGGATGGTATTTATTTGGAATTTTTCAGCGAATCTGTTGTTTACTTTTAATTATGGTTAGCCATTACAGATTAAAGTTAAGATGGCTGATTGTAATAGCAACAATTATCCGTTGTATTTTTGCTTATAACCTTGAATTAGGGAATGATGAAGTTTATTATCTTACCTATGCAGAATTTCTAGACAGGAACCATTTTGATCACCCACCCATGGTTGGGCTTTTAATTAGGTTCTTTACACTTAATTTACATTGGGTTTCTGATTTCTCGATTCGTCTTGGAGCCGTATTTTTAGCTGCATTTAACACCTGGCTGCTTGCAAGTTTAATTAAATACTTGATGAGCGAAAGAGCAGCACTAATTGGAGCAATTTTATATACAGCATCTATTTATTCAAGTATTATTTCTGGCTTATTTATACTTCCTGATTCAATTGCAAACACTTTCTGGTTAGCTTCATTATATTGCATGGTTATTATAGTTAAATCCGAAAAATCTGATGAAAGGACTAATCATTTTTTATTATTAGGATTGTTCATAGGATTGGCCATGCTAAGTAAAGTTCATTCTATTTTTTTATGGTTTGGGTTCCTTGGTTATATATTTTTCAATCAAAAAAAAATATTTGAATATAAAGCTCTATATCTCTCCATCTTAATAAGTATAATTTTCATTCTACCAATTTGGCTATGGAATGAGGAGTACAATTATATTACTTGGAAATTCCATAGCAATAGAATTAGCATAATTGATTCAGGATTTAGATTTGATTATTTTTTACAAACATTCTTAGGACAAATTTTTTACAACAATCCATTCTTAATTTACTTATATTCTGTTGTCCTTGCTTACATACTAAAAGATAAAATTAAAATAAATGGAATTTCGAGGAATATAATCTATCTATTGTTATTTTGTTCAATTCCAATTATAATTGCTTCAACAGGACTTTCACTTTTTCGGCAAACATTACCTCACTGGAGCGGAGCAGGTTTCTTTGGTTTAATGATAATTTCTGCCCTTTGGCTTGACTCAAAGTTAGATTTAGATCTTGCCCCGAAATGCAGAAAAATCTTAAACCTACAATTGGGCTTTACATTATCTGTAGCAATCTTAATATTTATTATTATAAAATGGTATCCAGGAAATATTGTTCCATCGTACAATAAAAAAGAGTTAGGTAAAGGTGATTTAACATTAGATCTTACTGGTTGGAAAGATTTAGAAAAACAATTTAAGGAAGTTAGAGCTGAAGACTTCAAAAATAATTTAATGTATCCAGAAGACGCTTTATTAGTAAATAATTGGTTTCCAGCAGGTCATTTCTATTATTATGTTACAAAACCTCTGGGAATGAGATTGATTGCAGATGGAAGACTAGTTGATATCCATAAATTTGCATGGATTAACTTATCAATTGATCCTATTCAAAAAGGAGAAAATGCTTATTATATTTCTGCATCTAATATGTTTAAGGAACCAGAAGAAATTTATGGTCAATATTTTGAAAATGTACAATTAAGAAAAGTACTTGTGCAGAAAAGAAGTGGACAAGAAATTCGACTTTGGTACATTTATCATTTGAAGAAAGCGAAAGATGTTATTGGCAATAAACATCCACTAAATTATACGGAATAAAGTAGGTCACTTCAAGAAATGACCTACAGATAGATATAAAGATTTAATTGTTTTCTAAGATTTCAGAAAAATGTGTTAAGATCATTTTTCAATAAGGCTAAAACTTTGGAAAGGATATAAAATATACCAATCATACAATTAAGAAGCCATTAGTATTAATGGCTTCTTTCTAAATTATTCCAGAACAGCAATTTTTTGTAAAAATAGCTAGAATAAAAGGTTTTTTAGGACAGGGTCTTTCTTTAAGATGCTTTTTACTTAAAGCTCTAAATCCACAGTAGAAACACTTATTGAGCATATTTAATAATTATTTGTTAATAATTTAACGATTTGGTTAATTGCAAATATATCACAAATAAATGAAATAATGTTACGGTAAACCGTAAAAAAAACACTAAATCATAAGAATTTTACTGATTTTGATTATTTATCGAGTACTAAAATGTTGATAATGGAAATTTCAACAGCATGCTACACTTTAATTGAAATTTAAGCCAAGTCACTTTCGGAATGTGCTGCGCATTTCCAAACACCATTTTCCATGATCCATGAAGAGGTGCAAACACATTTATGCAAAGTATTTTGACCATTTTCTTCGGCCTCCATTTCTATTATATAAGCAATAGTTGCAAAGCTTTTACTAAAAGATTGCACCACAGCTTCAGATATACCTTTAATTTTCATTTTCATATCCATACCAGAATCAAACATCTCTTTAAAGGTAGGTTCATCTATACTTTTAATTCCTTTTTTACTAACAACAGTACATGGGAAGTAGGTTAGGTTTTTTACGACATCATAATTATGATTTTGCATTCCTTCCCAATACTTTTTCTCTAAATCTAAAATTTGCTCTTTCATAATAATCAAATTAAATATGATAATAGATGAACAGATAGAAAATCTTATTGTTTTATTCCTTCAATTTAACCCTTAATAATTGATCAGTAGAAGTAAGATATAGATAACCATCTCCACCGAAAGCACAATTAGCGGTGTGTACAGTAGACCTGATTCTCCCAATAGGTTTTCCTGAAGAATTTATTACCACTACCCCATCGCCTGCTGCTGCAAAAATATTTCCTTCCTTATCTACTTTTATACCATCAGCTGCCATTGATTCTGAAGGAAATTCTTTTTTGAAATCTAAAAAGACACTTCCTTCCGATAATAATCCGTCAGATTTTATATCATAAACCATGATATAAGGATTTTTTCCATCAGAAAGTGCTACGTATAACTTTTTAGCATCTCTTGACAAGGCAATTCCATTGGGTCTTGATAGGTTTGAAATGACTTGAACAGCTTTTCCATTCGGACTTACTTTGTAAACACCATTTTCTGCAATTTCACGCGTTGCCGTATCATTTTCTCTACCAGGTAAGCCATATGGAGGATCGGTAAAATAATAATCTCCATTTGGATGTTGGCAAATATCGTTTGGAGAATTAAATCTTTTGCCTTCCCAATTATCAACAAAGGTTTCTTTTTTCTTGGTTTGAAGAGAAATTTTTGCTATCCGCCGATTTCCATGATCACACGCAACTAACATCCCATCTGAATTGATTATTAACCCATTGGTCCCTTCTTCTTCACTATATACCCCAGGACCTTCGAATCCAGCAGGCTTAATAAATTCCTTTAAACCTTCTTTTTCAGACCATTGATAAATTATATTTTGACGAGTATCTGAATATAATAAATAATTTCCTTGCTTTACCCATACAGGTCCTTCTGCCCAAACCATTCCATCAGCAAGTTTTTCAACCTGTACGTTAGGATCAATAAGTTTTTCCATAGCAGGATCTAATATTTCAATTTTCCCCATTTTTGGATATTCTTTTTGGGTTTGTGCACAAGATGTAAATGCAACTGTAAATAAAATAATTTGAAAGGTAAATTTTAACATAGTGATAGGTTTATTGTTTCCCTAAAATAAGGATTTAAATCAAAAAGGCAGAATATGAAATAATTTCTCCTCCAATTAGTTATATTTATATTAACCAATTGCAATTGAATATGAAAACCTTCGCATTTTTATTAATCTCTATCCTTATTGCACAATTTACCTGTGCTCAAGATGCTTCCATACCTAAAGAGGTTGAAAACTGGCTTGAGCTAGAATTAATGCCATTCCTAGGTATGTTATTGTAGATCCAAATGGAATAATTAAAGACGACAACTTTGCTATGTACAACTCTCAATATCTTCTCAATAAATATTATCTGGAAAAAATTAAATTAGAAGACTTTAAGTTTAATAAAAAAGATTCAACTGATTCCAACGTTGCAATGAATCATAAAAAACAATGAACAAGACATTTAGTCTATTGGATTCAAAGTTTGATTTTCCATAACACTATCTAATTTGGTACTATCAGTTGTACTTGTATCTATTGGATCATCCATTTGATTTTCCTTGATGTTCTTATTTGAATTCGTACAAGAATACATGGCTAAATAAGAAAACATTGAAATTATGAAAAGTGTCATTTTCATGGTAAGATTATTTATATTTTTTCTTTACAGGTTCTTTTGGATGAATATTAGGATCAGGCATCGTATTTAATTGATCTACTTGTGGGTCCACTCCTGCTTCACCGGAACCATCTTGATTTTTTTCTTTTCGTTGCAATACGGACATCAGGTCTCTTTTCTTATTAGGTTTTTTATCATTATTTAGACCTTCTGTTTTGCTTTCATTTTTAGTTGCCATAATTCCATCTTTTTTATAGAACAATCTAAAAAAGGACTCGTTCAATATTTTATGCATTAGTTGAATTGCATATAGGAAAACTAATATTAATATCCTTAAATATATAAACCAGGTTTCACAGATTTTCAAATCAATGAAACCCGGTTCTTTGCAAAATGGATATTAAACAATTAAGATTTTTCAAGTGAATCGTGTCCATGTATCTTCACCAGTTTGTTATATAATCCCATAATGAGTATGGGTGATACCAATTGTCCTAGGAAAAGTGCTGAATGCGTATGTCGCCTGCATTTTAAGAAAATGGATATGCCCATAATAGCTGCAGCAGTACATAAATAAAATTTTGAAGGCAATTGTGCAGTAAAATCCTCAAGCTTTTTTGTCATTTCACCTTCTTTCAATTCTGGATTATTCATCGGATTTTCCATAATATTTAAATAAAAAAATTTATATTTTCCTTCGTTATTATATATGAAAACCTTGTGAATCAAATTGTTGTATAAAATATGATTTCAAGTATTTTCCCTGAATTACAAGTATTTTTCTCTCAACTATTTCAAAGGGGAATTGTTCTATATGAAAATTGATGATTATGAAAAATTTTGCAAATAGAACAAAGAATAAACCAGGCTTTTTACTTGTTTTAATGATGATCCAGGACGAATTATCAAAAAATGATCCTGAGGATAACAAAAATAAAAATGATAATTCACCAAGTTTTGAAAATCCATTTTACGATCCTGATTCTGATCAAGGAGGTCAAGAATATAATGAAAAAGAAGATCCAAGAAAAGATGACAATGAACCAATTGGAGAAGATTATCCCTTGAAAGATGTAGATGAGGAGGAAGAAGAGGAAGATGATGAGGATTATGATGATGATATGTTTGATGATGATGAATTAAATAATTCAGACAATGGTGATCAAGAATTATTTTAAAAGTTTTTAGTCAATACTAATAGAAAAAAGTATTAATTATACTTAACTCATTTTCTGCAACCTAAAGATTTGGATAAATTTTCTCAAGGTGTTTGGCAATATATTTGTTATAACACGGGAAACTTCTATTCCGGAAGTTTAATAATGAAACAATTTATTTATTATCATGAAGAAAGTATTTTTACCTATTCTAACCCTTTTTATTTTATTAATTGCAGCAAATGAGCATGCAAGTGCACAAACTCCTTACCGTACAGCTATTGGTTTAGGAATTGATCTAGGCGACGGTCAAACATTATTCGGCCCTCAAATTAAGCATAGTTTTGGAGGAACAAATGCTGGAAATGCCCAAGTATTATTTGGTGACAATATCACAGTAATTGGTGCAGATTGGTCTCACAACCAAAGGATTTCAGGAACTAATGGACTATCTTGGTATATTGGAGTAGGACCTCAATTATCTTTTATTGACCATGGAAAATGGCATTATGATTGGGATGACGACGATGATCATTGGAAAGACGGAGATACCCATACTGATTTTGCAATTCGCCCAGCTGTAGGATTGGAATTCAGAATCCCTTCTACCCCATTAGCAATGCATTTTGATTGGAAACCTTGGTGGAATCTATCTCATGGATCTCATTTCGAACCATCTAGATTCTCTTTAGGATTTAAATTCGTATTGAAATAAGCAGAATAGCTTGATATTATAAGCGGAATTCGTAAATGAATTCCGCTTTTTTTATCTGAATTATGATGGGTATCAATTTACCAAATTGAGTTCACCTCATATACTTCTAGTTTTAACACTTCAATATTATTTCCCCAAAAGTGAAATCCCTCCGAATTATTTTTATCAGGATTTCTTCCCAAATAACTGGTATATATACCTTCATCAAAAAACACTTCAATTGATGTACGATCAATAAAAATATCGGCACTTAATTCCATACTCGTTGGATTTTGAGGTGAATAAAACATATTATTTAGCATGTTCCCATTCATATCATAACTTATCATCCTCTGGCCAAACAAATTGAAACCAGCTTCAGTAGCATGAGATAATTTTATTTTGGTCCTAATTCTCAATTGGTCTTTATCTTTATATTTCTGCAGCAATTCATTTGCTTTTGAAGAACTCAGGTTTTCCCAACTATCCTTCTTTTCAAACAAAATACTAGTCTCCTCAACTGGTTGACTAAAAAGCCTCGGTCCATCTTTAGTTGTTCTCAAAGTTAATTCAGTTGGAAGCATCATCATTCCATTAAAAGGCATATCACCTTGAGGAATTCTCCCCCAACCAATTTGGATGCGCCGACCGTCATTTTGCGGTATATTACTAAAAGTTTGTGCTGCATAAAGATGTCCCGAATTGTAAAAGTATTTCCCCGCTTCTGGAGAGAATTTCTTACCATCGAAAGATCCAATCATGTATGTTCCTGTAGCTCCATACATCACCCATTTTTTATTATTCTGATCCCCATCTACGGCAAGTTCAAATAACTCTGGACATTCCCAAAATCCGGAAACATGACTTTGATATTGCCAGTCCTTTAAATTATTTGATGTGTAAATTGAATGCCCATCCCGTTCATTTAATACCATAACCCAATGTTTTGATGGTTCATACCAAATTACCTTTGGGTCTCTTGTATCCTGACTATTCCATTTCTCCTTTGAATCGATTAATGGGTTCTTATCATATTTTGTCCAAGTTCTCCCCTTATCTAAGCTATATGCCATACATTGAACCTGCCTGTCAGAACTTGCTGCAGTATAAAAAGCAAGCATTGCCGGATTTTCACCTTTATTGTAACCTGCCGAATTATTATAATCAATTATTGCAGAACCAGAGAACATAGTTCCCAAACTATCTGGAAATAATGCTGTGGGTAGTTCATCCCAGTGTATTAAATCTTTACTTACAGCATGTCCCCAATGCATATTTTCCCATTCCCTTTCCATAGGATTGTGCTGGTAAAATAAGTGGTATTCTCCATCATAATATATTAGTCCATTTGGATCATTAATCCACCCTCTCTTTGTAGTAAAATGAAATTGAGGTCGATTTGACTCCTTGTAAAAGGATTCAGAATCCTTGGGTTCATCGGATTGGTATATCTGCTTCAAGGCGGAATCATCACCAGCATATTTAATAGTAATTTTTTTTCCTTTTAAATGAGAGACATTATAAAATACCCAATAATCTGCTTTCTCTTTTGCTAATCGAATAACAACAGACCATGGTTGATCCTCCGCTGGATAAAAATCCATCTTTTCTCGTTCTTGCATGTTTGAAATTGGAAAATTGAGATAGTCCTTATTAATCAGCATGGTGATTTCTGCAGATAATAAATTCAAATGGGTCGACAATAACAAAATGACAAATAATATTTTTTTCATAGGTTTAATAGATTGATAAAATTAATCTTTTTGTAAGATACTAGATTTGTGTCACTTAAGTTAAATAATAGATGCGACAATTAAGACTAAAAGCTGCTTAAATAATACGCTATCTATTGCTTATAGCTGTCTTAAAAATCAATTATTCCAGATAATTATAAATTGTAGAATTTACATTCTAAATACTTGTTACTAAATCCTATTTTTGCAACTCATATAAAATCAAGCACATTGTGATTAATGTAAATAACATTTCAGTTTCCTTTGGAGGGACTACTCTTTTTTCCGATGTAACATTTTCTATAAATGAAAATGACAAAATCGCTTTAATGGGTAAAAACGGAGCCGGTAAATCTACTCTTTTAAAAATTATTGCTGGTGTTGGTAAGCCAACTACTGGAAATGTTTCTGGACCCAAAGATGCAGTTATTGCATACTTACCTCAGCATTTATTGACCAAAGACAATATGACAGTTTTTGAAGAAACTTCTAAAGCATTTGAAGAGGTCTACAATATGCGCGATGAGCTGGAAGGATTAAATGAACAGCTAAATATCCGTACAGATTACGAATCTGATGATTATATGAAATTAATCGAAAGAGTTTCCGAATTAAGTGAGAAATTTTATTCGATTGAAGAAACCAATTATGATGCAGAAGTTGAAAAAGTATTAAAAGGCTTAGGGTTTGAACGTTCTGATTTTAACCGACAAACATCAGAATTCTCAGGAGGATGGAGAATGCGAATTGAATTAGCAAAAATCTTATTAAAAAAGCCTGACTTAATCCTTCTAGATGAACCCACAAACCATATGGATATTGAAAGTATCGAATGGTTAGAAGATTTTTTAATTAATCAAGCAAAAGCTGTAATTGTTATTTCCCATGACCGTGCCTTTGTTGATAATATTACAAATAGAACCATTGAAGTTACAATGGGTAAAATTTATGATTATAAAGCTAAGTATAGTCATTATTTAGAATTACGAAAAGAAAGACGTCTACACCAGTTAAAAGCATACGAAGAACAACAAAGATTTATTGCTGATAACCAAGAATTTATTGACCGATTTAAAGGTACTTATTCCAAAACTCTACAAGTTCAATCGAGAGTAAAAATGCTTGAAAAGCTGGAAATTATTGAAATCGATGAAGTAGATAATTCCGCATTACGTTTAAAATTTCCGCCTTCACCTCGTTCAGGAACATATCCTGTAATTGTTGAGGACCTAACAAAATCATATGCTGATCATTTAGTTTTTCAGAAAGCAAATATGGTGATTGAAAGGGGACAAAAAGTTGCATTTGTTGGTAAAAATGGAGAAGGTAAATCCACTATGATTAAAGCCATAATGGGTGAAATAGATTTTGAAGGTACGCTTAAAGTAGGACACAATGCTAAAATCGGTTACTTTGCTCAAAATCAGGCTGCCTTATTGGATGAGGAATTAACAGTATTTGAAACCATTGATCAAATAGCAATTGGTGATGTACGAGTTAAAATTAAAGACCTTTTAGGCGCTTTTATGTTTAGCGGAGATGATACAACTAAAAAAGTAAAAGTATTATCAGGAGGTGAGAAAACTCGTTTGGCCATGATTAAATTACTGCTAGAACCGGTAAATGTCCTAATCCTGGATGAACCGACCAACCATTTGGATATGAAAACCAAGGATATCATCAAAGATGCTCTACAGGACTTTGATGGGACTTTAATATTGGTATCCCACGACCGTGATTTCTTAGACGGTTTGGCTACCAAAGTATTTGAATTTGGAAATAAACGTGTCCGAGAACATTTTGAAGATATTAAAGGATTCCTAGAATATAAAAAAATGAATAGCCTTAAAGAAATTGAAAAGTAGAGTTCAAAATATTATTTAATGAGTATTAAAGGTTAGGGAAAATCCCTAACCTTTTTTATTGGTATTTACTTCATACCTTCTTAATTCAAACGATTACTAAACTTATCTGTTATAAAAAGTAGATGAATCAAAAACATAATACTATGTCAAAGCAAATTGCAGGTGAAAAAGACCCAAATATTATCGTTCAGATAAGAGAGTTTTTAGATGGATTAAATAACAGTGGAGGAAAACCAATGGAGACCATGAAGCCTGAAGAAGCACGAAAGGTTTTGGAAGGAGCTCAAAGTTCTGTTAAAGTTGATACATCCGGAATAATTGAATCTGAAAAAGAAATTACCCAAGATGGAGAAAAGGTAAATATTCATATCATTAAGCCTAAAGATTTAAAAGACCATAAACTACCTGTTTTTATCTTCATCCATGGTGGTGGATGGGTTCTCGGTGATTATCCTACGCATAAAAGACTTGTTAGAGATTTAGTGGTAGGAAGTTCTGCTGCTGCAGTTTTCGTTGACTATTCCCCTTCTCCTGAAACACACTATCCAGTTGCCATAAACCAGATTTATGCAGCTACAAAATGGGTTGCTGAAAATGGAGATGAGATTGGAGTAGATGGAAAGAATATGGCTATTGCAGGCAATTCAGTAGGTGGAAATATGGCAGCTGTGGTTAGTTTAATGGCTAAAGATAAAAAAGGACCAAAAATAAAATTTCAGCTACTTTTGTGGCCTGTTACTGATGCTGACTTCTCACGAGAATCTTATAAAAAATATGCCGAAGGTAGATTCCTAACGACAGAAATGATGAAGTGGATGTGGGATTTATATGCTCCAGAAAAATCTAAACGCAAAGAAAAATATGCATCGCCCCTTCAGGCAACATTGCAAGACTTAAAAGGACTTCCCCCAGCTTTAGTACAGTTGGCAGAAAATGATATTTTATTTGATGAAGGTTTAGCTTATGCTAGAAAATTAGATGAGGCGGGAGTACCAACAACGATCCAAACGTATAATGGATTTATACATGACTTTGGCTTATTGAATCCTTTAGACCATATTCCAGCAGTAAAAGAATCCGTAAATCAAGCTGCATTTGCTCTTAAAGAAGCCTTAAATAAAAAATAAAGCACTCAAATAATCTAATATTAAGTCAAAAAAAAGGAGAGTTAACCATTTAACTCTCCTTTATATTTTACTGAATTATATTTACTTAGCTGGATTAGCTTTTCTTGCAATCTCGAATAAACCTGGACCGATATGACAATATCCACCTGGATTTTTATCTAAATAATCTTGATGATAAGTTTCTGCATCAAAAAAATTCTTTAAAGGCTCATTTTCAACAACCACTGGAGAATTAATACTTAAAGACAATTCATGTAATTTTTGAGTAACTAAAGGTGCATCTTGATTATCAGTGTAATAGATACCCGTGCGGTACTGAGTACCACGGTCATTTCCTTGCTTATTTAAACTTGTAGGATCAATCGATTGAATATAAAGATCGATTAAAAGACTTAAATCAATTACTTCTGGATCATAAATAACCTTAACTGTTTCTGTTGCACCTGTATTACCGGTACAAACCTCTTCATAAGTGGGATTCTCTTTCGTAGCATTAGCATAGCCTACCTCGGTCCCTACAACGCCTCTAACTAGTTTAAAAAAATGCTCAGTTCCCCAAAAACATCCGCCTGCAAAATATATTTCCTTCTCTTTTCCTGTAGTACTCATTGTTTTCCTTATTTCTTTTGATTCTATTTTTTTATTCTTTTGAAATGAAAATCCCATACTAAGGATAAATATCCCGGATAGGATTACCGTTCCTATGATTATTACATTTTTCATATTTAACTTCCTATAATAAGTATAAAGTTAAGAAATTTGAAAGTTAAGGTTTTACATAAACTGCTTATTTGATATTAAAGTGACTTAAGTAGGTATAAGCATCTTCCTCAAGTAAATAATAGTTCATAGCTGTTAATTATTTCTGAATTGTATAATATTCTGATAAGATTGCATATTCTGCGGCATAAGTAAACATAAACATCCCTTCTACATAATTCTCTTTCTTATCAGAACTCCAACCCTTTAAAAGGTTGGTTGGTAAGAATCCTTCATAGTTATAGTGATTATAACCATAATCAAGATTTTTTTGATAAGCCTGTAAATAATTAGAAGCATTTTTGTCTAGTTTAATTAAATCTCTGTAACTACGCATAAGTATTCCATTAAACCAGTTCTTAAAACCATTAGTTTCAAAACTAACATAATTAGGAACTTCCTTATTTAAGGTTCCAAAATATGAAAAGCTGTTTTTCCCTAATTGATCTGCATCATCAAAATATCTCTTCTCCTTCGAAACTAAATATAATTCTACAGCTCCTGAAATCATAGTCCCTGTATTGTATGAGAAAGATTCACCAACAGCTTTTGTTAATTTAGTATTCGATCTATATTTCATACCATTTATAAAATCATATTTTACATTACAATCTGGCGAACATCCTCCTAGCATATCCGAATAAACGCCCTCTTGGTTTAATAAATTTCTTTTCTGCCAATCATAAATTGACTTTGCAAAACCTAAATAATATTTTTCTTTATTTACCAATTTTGAACGACGAGATTTTAAATCCTGTTTATCTATAAACCTATGTTCTATTACATCCCTTTTGCCTTTATAAATCTCGGAAAGCCAAACCAATGGCGTGATCATTGGAGAATTGCTACAAGCATGTTTTGTAGTATATCCTGGTCCCCAAGGAATTCCGCCGTTTTCATTTCCATTTCCATCTAAGGTCGTATCCCAACCATCTAATATATATGATGTCAAGTATTCAGCTTTTTCTAAATAATCTTTCTTACCAGTAATTTTGTAAGAATCCAAAAGTTCACGAACAAGCCACATTTGATCATCATAAACATTTAAAACCCCTGTGACATTTGCCTTTCCCTTTTCTCCAACTCGATCAACGGCATAAACCGACCACATTTTAGTTTGTGTATAGGAAGTCAATTCAAATGTGCCTAAATAATAGTCTAGATTACTATAAAGTTTTTCTAAAATCTTTGTGTATTTCAAAAAATCACTTTTTAAGGAGGCTGAATTTGATTTATTCATATTCGCTTTCAATGCATGCAGAACAGAATTTACCGCTTCTATTCCAGAGGTATACATCCAAACACTTGCCTTTTCATCTGATTTTTGTTTGGTAAATGGATTGTAGTATCTACGCATTTCAAATGTTTCAGGATCGAAAAAATGCAAAATGGTTAGATCTATTATGGCCATTGATCGACTTAAATTTAATTCTGTCAGAGCCGTTCTTTCGGAAAAAGAAACTTGCCTGTGTTCAATACCAAACAATTTTTTTGAAGGACATTGAATGACTATAATTGAAAAAATCAAAAAGAATAATAAGAAAGGTTTTTTAGGCTGCATAATTACTCATTTATATAGACTAATAAGCTAGAAAAATTATTAAATACTCATGTCTAATGAATCAGCAATTTAATGATTAAAAAGGTTTTAGCATTTACTTAAATCTAAAATATTTGTTACCAAAGAACATATTTTGCACCTATCTTTATTCCAAGGGACATTATGCGATCAGGATAATTTCCTGATTCAAATGGAATCAAAGAATATGCTTTAAGGCCAGGTTCTAATTGCAACGAAAAGGAGGATGATAGATCCCAATCAACTCCAATCCCCAATTGCAATCCAAGACCGTTTTGTTTATCCATAAATTCCTGTTTCTTTGATAAATCAAAATGAATCATGGGACCTAAATTAGCATAAAAAAATCTCCCAAAATGAAATCCAGCCAAAACAGGAACCTCAAATATTTTTAATGAAAGAGTATCTTTTGAAGGTTTATTGGGAGGATTTGGCGCTCCCTCTGCAATGATTTGCTGCCTGGAATACCCAACAGCCGAACTGATGAAAAATCTTTGGTTAATAGGATAGTCTAAAGAAAGCATCCCTGAAAAAAACTTACTACTTGTCAAACTTCCCCCTCCAACTACGCTCTCAAATGGACCCACTGAATTTGACGCTAGTGGTATAAGCGAAATACCTATCCTTACTTTCTCAAATTTATGCTCTTGAGATTTTAAATTACCTGGAAATAGAAAGAAACCTAGTATAAGAATTAATAGGAATTGGTTTGTATTCGTTTTCATTTTGAATTGGTTAAGTATGTTCATTATACACGCAAGTTTGTAAAAAACCGCTACAAATATTGAAGGATATATTTTTACAATTAATAATGAATCTTTTAAATCATCCTAAGAAAAAAGGAAGGTGATCAGCCTTCCTCCTTTAATTTACTATTTCTTAGGTCTTGGCGGTCGAACATGACCGTTATCTCCGATTTCACCATCATCAACAGATTGAACAATGACGATATCTGGATTAGTTGTTTCAATAGGCAATGTAGGATTGCCCGAATTCAATAGATACGAAAAAATAATGTACCACATTTCTCAAAAAATTAAAATGTAAAAGCCTGCTAGGTCCGCACACTCCATGTGTGGGATTGCTAGAATTATTTTCCAGAAGGCCTTCTGAATTTTTTGGAATTGAGGTCCATGAATTCCCCAATTTTGAAATCTTTTTGTATCTTTCCTCGAAAGTACAAACAGTATTAACCGCTGATTTCAAAAGCAAACTTAAAGCAACTAAAACAGCTTATAATCAACCATTTTCGGCATTTCCGTTAATTCCAATGGAATTCCGGAAATTCCATGCATTTGGAGGTATTATGATTTTTGTAGAATAGAAAATTGAATTATTATCTACGGAAATCGATGAAAAAATTGGGGAGGAAAATTATTTTATAAGAATGTCAGCATTCAATAAATTTAAAGAAGAAGTATTAAATTCTTACAGGAAGAAGCTTAGTAACAATGAATTACATGATAAGTTAGCTAATCCAACACCTGCTAATATTAGAGACTATACCTTATTTCTTATAAATGGGGAGTTATCTGCCGATGACAAAAAAACAATCAGGGATTTTTATGCATCCAAAGACGATCTTGCAGATTTAGAAAAAGCAATATCGGGGATTGATATTGATAAATTAAAACCCATAAAATATTTTATTAATGGGAAGACTACCAATCCAGATGAAACAATTATTAAACTATTGGCTGTATTAATTGATTTTCATCCTAGACCTTTTCGTCTAGATGATTGGTCAGAAATCGAAGAAAATCATAAACAAAAAATAAAACTTTTCAATAAAATACCTTTTGGAGAAACAGTTCAACCCACTCATTCTACCGAACTTGAAGCTTCCAATCATGTACATCCTTCAGCAACAAATAAAACCAAAACAAAAAGACGATTCAATATTCCAACTATTTTAGTAAGCGGATCTTTTGCATTATTGCTAGGAAGTATCGGCTACATGAATATGAAAGAAAAAAAAGAATGTATGGTATGGTTTAAAGATCGGTATATCAGTGTAGACTGTATGGATAATACCCTGAGAAATAATCAGGTTATCCCAATGGACAAGAGTAAGTTAGAGAATTTCAGAAAGATAACACGCTTAGATACACTAACTTTAAAGGATGTCAATAAAATTTGGTATTCTAAAGTGAATAACGAAGTTGAATTTTTTACCAGCTCTGGCATTCACCCTGAACACAGTGAAAGAGGATTAAAATTAGCAACCTCTTATATCATTCAAAAATATGCTATAGGTGATCTTCAAGAAGAAGATCAAGACTCAAACAATACAGAAATGCCCGAATAAATTCGGGCATTTTTTATACTATTTTTTTAAAAAGAATCTTCCATTAAGCAATTGTAACTTCTTTCATTAAATATACATCTTGAATAGCATTTAACAACTCGACACCATCTTTCATGGATTTCTGGAAGGCTTTTCTGCCACTAATTAAACCTGTACCTCCTGCCCTTTTATTAATCACAGCAGTTGTCACGGCATCTTTTAAATCATTCAGTCCCGAGGCTCCTCCTGAATTAATCAAGCCTGCTCGTCCAGAAAAACAATTCAGCACCTGATATCTACAAAGATCAATGGGATGATCTGATGCAAGTTCCGAATACATCCTTTCATCTAATTTACCATAACTACTATCCCCTAAGTTTAAAGCCTTATAACCGCCATTTCGCTCTGGTAACTTTTGTTTAATGATATCCGCTTCAATCGTAACACCTAAATGATTAGCCTGACCTGTCAGATCTGCAGCAAGATGATAATCAACTTTTTCTTTAACAAAAGCATCATTCCTTAAATAACACCATAAAATTGTAGCCATACCTAACGAATGTGCTTCCTGAAATGCTTTGCTCACTTCAATGATTTGCCTGCCAGATTCTGGTGATCCAAAGTAAATCGTAGCTCCAACTGCTGCTGCTCCCATATTCCAAGCTTCTCGAACTGTTCCATATAAAATTTGGTCACTTTTATTAGGATAAGTGAGTAATTCATTATGGTTAAGTTTTACAATCAATGGGATTTTATGAGCATACTTTCTAGAGACTGCACCTAATACTCCAAAGGTGGATGCTACAGCATTACAGCCTCCTTCTATTGCCAATTTTACAATATTCTCCGGATCAAAATAAATTGGATTTGCTGCAAATGATGCACCAGCACTATGTTCAATCCCTTGATCAACAGGCAAAATGGATAGGTAACCCGAACCCTCCAACCTGCCAGTTCCGAATAAACTTCCAATACTTCTCAATACCTGCGGGTTTCGATCCGATATGCCGTATATTTCATCAATAAAACTTGGGGATGGAATATGTAACAAATCTTTTGAAACAGTTTCCGATTTAAATTTTAATAAATCTTCACTCCCCAATAAACTCACTAATTGATCTACATTCATTTTAGTTGAAATTATTTGAAAATCACTCTATTTCCATAATTATCAACAGCATCAAACTTTAAATGTTTTAATCAATTTACATAGTCACCTTAACGGTCTTTCTTTCTTGATTTCGAAAGTATTCAATACTTAAACTAGACATGTACTGATCCCTTTTAACGATTCTTTTCAAATCATTCAGATCCTTTACTTCTTCACCTTGACAAGAAACAATTACATCCGACTTTTGAATTCCTGCTTTCAATAATGCCGAAGGTTCTGTCAACTCCATTATTAGAACCCCTTCCATTTTAGGCAAACCCGCTGCAGATTGCTCCCCAAGGGATTCAATAGATTTTAATTCTGCTCCTTTCCAGTTAAAAGTTTCCCCAGCCTTATCTGTAGCGTTTGTTTGAATAACCGGTATCTCCGGCAATTCTTTTTGTACTTTCAACCTTGTACTTGTGACACCAACATTTTCATAATTAACCTGCTTGTATCCATTTAAGGAACCTGAAATCAAATCAAACTTACCAGTTCCAACATCCTCAAAATCAATTACTATAATCTTGGAATTTTGATCCACACCTTTAGCCTGGTCAGTTAATAAATCATTTTTATTGGTATACAAATTATAATCAACCTCATCTCCCCAATATTTCACTTGAATATCCTGATGGGCATGCATCACAATATTATTTTTAAAGACATCATGGCTGTCTTTAAACCAAACGTGGGGATGGAAGCCATTATTGATCATCAGATTATTACTTACTGTTCGATAGAATCCTTCCCTAAGTTTTAACCCTCCACTTAAGCACAGATTATTAAAAATCCTATAATTACTTGAACCGTCATCCAAATCAATATCCCAACCATGATCACATCTAAATCGATTGTCAGAAATTACCGTAGGATAAATTGCATCCAATCTTACCCACTCAGGATGTGATTCCGTAATACGGTCCATCTCTTTTCTGTCTGGATGCCAAAACCTATCCCTACCCCAAGAATTAAATGCTCCATGGTCACTAGTCTCTAAAACAGTTTTAAAAACATCATTAAAGGAAATAACATGCCCACCCCAGGTTCCATCACCAACATTAATTCCTGAACGTGGCACATTATATATAGTATTGTGTAAGACCGAAATCTTAGAAGACATTGAAATCTGAACTCCTGCCACCTGTTTTTCAATTAATCCAATCTGACGGATTAAATTATCTGATGCCTCACATTCGGATGGGAAATTCTCAGTCTTGGGACCTGGAGTAATATCAATCTCCTCTTCTTTAACAAATTCTTCATATCGAAATGACGGACTTCGAACGGCATTCGGATCCCCGACAAAATTAATTCCTCCTGCCCCTACACGTTCAATTAAGTTTCCAGCAATTTTAATCCCCCTATTATAATTACTGACAAATATGGCATTCCCGCCCAAATCAATAAAATCAGAATTAGTTACATTACAATTTTCAGCTCCCTCAATTCGAACAGTTCCTTGACGATAGATCGTCCAATCACTCCGCAGTAATGGCTCATCAGTTTTCATGAAGGTAGCTGCAGTATGAACGAATTTAATACCTTCTATATCAATGTTTTTTATAGGCTTATCTAAACTACCTTTTATTGAAATCAACGATTCTAAAACTGGAGCTTCAAAATTTAACTTATTTGGATCCTGATTATCCATTTTTAAAAAGAGTGTCAGACTTTTCTCATCAAGATACCATTCATTCTCTGCATCCAATTCTTCGAAAACATTTTCTACAAAACGATAAGTCTCATGCATTTTACTTGGTCGATTATTTTGAAGCCCTCCTTCGAGTTGCAATTCAGCACCTTCATTTTTGCTAAGTACTCGATAGTGAAAACCTCCCCATCTACCTATATGCAATGCATGTACAATTGCTCCTTGAGAATTTTTCCATTTCTTAACACGCTCTGGATTTATCGCATCTTCAGCATATCCATTAAAAGGAAGGATATTAGGATCAAAATTTGGATACCGAGCCCGTATTAAATGCTTGCCATCTGCATATAATTGCTGAAAAGTAAGTAGAGAAGATAATTTGGAAGTCCAAATTCCATTTTTATTCTTTACCCAATTTAATTTCAAGGGTTTTGCTGCACTAAACGTAACATCTGATCCATCCTCAGATTTTATAGTCAATCGTTGATTATCTGACAGAAACAATTGGTCTATTAATAATGTTGAATCAAAATAATAGATACCTTTTTCAAATATGATTTCATAAGAATCTTTGGCAGATTCTCTTTGCATTTCTTTAATTTTCTCTATGGCAAATTCAGCAGATGAATAAGGCTGTTCTTTAGTACCAGGATTATTCTGATTACCATTTTTTGATACATAAAGCCTTATAGTATGATTTTGTGCTACTGAGAAATTGATCATTAGAATAAACAGAAAGAAACCTAATGAAAAGGATGAATAATGCCGATAAAACTTATACATAAGAATAATTTGGGTTTAGGATTGATAAAAATTAATTTAATAAACTTTTATGATATTCTTGGAAAATTTCATTTCAAACAACAGAATAAGTTCATGTGGAATAGCTATACTTTTAAGTTGCTTCCAAAACTTTTATAAACTACCATTGCAACTTTTCTTATTATAGTAGGAAACCATTTCTAGCAATTAAATAAATTTTGAGTAAACTGCATTAATATTCTAATTAACAGCATTATTGTACAAACTTGTTACAATAAAAAACAACACAAGTTTAACACATTGTTTTTCAGCAAATTAAAATAAACCCCATCAATTATTCTTAATATTTCCAATTAGTCCATCGATTTGTCAAAAATTTTCTCTTAAAACAGATTATTCGCCATAAGATAATGATTTAACCTGTTTAAACAGCGATTTTATTTTACTATACCAAAATTGTCAACATTAATTTCTAGATAATTCAGATATTCAAAAAAGTCATAAACTTTTCTCAAAAAATTAGCGAAGTGTTATTTAATGTTAAAGTTTTTCTATATTTGACTCAACAATAATTAATTATGATTCAGTAAGCCTTCACTTATTGAACTTGTTTAACAATAGTATTTACTAACATTTATTTACGAACAACGAAGTATTATGAAACAAAGATTACTCAGCGTTATTCTGCTGTGTATGCTATTCATAGGAGTAGCAAATGCACAAGAAAGGCAGGTAAGCGGTAAAGTGACTTCGGCAGCAGATGGATCCTCTTTAGGTGGAGTGTCCGTTCGTGTTGATGGCACTAATACAGCTACCCAGACCGATGGAAGTGGTAACTACACCATTTCTGTATCCAATCAAAATGCAACCCTTGTATTTTCTTACATTGGATACGCAACCCAAAGGACCGCAGTAGGAACGCAGTCCACCGTAAATGTCCAATTAACCTCATCCGACAATGAACTTGAAGAAGTTATTGTTACTGCACTAGGGGTTAAAAGAGAAAAAAGAGAATTAGGTTATTCAGCAGACCAAGTCGACAGCAAAACCGTAAACAAAGCAAGTGCAGTAAACATTGCGAATGGTTTACAAGGTAAAGTCTCCGGATTAAACGTAACAACCAACAATTCAGGGGTTTTCGAAGATGTTAAAATCAACCTGCGTGGTATCCGATCTCTTACAGGTAATAACAATCCTTTATTAGTATTAGATGGTGTGCAGATGGATATTAAGTATCTATCTTCCTTAAACCCGAATGATGTTGAAAATGTATCAGTTTTGAAAGGTGCAGCAGCAGCTGCAATCTATGGACCTGATGCTCGTAACGGGGTTATCTTAGTAACGACTAAAAAAGGTTCTGATGTAACTAGCATCAATGTAAGCCACTCAACACAATGGCAAAACATCTCCTTCTTCCCTGAGTTACAGAAACAATTTGGACAAGGTTATGATGGCCAAATTGATCCAATTGAAAACTGGTCTTGGGGACCAGCTTATGATGGAAAAATAGTGGACATTGGCCCTCAACTTCCCGATGGCTCGCAACAAACCACACCATACACCGGTACTGATGAACGTCAAAAATTCTATAACACTGGTGTAACCAACCAAACAAACGTTTCTTTAAATGCGAAAGATTTCTTCTTAAGCTTGGAAAATGCAGACATCAAAGGTATTGTGCCGGGTGATAAAAACAGGAGAAATAGCATCCGTTTAAATTCACAACGAGAATTTGGTATGCTAAGAGCAGGTGCTAATTTCAATTACTCTCAGCAAAACTACAATGTGTATGATCAAATTGGCCAACAAGAATATTTCGCTGCCCAAGGTACGGGTGGAAATGATGGTTTATTTAATCAATTAATCAATACTCCTGCACACATCCTTTTAACAAAATATAAAAATTACAAAACCGATAAATTTTCAACTTATGAAAATTGGTTTACGAATTACGGGTTGAATCCTTATTTCTCGTTAGGAAACTGGAGAAAAACTGGTAAGAAACAAGATTTAATCAGCAATATCGAATTAGGATTAAAACCTGCCGATTGGTTAGATTTTACCTACCGTGCTAGTATCAATTCTAGAAATATTGCTGAAAGGTATATTACTGAAGGTGTTAAAACTTCTCAATGGGGAGAAAACCGTGGTAAAACTAGTATCACTCCAGCTCTTGAAGAATACAATTACAACCAAACAATTTTAACTTCTGAATTATTCGGTAGTGTCAACAAACAAATCAATGACGATTTAAAATTCAGCGGTATCTTAGGAACCTTCGTAAGACAAAATGAATACAGAAATACAAGCGTAGGTGCCGGCAACTTAGTTATTCCTGAACTACAAAATATCGGTATCCGTGTTGGAAATCTTACAGGTGAATCAAATGGATATAAAACCAGATTATTTTCTGTATACGGAAGTGCTGGATTTAATTATAAGAACTGGGCAAACGTAGAATTCACTGGCCGTTGGGACAAATCTTCTACCCTAGCTCCGGGAAATAACTCCTATTTCTATCCTGGTGTAAATGGTGCAATTGTATTGAGCGATGCATTGGATATGACATCCGACTTTTTTAACTATTTAAAAGTTAGAGGTGCATGGACTAAAACAGCGAACTCTGATATCAGCCCATATTTCCTAGAAGCTACTTATTCTCAGGCAAATGGATTCCCTTTAGGTTCTGTTACAGGTTTAACAGCTAATAACACAACTTATGACTATAACTTGAAACCAGAACGTATCAATACAACTGAAGCTGGTTTTGAAGCTGGATTCTGGAACAATCGTTTAACTGTTGAAGCAACTTATTTCTTCTCGAAAAACACAGATCAGATCATTAGTGTAAACATCTCCGAAGCTTCTGGTTTCTCAAGAAGTTATAGAAATGCTGCATCATTCAACAGTAAAGGTGTTGACTTTGATTTCAACTTATCACCTTTAATTAAGTTCAATGACGGTGGTATTAATTTCAGAGGTAATTTCTTATGGAATGATTCAGAAGTAACAAGTATTTACGAAGCACAAAAATTAAAAGAACTTTCTTTAGGTGGCTATGTAGCTGCGGGTAACTATGCAATTGTTGGTCAACCAGCTTTTGTTATGCGTGGTACGGATTATGCAAGAGATGATCAGGGACGTGTTATTGTAAGTGCAGAAGATGGTCGCCCTTCGGTTTCCGGAACGCCTGTAAATTTGGGTAGAACATTACCAAAATGGATTATCGGATTAAACCCTTCAGTAAACTATAAAAACTTCAACTTATCCGCTTTATTTGAATACAAAGGTGGGCACGTTGCTTCATTCTTTGGATTAGGTGGTGATATGGCTTGGACAGGTGTTTCTATCGCAACTGCTTATAACGATAGAGAGCCTTTTATCCTTCCAAATTCAGTTATTGAAGATCCTAACAATCCAGGAAAATACATCCCTAATACAGAAGCAAAAATCGGTGCTAATGAATCCATTTACAACTATTATACTGGTGAATTCGGTGATGCTGCATCTAATTTTGTAGTGAGTGCAAATCAATGGAGACTTAGAGAATTGGCTTTATCATATGATGTTCCTCAACAATGGTTAACTTCAAGACAAAAAGCTTTTAAAGGTTTATCCATTGCTTTTGTAGGACGTAATCTTGCTTTATGGTTACCAAAGGAAAATACATTCATGGACCCTGATTTTGACAGTATGTCTACTGATAATGACAATGCATTTGGTAATATTAACTCCACTGCAAACCCTCCAGTAAGGAATTTTGGTTTTACAATAAATGCTAAGTTCTAATTTAAAAGCGAGAAAAAATGAAACACAAAATATTATTGGCAATACTAGCAGTAACTTTAGTACTGTCAGGCTGTAAAGACAGCTTCTTCGATATAAACACGAACCCCAATCAACCGACCAATCCATTAGTCAAGCCACAATACCTCTTACCAATGGTATTGAAACAAACGGCTACTAGAATGGGAACTCAATATTCTTGGGCAGCATCTTGGTCTGGCTATTATGGACGCGGTTCCGATTTCGGGCAAAGTTTACCCTTAGAAAACTATAACATTACCCCTACATTCCAGCAAGGACAATGGGCTAATAGTACAACCAGTTGGTACGATGTATTGACTGATGCAGATTTAATGGCTAAAAAAGCTGCTGAAACTGATGAGAAATTCTTTATAGGTGTCTCAAAGGTTATTAAAGCAATTGGATTTATGTACTTGGTGGACATGTATAATAATGTTCCATATAAAGAAGCACTTAAGGGATCCGATAATGTAGCGCCGGCTTATGATAAAGGTGAGGATATCTACAAGGATCTTTTATTACAATTAGATTCTGCTAGAATAATCTTTAAATCAAATCCAGCAATTTCTGAAGAAGTTGCTTCATCAGATGTATTATTCGGTGGGGATATGACCCAATGGAGAAAATTAGCGAATACCCAAGCTTTAAAATTATTAATCCATCAATCAGAATTTGTTAAAAACCCAACTGCTGAAATAGCTAAAATTAAAGCGGATGGTAGTGGATTTATTGAGGCTGGAGAATCAGCTACTTTATCACTTACTTTCTCTAATAATGTAAATCAAGTCAATCCTGTCTACAGCACCTATGTTGCTGATCAAAGTGGAATATTGACTGACGGTTTTAACCGTGTGAGCAAGTATTTGTTGAATCGTTATGTTTCAAATAATGATATCCGTTATCAGTATCTTTTCTTACCAGCAATTAATCCAAAAGATCCCAACGTAAGATGGGTGGGTAAAGATTTCGGTGCTCCTAACGTATTAGGAAACTCTTCTTCCAATGAATCAATTGTTGTTGGTACGGGAATACTCAGAGATGGAACTCAACCATTATGGTTCTTCACTTCCATGGAAAGTCTGTTTTTACAAGCAGAGGCTACACAACGCGGCTGGTTGACTGGTGATGCAAAAACAGTTTATGAAAATGCTGTTAAGGAATCTTTCGAATGGTTAGGTGTACCTTCAGCTGCAACTGAAGCTGGTAAATTATTAGCCGCTTCTGCAAACTGGGAAACTGCTGCCAATAAATTAGAATTGATTATCAACCAAAAATACTTAGCTCTTCCTAGTATCAATAACTTCGAAGCCTACGTCGATTATAGAAGACTTGGATTTCCTAAAGATGTTCCACTATCAAAGAATCCGAACATTGGAAGCAGAAAAATTCCATTGCGATTATTGTATCCTCAAAATGAATACAGCTACAACAATGACAATGTAATGGCTCAAGGAGAAATTAATGCTCAAACCAGCAGAATCTTCTGGGACGTTAATTAGTATCTGATAACTGTTTATTCAGAAATAATACAATTTAAGACAGTAACACTCATTTTGAGTGTTACTGTTTTTTTATGATTTTAATTATCCTTGATTTACCTTACCTTTGGCAGAGAACAATAAGGCAAAATGAGCGAAAACAAAGTAATCCTTCCTAATCAAAAATCTCAAGAACAAAAGCATGTTCAAGTTAGAAAAATGTTTAATTCTATCTCCGGAAACTATGATAAGTTAAATAAGGTTATCACTTTTGGAATGGAAAAAGGTTGGAAAAAAAATGTTTTTAATCTGATCGCTTCAAAAAATCCAAACCGAATCTTGGATATTGCTACCGGTACGGGTGATATGCTTATCCTCTTCGCAAATTCTAGTGCAACAGAAATATTAGGAACAGATATTTCTGAAGGTATGTTAGCAGTGGCGGAACAAAAAGTTAAAGAATTGGGTTTAAATGACCGTATCAAATTAGACCAACAAGACGCAGAAAACCTAAGTCTTCCAGACAACCATTACGATGCAATTAGCATTACCTATGGTATCCGTAATTTCGAAAATCTAGATAAATGTTTAGAAGAAATTTATCGCGTTACAGCTCCAGGAGGCCAATTTATCGTCCTAGAAACTTCTGTACCTACAAACGTACTACTTAAGTCTGGACACTGGATGTATACTAAATGGGTTATGCCAGCATTAAGCAGATTGTTTAGTGATGACAAATCGGCTTATAAATACCTTTCTGAATCGGCCCTTAATTTCCCATATGGCGAAGCATTAAAAAAACGTTTTGAACTTGCAGGATTTAAAGATGTTAAGATTATGCCCCAATTCTTTGGTGCTTCAACTATTTATCAAGCTATCAAATAAAAAATCCCTCGCTCGATACATTATTCCTTCCTCGTTATAGAAATGTAGATAATCCTCCCTCCATTTTATATAACCAATATAATTATGTTTTTTGTATTATTACATCCTGAATTTTGTTATAAAACATTATTATAATAATGTTGTTTTTATAAAATAAAATCACATCTGACTAAAATCACATTCTACTAAACACCCTCGATCATACACACTTTATTGCCGTTTATTCTGGTATTGGTCTTGTTGATTGTATTTTTGACCATTTGGGCAAATCAACTTAAAATTGCCTATCCAATCTTATTGGTTCTTGCAGGTTTAGGTATTAGTTTTATTCCAGGATTACCAGTAATAGAAATCGATCCGGATTTAATATTTCTTATCTTCCTCCCTCCATTGCTTTTTGAAGCTGCCTGGGGAGTCTCTTTCAAAGAAATGAAAAAATGGTGGCGAATTATTGGGAGCTTTGCATTTCTTGTCGTGCTTTTTACGGCTTTCTTAGTTGCTATCGTATCCAATCAAATTATCCCAGGTTTTAGTATAGCATTAGGATTTGTACTTGGCGGAATTGTCTCTCCTCCAGATGCTGTAAGTACTGGAGCAATCACAAAATTTGTAAAAATCCCCAAATCAACCGCAGCTATTTTAGAAGGTGAAAGCTTATTGAATGATGCTTCATCTCTTATTATCTTTCGTTTTGCATTAGTCGCTGTAGGTACAGGACAATTTATTTGGTATGAAGCTGGCCTTGATTTTCCTTGGATGCTCTTTGGAGGGGTGGGATTAGGCCTGTTAATTGGTCAAATCTTTATATGGATACATCGACATTTGCCTACTGAACCTGCTTCTGATATTGCACTGACTTTAATCACTCCCTATTTTATGTATTTTATTGCTGAGCAGATACATTGTTCGGGTGTCTTAGCTGTAGTTGCAGGAGGGCTTTATATGTCCAATAAAAGGCTGACTTTTTTAGCAGCTACGAGTCGATTAAAGGGTGCTTCCGTTTGGGAAAGCTTCGTATTTCTCCTTAATGGAATGGTTTTCCTATTGATTGGTTTAGATTTACCCGTGATCGTTGATGGTATAAGGGCACATGGTACTCCACTAAGCACAGCAATAGGATATGGAGTAATTATTACATTGGTTCTAATTGCTGCGAGAATGATTTCCGCCTATGCTGCAATGTTTGCAACAATCATTTTTCGTCCTGAAGTTGCACGACAACAACAATTCAGCAATAGAAGATGGTATACCCCACTCTTAATGGGCTGGACTGGAATGCGCGGAGTAGTTTCTTTGGCCGCAGCTTTGGCAATTCCTTTAACTCTACCAAATGGTGAAGCATTCCCACATCGAAATCTTATATTATTTATTACGTTTATCGCAATCCTATTAACATTAGTCATTCAAGGACTTACACTACCTTATTTAATAGGAAAAACAAATTGGTTTAGAGGTCTTGAAAATGAAGATGAAATCCATAACAACACAAAATTGAAAATGAAATTAGGATTGAAATCTCATGTTTACAACTATGTAAAAGGAAGATATGAAACACAATTCCATGGAGATGAAGCAATGGAGCGTATCCTAAAATATTGGGAAGATCAAACAAAAGTTCAGGACAATAGTTGGATGAATGGCGTTAGCAAGCAGATATTACTGGATATCTTCGCTGAACAAAGGATTTATTTAACGACGTTAAACAAAGATGAAGAATTTGATGAAGAATTAATCCGTAAACAAATCTATCAAATAGACCTTGAAGAAGAAAGAATACTTTTAGTATTTGGAAAACATTAATAGCACATTACTTTTTTTAACAACAAAAAATACCCTCATCCGTTTATTTATAAAACCAAAAGAATTAAATATGCCAACATTGGAACAAAGAATAGATGAATTAAATAGACAATTTGGATTTAAAGAAAATCCTGAAGATTTTAACTTTGAACTAAATCCGGAAAGAATTGCCTATAAGAATGAAGCTCTAAGAACTAAAAACAGAGACCTATACAATGAATACTTAGCTGATAATTATCCAAGGGAAATGGAACGGGAAATGAGAGATTTTGACAGTAAAGCCAATACCCTGGTACAAGTGAGCAAGGAAGAGGCTGAACAATTGTTTGCCGACAATAAAATAAATATGCTTAAAAGTGATATCAGTTATAAAGACCCAGATGCGATCTTTCAAATGAAAAAAATAAATGAAGAAGATTTAAATTGGCATTTGGAAGGACATGAATCAGATTTACTAAATGGAAATTCAAGACCTTACGAAGCATTGGAAGGCAAAAGCGAAATTTGGTTATTAAAGTAATAATAATCAAATTATTGAATCAGAGATAGTTTCCTCTTATTATTAAACGGCTAAAATGATATAATTCAAAAAATCATAAATTCCATTCAATCATAATGATATAGGAAACTATTTATTATTTCAATTCCAATAAATCCAATCGAAAAAATTCCTTCCTAAAATATTCATTACTGTTTTGAGGTTCTCAATTTTATCAAAACAATTCAGAAGTATATTACTTGATATTAAGAAAAAATTAAGGATTGTTTCAAATCTGAATTTAAATATTTTTTTTTAAATCTTAACCAATTGTCCAAAATCCCACATTAAAACCTTTTGAATCAATTAAATTTTAATTTATTTGATTAATATTTTTAAATAAAAATACATGTTAAAACAATTTTATTGTAAATATTTATCTCCTATAATTACTTTTGTATAAATATTTAATTAATATGCTATTTCACACAGGTTTTAATTTTCTTCCTACTCAAAACCAGATTAGGAAAATGAAAAAGAAGAAAAAGGTTTACATCAGTCCTACAATTAAATTACTCAATATCGATTTGGAGGATGGTATTTCGGCTAGTTCCTTCACATTGAAAACTGGGGGTGTTAATAATGAACCAAAAATAGAGGATTGGGAGAATTCAGCTAATAATAAATTTAAAAACTTCGACTTATAGCTTGTTTAATCCAAAACAAAAGTATCCTTTTAATTATCAAAAATTCCGTCCTTAAATTAATCAATGAAAAATTTAACTGAATACCTTATTTTCCTATTTTTCCTTCTGACTTTTACTACCTGTAAAAAACCAAAAATAATCCCTGAAAATCCCCAATTAAATAAAATACATTTTTATATACAAGGACTTGAAGATAATGTTGAGGTCAAAAAGCTCCCAAATTCCAAAACTTCAAATCCAAAGTCTAATTCAGCAATAGTTTCAAGTCAAATCATTGATTTAAAAGAATTGGATGCAATAGTATCCATTTCTGAAATGCTCCCCTCTTCCAATCATCATCATTCTAACGTGAAAATTGCACGCGAAAATTATACTAGAAACAAATCCGAAAATAAATCAAAACAGGTTAATCCGCTAAATCATGGAATTCACTACAGAATTGTCCTCTATAAAACAGATCAAACAGGAAATCCAATAGAATTAGTTGATCAAAAAGAAGGAATAATTGGAAATAATGCCATAGCCCTCTCCGCATTGAGAAATACAAATTATAGATGGTATGCTTACTCTTTCAATAATAATAGCAGTATCAGTGAATTGAAAGCAAAAGATGAAAAAATTATGGTACAACCATCTGGAAACAATGACTTAAACAGACAGGACTTTGCATATGCAACAGGTCTAATTAGAACATCTAATGAAATTGGAGGTTCAAGCTCCATAAATAATATAATCTTGTCTAGAAAATCTTCTAGAATTATCGTTGAAGTCAATTCTATAGGAATGTTTGCTGCTGTTGCATATGCCAGTCCCAAATTCAAGGAAAAATCCGGATTATTTAAGGCAGAATTTAATTTAAGAACAGCTTCTTTCGAAAATTACTCTCCTATTTCAAATACCGATAATGTATTTAATGAACATGATTCCGGTTATTCTGTTCCCGTTGGAATTGACTCTGTTCCTGAAGTGGACTGGAAAAGAAGATATACCTTCTATACAACATCTACTAAAAATGAAACACAACTTCAGGTTACTCTTGATACCCTTTGGATTATGAGCGAACGACTTCAGGAAAGAGGAGGACCAAAAGATTTTAGAAACAGAGAATTCCTCAATAAAACTTTTACTATCCCTAATTTCATCCCTGAACCGGGAAAAGCTATTTCATTTCAATAAAACTATTAGAATCCGCCATAACTATTGGAGGGACACAATGGGCAAGGTCAAATGTGTACAGAGTTTCAAATACACCGCTTTCTTCCCATAGATTTTGGAATTACAGATTTCGGTATGATAATCCAGTTTATGAATTGATGTCAGCAGTACCCAGTCAAACGGATTTCTTCCAAAATGACATCTATGATTTGAATGGCAAAAATATTTGCGAAAGAATTTACCCCGAAGGTGTATGGGACCTTCCTACCAGCTTCGATTTTGAACAATTAGATAATTTTAAAGACAAGGGTATCATTATCAAAAACAATGGCTGGAGCTTATGGATCACTCCCCCAATTCCTCCTATGGGTGCTCCATCCTATCCACATTCCTATTTAGTATTTGCTCCAAATGGCTATAAATTAAGTCCTGATGCAGCTATCTTAGAATATTATCCCAACAACTCAAACTATCGTGCCACAAAAGGGTATTGGAGGACCAAGGGCCAATCCTCCTTCGCTCAAATCAATTTCTCCAGATCACAAGGATCCATGATTGAAATGCAAACTTACCCGTCCAATCGAAATGCTTGTATACGTTGCATCAGAAAAAAAATTTAACACCTAGAGAAATCAATTATTACAAATCAGAAATCTTTTCCAAGAAAATTCTATCCAATTCAAATTCATTTCCTTTCTCTCCCAGCTTACGAATATGGAATGTAACCGAATTCGTTTGTTTACTAATTTTTATGGTTCCCATTTCAATTTTTTGATTCAATTTTTCTTCTGCTGCTTGGCTAGACTTCCAATCTGAAATCATTTTTTGTCTTTGCCAAATGGCAAATTCAGCACCGTTATTTTTTTCAAAATAGGTAATAGATAACTTATAAACGCCTTCAGGTACATCATTCAGCATTACGCGAACTGTATGATGTCCATCCGACTGCATCCTTAAACCACGATCATGTTTTACAATGGCCCCACCTCCTAAAGTAATGTCCATTAATTGAGGAAAATACTCATGCTCCTTAGGCAAATATACCTCCCTGAGATCATCTGTTGGTTCGCTCTTTGAAGCCAGCGGTTCTGATCCATAATACATTGCAATGGATGTATAGTCAACCGGAAATTCATTTCCTTCTGGTCCATGTTCTATAACATGATTAATCTCCTTTTCAAATGGCATTTTATCTGACAAAAAGAAACGGTAGCCGCCAGTCCTTCCCATTGGCAAACTGTAATCTAACGATCCATGAATGGGTAAACTAATGCCTCTATCCCATCTATCTAGTAAGGCATACCAGCCCCCATTATAATAATCTTCTGACCCAGTTCCATGCATCCTTTGTATCCCGTCAATATGGGTTACATCGTCTCCCTCAAAAAACAGAGTCATCCCTGGCCGAAGTGCTTGAGCTAAATGAATTGTACCTATATAATGCCCTTTTCCTTTGGTTTTTAAGAATTCATAGTATTGTCCTTCTGCTGGTTTATTTCGATGCCATACGGAATAAAATTTCCCTTCCTTTGACTTATCCCTATTTTGTGTATTATAAAATACTTTGGCTTTTACAGTTATCGCAGGCTGTAAGGTTTCTTCTCTCTTTTTATAGATTAATTTCAACTCTGCAGAATTATCAAATGGCATAGGAATATAGCTATAGTTCAAACTTCCTTTACTTCCCATAAGTAAACTCCGCATTGCCCTTTTTCCAAATGCATATCCAAAAAAATCTGCCAATGGAGCATAAATAGCTTCCGTTTCTTCAGAATCCCATGTCCCAGACAAAATGATATCCTTGTTAAATCCCTCAAAAGAGGACCCTCCATCCAATTCAATCCCTAAAATCCTACCTCCACTAACTGCTTTAAAAAAACTTAATTCTTCTCCAGGATTGATAACAAAATTCTTCTCCTCAATTTCTAATCCTGTAGATTTCCCTTTTGAAAATAATGCTGAATTTGGATTAACATCTGTATAAATTTTAGATACTTCCTCAATTTTCTCCTTTTCTTCTGGAGTAAAATTCCCAGAGTATGAATTTACATTCTTATGATTTAATTTCCGATTTTGAATCTGAAGAAATAATACCTTTTCACCTTCAAAAACAATCTTTAAAGATTTCTTATATAAAATCGGCATATAGGTAAAATAGCCTCCTACCTCATTTCCAGATATCCCTTTTACAAATGGAAATACATTTCCTGAGAACAAATCTGAAAAACGTAACCTCAATCTTGCTTGCTTCTCACCATCAAAATAAAATGAAACAGTATCATCTGTTGGTGTAGGTGTCCAAATTCTATTAACAACTCCAGGTCCTGAAAAATCAGCAATGACCAAATCTTTCCCCTCCTTTCTAATGAACGAATATGTCCCCCCAAACCCGTCATCATTCTTTCCCGTTCTATCATAACTTGAAATCTGTTCCACATATTCTCCAGTTCGATAATTTGGCAATAAATCTGCACGAACTAAATTTTCCAATTCTGTTGTAAAACTATAGTTTGAATTTTGGGCAACCGCTCCTTTAGAAAATATTAAACCGAAGAAAATGGTTAAAGCAATTGGTAATGGTTTTATTCTAATCATAAGCTAGGATTTAAATGGGTGTTTTTAAAAATTTTAAACGTTTAAGCTATATCAAGTTAACGAAAATTTCTGAAAATAATCTCCGAAATAATTTAATATCAAATTCCTTATAGACTTATCTTAATAATGTGCTGGTATGTATTTTTTTTACAACTTTTAATATTTTATTTCAAAGGTTTGAAAAACTGCCTTTTCATCCTCATCTTCTTTAACATGAATTCCAGGCCTTGGGCTCCTATCCCATGGTGCTAAGTTTTTTATGCTAAAAGAACCCTTATCTAACCCTGTAATCGATTTCCAATCCGTAGACCCTATTCTATAATTAACCTGAATACTAAAATCTTCTTCGGTTTGAATCTTTAGTTCAATTTGAGATATTTTAGGTAGGTCAATCTTATTTAAGATATTAAATTTACCTTCTTCTGCCTGCCAAATTTGAAGCTGATTATTTTGAACCCCAACCCCAATTCCTTTATTAACATCTCCATAAATTACGACACCTTTTAAAGCATTTGGAGCAGATTTTACCAAATCAATTTTACTTATTATCTCATATTTCTTGCTTTCAGGTTTCCAAGTTAACACAGTTCCAATTTTATTATCACCAATTGATTTTCCCGAAAGAACTAATCCAGTTTGATTCAGATCCCACCTTGGTTCTGAATATCTAAAATCCCACTGCGCAAAAATTTCTGATTTCTTCATTTTTCTAAAATCAAATGAAAATCCATTACCTCGATTATTTGATTGCTTTGGAATAAATTCAAAAACTGGATCACCTTGATCAGACCATAGCAATTTTGCCATTAGTCCTTCCCTCCCAGTATAAACATGATCTTTTTTGCTATACCCATGAAATAGGTAATAATAATCTCCTTTCTCATCTTGAACGAAAGTTCCGTGCCCCATACATTTCCAATCCTCATTATTTCCTAATAATACAGTCTCACCAATATCTTCGTAAGGACCGCGCAGGGACTTTGAGCGAACAGCCTGAACATGGTAATCACATCCAGGACCACAGCATGCCCCTGCTGAATAAAACATATAGTAATAACCATCCTTCTTTACAAAACTCTGACCCTCTATACCAATTCTTGCCGTATCCAATAATAAACTAAAAGGCTCTCCCTCTAACTGCAATCCATCATGTGATAATTTGCTACCTAGAAGTTCAATCGGCCGCTTATCCAAACCATAAGCTTTCCAGGTCATATATAGATCCTCACCTTCCTGAATAACATAGGCATCTATCGATTCTGTACCATAAGCGACTACAATTCCCTTATCAATAAATTCTCTATCCGGATATTTTGAAACAGCAACTCCAATGCAGGAAATACCATCGCTTTTGCGCTTTGCCGAATAATACATATAGTATAATCCGTTATGGTAAAAGTACTCCGGTGCCCAAAAGGAAGATTCTACCCATTCTGGTGTCTTATCGAATACAAAACCTTCTTGCTTCCATTCTCTTAAATCTTTTGATGAAAATATTGGCAAATGGGGTGCCCACTCACTTGAGGTGCCAACAGCATAATATTTTCCATTTGCATAAATAATGGACGGATCCGGATAATCTCCAGCAATACTTGCCTTAGACTGTGCTTGGGAAAAGTTGGTAATTGACATCTGTATGAAAAACAGTATGACACCTAATACTCCTGTAAATGAAAGATTCTTTAACATAGGTTTTGGAATTGATTATCTGCAAATTAATAATTTAATTCAATATGTTATAGCTCGATAAACTCAAAAGCTAAATAGTTTAAGCATATAATATAATTCACTATACCCTCCGAATTTATTACTTCATTTACATTTGTAATCTCATTATCAGATTCTCTCCTAAAATTAGTTTTAATGAATCATTTTGATAATTTTTGATATTCAGTTCAAATTTTACAAACCTTTCATTTGAATAAAATATAAAAGGTTTAAATATTAGCTCTTAAACACATTCATTATGTTTAGTAAAATCATTAAAGAAGAAACTAAAACTGCCCATCAACAGGTTGAATCCAAGATAGTAAGACATATTAAAGCGATTACAAATGAAGCTGAATATGCAGATCTGTTAAAAGGCTTTTATGCTTTTTTTTCTGCTGTAGAAGCGGAGACTGAATCTTATATTACAACTGAAATATTACCAGATAAATTAAACAGAAGAAATTCAAACTTCATCAAAAATGACATTGAAAGTTTAGGGTTTAATATTGATAATTTGCCCCTAGCAAATGCTCCTAAACCCAATTCAGTCCTTGAAGCATTAAGCTCCATGTACGTATTAGAAGGATCAATAATGGGAGGACCATATATTATTCAAATGTTAAAAAAAGCAGGAATACAGAGAGGTTTTTCTTTTTTTGAAGGATATGCTGAAGAAAGTCAAAATATGTGGAATGCATTCACTTCTATACTAAATCATCATGCAAATAATCCTATAGATCATACGAAGGCAATTGAAATAGCTAATCAAACTTTTTATAATTTTGCTGATGTATTTCAAAGGAAAAGCATGCTTTTATAACTGCAAAAAATCTTTCCGAGATATTAATCAGTCATAAAGCAACCCTTTACAATTAAATTAGCATAAATTCGTGTTTTCAAATTTAGACAAATGAGTGACCCTAATTCAAGATCAAATATAAAAGCTGGAATCCTTGTCAATATTATCTTAAAAAAGGACCAAAGATCTGGAAATCTTACCGAAGGAATCGTTAAAGATATTCTTACTTCAGCACCTTACCATAGCCGAGGAATTAAAGTTAGACTAACAGATGGTCAGATTGGAAGGGTAGCTGAAATTCTAGAAGAAGATTAATAGCATTCTAACAACAACGTGACATTGTAATTCGTTTAGTCTTTCTTAAATGGCTATGTTTGCCTCTTTTTAGCACAGACACTGAAATTAATTTCAGCAAAGTCTATGAAAAAGACACAATCATGATCGCAGATTTAGAAGACAAGGATATTAAGGAAATTTATAAAACTTCCATAATCCAGCAGACAGCTTATTGGTCTGAAGTAAAGAAATTGCAAGGAATAGAGAGCGTTGCATATAACTTTAAAGTAAAAAACGCTGATCTATTTCAAGATGTTTCAGATGAAACTTATTTGTTTGGTGATTTATTAATCATTATCCAGCATTTAGATTCTGAAAATTGTATTGCTTATGTACCTTATGGTCCAGAAGTAGAACCTGACCCTGAAAACCAGGGGTTCTTTTTAGAACAATTATCCGAAAGCTTGAGAAACTTCCTTCCTCCTACTTGCATCATGATAAGATTCGACCTCTCATGGGAATCTCTGTGGGCAAAGGAAGATGATTGTTATGATATTCATGGGAATTGGATTGGTGTGCCAGAAAAAAGAATACAAGAATTAAGACTTAATTTCAACACCGAAAATTGGAATTTAAAAAAAGCAAACACGGATATTCTTCCTTCCAATACTATTTTTATAGACCTTAAAAATAATGAGGATGAAATATTAGCCAATATGAAATCCAAAACAAGATATAATGTCAACCTTTCTCAAAGAAAAGGAGTTCAAATTAAATCATTAGGGATTGAAAACCTTGAAATTTGGTATGAATTATACCGTCAAACTGCTCAAAGAAATAATTTCTTTTTACATGATATTAACTACTTCAAAGTAATATTAAGCGCCAGAGCGAATGACACCCAGTCTCCTGCAGATGTTTTTCTTTTAGTTGCTGAAGTAGATGCACAACCCTTAGCAGCTATGTTTTTAGTTTTAGCAGGAAATAGAGGAACATATTTATATGGTGCATCCGCAACTGAAAACAGAAATTATATGGCTACCTATGCTTTACAATGGAATGCTATGAAAATTGCTAAAGAAAGAGGCTGTACAGAATATGATTTCTTCGGTATATCTCCAAATGCCGAAGAATCACACCCTTTGTATGGTCTCTACAGGTTTAAAACAGGCTTTGGTGGTGAAATTTTACATAGAATGGGATGTTGGGATTACCCATTAGATAAAGAAAAATACAATTATTATGCTTCCATGGAATTCCAAAATCAAAGTTATCACTTAAATTAAAAAATAAAGGGGCACTCTTACGAATGCCCCTTCTACTAAGATAATCTATTATCCCAAACCAAATTTATTAGTCTGCGGACCTTTTCCATTCTTCTTATTCATTTCAATCCATTGTTTTATAATTTCAATTACAAACCCTAGATTTCTAATTATTAAAAGAACTTTTACCGGTAATTTTCCAGGTGAGGACCTTAATAAAGTCAATAGTTGAGATATAGAATTCAAAAGACTTTTCATTTTAATTTTAGATTTTGCTCTACAGATTTTTTAACTAACAAATCTTCTTAAGCGATTAACAATTTTAATTTTAGGGCTTCCAGATAACAATTTTTTCATTATTACTGGATACCAGAGTTTATAGGCCATTGCAGATTGCAGAACCATAAAATCATTTTCCTCCTTTTTGAAGTAACTCCCCATTAAAGGACATCCATTTGTATCACTATGAAAGTTTCCAATATGAAAAAAGACTAATGAAAAGTTTGGAATTTTACTGATTTCTATCATTCCCATATGTCTTTTCCCAAATTTAGGAGCATACCTTTGATTCATTCCGGCACTCAGATTTACCTTAAGAGGATAAACTCCCTCCGGTATACAAGTTTTTCCAAAGATCTTCTTGTTTCTAATACGATCTTCAAGGACATAACACGCAAATAAACCATCAATATATAAATGCGATAAAGTGCTATTTGCACCTTCATAAACGCGAATTAACTCGATCATTACAATACAAATTCTCCAAGGAAAATACTATCTGAGAATTTTAAATTCGGTTCATCAGAATTAAATAACCAGACCACAATCTTTTCTCCTTTACTATAATTATCCAAATTAATAGACCCTTTAAGATGTTTATATGTACCAATTTTAACCAAACTGAAATTCCTATTCCTTTCCGAAAAAATAATTGCGAAAGCATTCAATGTTTTCGTATCACCTAATAATCCTTCGCTTGATTTCCATGTTAAATCAATTGTTTTCTCTGTTTTAACATGTTTTAGGTCAGATAATAGAATTAATGAACCTTTACTAATCGTTATTTTGGAATAATCGAGAATCAAATTCGGGTATTCTCCCTTTACAGCTTCCCTTAAAATTTCACTTGAAATAAGATTTGTCGAAGTAAGATGTTTTAAACTCCGGTCATTATAACTTTTTAATAAAAATTCGCGGAGAGGCTTGATAAATGCTATTACTAGCGAAAACTTAGCTCTCTGAATTATTTGTTTTTCCGTAGATACCCGCTTTATCCTTTTTGGTAAAGATCTAATTACATTAATTCCTCTCCAACTTGATCCTACAACTTCCCCAACTTTCCCATGAAAGCCTCCTAAAATACCTTTTGAAATAATTGCCATTTTTTTAAATTTTTAAAGTTTAACCATCGATTGCATGCAATGCCATTTGTGATATCGAAAGCCAAACTAATAGGTGTAATCCCAAAACCGAAATAAGGAAACGATATAGTACAAGTTGATATTCTTTGAAATAAATTGACAATTTGAAAAGCCATTTTTCTATTAACTTAATTTTCTATATTCGTTTACTAATCTGAATCAATTATGAGTGTTCAAGTATCCAGTAGTTTTCAAAAACACGTAAGAAAAACTCTTTTTTCTATCTTTATTTTTATCCTCGTTTATCTAATTCTTTTATTATCTACCATAGCGTTAGCGGGAATATTTACCTATATCGGAATATGGGCAATAATCAATTATCCTAATGTCCTTACTATTGGTTTAGGATTAGGGTTAATTGCATCTGCATTAACTATCCTGTATTTTATGATCAAATTTATTTTTGCATCATCCAAAAATGACACAAGTGACTTAATCGAAGTAAAAAATGAAGATCAACCTGAATTGTTCCATATGATTGATGAACTTGTAAAAGAGGTGAAAACAGATTTCCCTAAAAAGGTTTTTCTATCCCATAATGTTAATGCATCCGTGTTTTATAATTCAAGTTTTTGGAGTATGTTTTTTCCAATTCGAAAAAATCTTCAAATTGGTATTGGATTAATTAACTCATTGACAAAGCAAGAGCTTAAAGCAATTCTTGCTCATGAATTTGGTCACTTTTCCCAGCGAAGCATGAAAGTTGGAAGTTACGTTTACAATGTCAACTCTGTAATTTACAACATGTTATATAACAACGAATCCTTAACAAAAATTCAAAATACCCTAAGTGGTCTTAGCGGTTACATGGCTATAACACTTGGACTTTCTTCTATCTCTATAAATGGAATTCAAAAGATCCTTCAAACACTATATGATTATGTGAACATTAATTATATGGCTCTCTCAAGAGAAATGGAATTCCATGCAGATGAAATTGCTGCAAATGTTGCAGGATCAAAAGCGTTGGCTGATGGTCTTCTAAGACTAAACTTCGCAAATTATGCAATGGACAGGGCAATATTTTTCTACGAAAGAAAATCCGCAGAGAATTTCTTGCCTTTGGATATTTATCAAAACCAACATGCTGTTAGCCTTTTTTAAGCAGAAAAAAATAAATATAAATTGATTAATGGTTTCCCAAATGTCTCCATTGATGATGGGACAAAATATAATAAGTCCAAACTCGTGATTGAAAATCAATGGGCATCGCACCCATCTACTGAAGACCGCGTTAAAGCAATTAACAAATTAAATATTCATATCGGGGAACCGGAAACGAGTCCTGCAATCGAAATTCTAAGTAATAAAGAAGAACTATTCAACAAAGTCCAAAATTTTATTTTTGCTCCTTTAAAACATAATGGAGAAATTATTGAACTTGACTCACAGCAATTCTTGAAACATTTTGAAATTGACTTCAACAATAATGAATTTGATGAAATCTATAACGATTTTTACATGTATAACAACCCTGTTATATCTGATTTTGATAGGTTAGCTTTTAATCCAGAATATATTGATATCAAAGAATTATTCTCGGACAGCAACTCGGAATTGAGTTTGGAAATCAATTCTCTAATAAACGATAAACAGGTATTAGAAAATATAATGAATAGATCCATCAAATTAAAAACATTTGATTATGATGGCATTAAATATAAGGCTAATGATGCAGGGAATATCTTAAACATTGTAAATAATGAACTAAATGATAAAAAAGCTCAAATTAACCAACTGAACATTAAGATATATGAATCTTTTTTTCATATGTCCAAATTTTCAAACAAAGAAATCGATCTACGTAATTCTTATCATGAAATGAAAGAATTAGATAACAATTTTGATGAAAAAATTGAATTCTACGTAGACCTTACTAATAGTTATGCTTTTATATATCATCAATTAGAATATGCAGATATAGTAATTAATTTAAGTAATAATAAGAAAAAAGAGAAAAGGCTTAAAGATGAAATAGCTGATCTTTTAAAAAATGATACCTTAAGAAATGAACAGCATCCTGAAACCCTTCAAATGCTAAATGATTTTGTTGAAAAAGATTTAATCTATTTCTATGCAACTGCATATAACGACGAAAATCTAACCCTACTTTTTAATGCCATACATCTTTTCTATGACCTAACGAATAGAGCTTATTTTATTCAGAAAAAGCAGTTATTAGACATTCAAAAAATGGTCTATTTAGAATTTATAAATAATAAGGGCGAGAATTAATCCCGCCCTACTTTGATCAATACTTAAAGTCCAAATTAATCCAATCCATCTAAGATTATTTAATACGAACTAATCTGCTGTCCTAAAGTAGTTGATGTAGTTTTAGTATTTTTATTCATGCGAATACGCTGAGCTTTCGATTCTACTTCCCCCATTCTTTCGCTGATAAAATCAGAATCAAAAGCTACTCTTGCCTGGCCTTCCTTAATCATCCACGCATCCCCATGTGAAGCATCCACCATAATAATTCCTGTCTGAACATTCTTCAGATGATCTCCTTCTAAACTCCCGGAAATCAATAAAGCTGAAATTCCATATGCCTCGCCACGATTCGACTTAACTTTTCCATAAATCGTGAAGTCATTTCCACTTCCAGAAATTGCCGTGGAAATACTGGTATCCCGAAGGTTGATAAAATTCTCACCTAACAATTTTATACTAAAATCCTTATCATTTTGTCCGTATAGGCTTACAACTGCATCCGAGAAAACATGTCCAATCGGATCATTAGGAATATTACTCTTACTTAATTTATGGGGTTTAACAGAGAATTTACCATTAATTGTAGGTGGTTTTATTCCTTTATTGATTTTGAAATCTAATTTTGCTAATGAATCTAAATATTGTTGGGGTATAATATCTTCAATCCGTTCCGTCTGAATCTTCTCATCTTCTATTTCATTCCCCTCTTTATCACAGGAAATAAGAAAAAAGGATGATGCTATCGTTGCTGCAAGTATTCCAAAACTTTTTTTTATATGTATCATTTTTTTCATTTTCGAAAATAACAACAATTTATAGCTCTTAAATTACCCGAATTAAAGGGTTTTATATACCTGTAATTGGGTATCTTTCAAAAAAAAGAGTGGCCAAATGGCCACTCTAATTTTCAATTTTCCTTAGGTATTATTCATAACCTGGATTTTGCTTTAAATTATTATTCCCAGCGATCGCTTCATTAGGAACGGGAAATCTATTTAAATGTGCAGAGTTGCTTGCTGCATGATCCCACCATTTTTCAGTAGTGAATGCTTTCCAACGTACTAAATCAGTCCTTCGCCTTCCTTCACCAATAAACTCAATACTCCACTCATCCAGTAACCTATATTTATCTAAATTTGCCGTTGTTACAGGATTAGGATCTTTTCCCCCATCGAAGTTACGCTTGCGAACCTGATTAATCAGATTTGAAGCTTCTGCCAAATTACCTGACCTAAAATTACACTCTGCTAAAATGTAATAAATTTCTGCTAACCTTATGATTGGCATATCCCCTCCCCATCTCAATGTATTATCATTTAGGTTTGGAATAGGCACCTTTACTAAACGAATTCCTGTATTTTCTTCTCCTTCTGACATTTTTGATGGCAATTGGCTAATACTTGAATATTTCTTTCCTGCTCCTACCTCTGTAAATCTTGCAACCTGATCAACAAAGTTCAAAGGCTTATCCTTGTATTCTTCACCTCCAATTATTGCTTTCCCATCAGGCGTAAGATGAGGACCTATGATAAACATTCCTTCGTAATTACCACTTCCTAAATATTTATAAGGTTTTTTCCTTAAATCTCCATTCGACAATTTTTCATATGGTGATCCCAATTTAAAATCGGCACTATATAAACTACCGTCTGGCTTACGGGATGGGGTTAAGTGAGCACCATTATTCGCGCCCATATCTTGATTGAAATATTGACGTGTATTATAATGATAGAAATCAGCATAGAACCAGTTATATTCCAATTTTTTGAATTCAGATGGCATTGACCAAATTAATTCTGGCGATTTATCATTCACAAAATTATGTGGCCCGTTCCACTTACTATCTAATGCGTATGTTCCATATTGATTATTAATAATTGCCTGTGCTAAGGTTTTAGCCTCATTATACATCGGTTTATTAATATAAGATTCAGCATTAAAATACAATTGAGCCAACATAGCTGCAACGGCACCTTTTGTAATTGCTCCATCTTCAGCCTTACCAGCAGCTTTTGCAGGTATTTTCTCTAGCGCAGCTTTCAATAACTTCTCAATATGGTTAAACAACTCAACATCGGTGTTTCTAGGCAATGCTTCCTGATCTAACGATTCAAATACAGGCATCCCTCCAAAGAAGTCCAATCCCCTTAAATAAAAATATGCAATCAGCGCATCTAATTGAGCTAAGTGAGAAGCCTTAGTTTCATCTGTCAATGCAAACTTTGAATAATCTAATTTTTCCAAATCACTCTTTGCATCTAATGCTAAAGCTACCCCCATAAGGGTTCCTCTCCAACTTCCCCAAATCCATCCGTCATCAGGTGTCCATCGATGATAATGGAACCGCTCATTTTCTCCCCCATTATACCAGTGCCTACCTTTTGTGGTAATAGCAAAATTATCAGCCGTATATTCTTGTAGTCTCCAGCGATCTTCTCCCATATACCATTTAGCATGCGTAAATGGACGAAATAATGCCGCCTGAATATCTTTCTCACTCTTAAAAAATGTCTCCGGAGTTACTGAACTGTAAAACTCTTGATCTAGTTTCGTACAACTATTTGTTGTCAACAATCCTAAACCTGCACATAGAAATATGATATATTTTTTCATGGTCGTTTTCATTAAAAATTAAGTTGTAATCCAAACATAAATGTTCTCGTTTTTGGATAAACATTACGTTCCTCAAATCCAGGCTCTAAACCGTTTATATTTACTTCTGGATCTAATCCGCTATATTTTGTAAATACAAATAGGTCCCTTCCTGTTGCATATACCCTTAAACTCTTAAATGGCTTAATCATTTCGCGATTAAAAGTATATCCAATATTAATCGCATCAACCTTTAAAAATGAGCCTTTCTCTAACCAATAGTCTGATAGCTCCTTCTCTCCTACGATATTCTTGTGATCTTCATAAGCTTCATCTAATACGTTCTGTCCTTTGACATTCGGTAAGCTATAATACATATTGATCATATTAAAAACATCATGACCGATCCAACTTCTCATATAAATATTTGCATCCCAGTTTTTATAGGTAAACTCATTGTTCCATGACAATTGTAGGGTTGGTATTGCCTGTCCAACAAATTTTTTGTCACCTACTGTTTTATTTTTATCCCGAACATCGAATATATTCCCGTCTTTATCGTACAATTGCCAATATCCATCATCAGTAAATCCTGCAAATTGCCATAAGAAGAATCTTCCAATTTCTTCACCAGGGTATAAACGTACTGCGGAACCTGGAGAACCTGGTGCAGGAAATCCTTTACGGTCTGAGAATGTTTGACTTCCCCATAATGAATTCAATTTACTTTTGTTATGTGATGCTACAATGGAAGTGGTATAGCTAAAGTTATCCTGCTGAACTGCTTTATAATTCAACTCAAATTCATAACCCGTATTTTGCATACTTCCCACATTCATAGTGGTCTTATCATGGATTGCCGGTGGTTGGGAAACTGATATATCATAAATTAAATCATCAATAACACGTTTATAAAAATCAACGCGTCCGCCTAATTTATTATTCAAAATTGTGAAGTCCATACCAACGTTATACTCTTTTTTCACTTCCCATTTTATCCCTGGATTTTGATTATGTCTAACACCATAGGTACGGAACCATTGGCCATTTTGAAGGAACCATGTATCGGCAGAATACATCCGTGTAGAAACTTCAGCTCCAAATCCCTCATTCCCTGTTTCACCATATCCTGCCCTGAATTTTAAGTCATTAATAAAGCTAACATCCTTCATAAATGGCTCCTGTGACATTCTCCATCCAACCGAAACCCCTGGAAAGAATCCCCAACGATTTTCTGGAGCAAATTTTGACGACCCTTCATATCGTGCAGTAGCTGTTACGATATATCTATCTAAATAAGAGTAGTTTACACGCCCAAAAAATGCAGCTAATTTAACCCATGGATTTTTCCATGAACCTAATCCCGAACGGCCATCTGGAAGAAAACTTCCCGTCCCCATATCATTTTCTTTGATCCCATCCACCGGAAAGTCCGAGTTGTTCCCACTGAATCCCTGTCCGTTGAAATCTTGATAACTATAGCCACCTACTGCATTTACAGAATGGCTTTCCCAACGATTATTATAATTAACGGTCCACTCAAATACACGGTCTAAATTGCGTCTCATATCTTGACTTGCGTATCCATCAATGGCATCTTGACGCGATAACCTATGTTGTGCCGATCGATAGAATGTACCATGTTCAGAATTGCTCTTTATTCCGACCGTCGCACTTGTACTTAAATGATCAGTAAGATTTAGTTTCAAAGTTGAATTCGCCAATAAATAACGATATTGTCTCCGATCATCACGTAACATTACTTCCGCAACTGGATTCCAATAATCATATCCACCCGTCAACACATTATAACCAGTGATATCATCAGCATTATATGGGGTTTCTGTTGGATTAAGAACCATGGCCATATTAAAGATGTCATTATTGGTAAAATCTGCATCCACTTGATTGTAACTTGCATTGGTAGATAATTCAGCAAATCCATCAAAAAATCTAAAATTAGTATTGATACGTCCACCAATTTCTCCTCGTTTTGACCCTAAGGCAATACCTTTAGCATCTCTTTTTACGAATGTGGCATATACGTTCGCATCTTCTGAACCGCCACTTACATTTATAACCTGACGGTGACTGAATGGATTCTTGTTAGTCACTTCATCATACCAATCTGTTCTGTACCCTAAGTCATCACCTAAACCTACTTCAACAAATTTTTCAGCTGAAAGGACCTGTGGTCGTTTACGGACGGTTTCCATAAAATATTCAGAATTAAAATTTACTGAAGGTTTGCCGATTTGCGGCCGTTTCGTAGTAATTAAAATTACGCCTCCTGAGGCGCGGGTACCATAAATGGCAGCAGCTGATGCATCTCTTAATATATTGATTGACTCAATATCTTCTTTTGCTACGGAGTTGACATCGCCACCTGGTACTCCATCAATTACGACCAAAGGACCTTGAGATGCGTTAACGGAGTTTACCCCACGCAATTGAAGGCTTACTCCCGCATTGGGATCTGTACCATTATTAGATGAAACATTTAATCCCGCAACTTTTCCTTGCATAGCCATAAGGGGTGAAACTGTTCCAGGAACAAAATCCTTAGGCTTGATCGTTGTTACTGCACTCGTCAGTTCCTTCTTATCCAAGGAACCATACCCCACAACAACGACCTCATCCAATCCTTGGGGATCCTCTTCCAAGGTTATGGAAACTGTACTTCCAGTAACGGGAACCTCCTTATTGAGATAACCAATCATCGTAATCGTCAAGGTTGCACCATTAGGTACATCAGACAATTCAAAATTCCCGTTTACATCTGTTTGTGTTCTGTTTTGTGTTCCTTTAACACTTACTGTAGCTCCAGAAAGTATTTCTCCTTTTGCATCTTTGATCGTTCCTGTGATCTTCTGTTGGTAGGCAGAATAAACTGCATCCTTTGCAAATAACGGTGAAATTGGAACCATACTGAGGGATCCGCTGAACAATAGAATCTTTGTCAGCGTCCTAAAATAACTAGTCTGTTTTTTCATCAGTTAGATAGGTTTAGTTAGAATTATAGGTTTATTTAACTCAATAATAAAAAAAATTTAAGTGTTAACAAATTTTGAATGAAATTAAAGTTTTATATAATTTCAACATCATTATATGTTAAACCATCTATTTTATTGTATTTCATTTCCTTATTATACTATTTATTATGTTTAATTTTGTTTATGACAGATTTTCTTTCATACAATAAAATCAATAAAACTCCTCGTTTTGAAGAGTCCCAAGGCTTTTATACAAGTAAGGAACGAAGTCATATCATGTCCAAGATTAAAAGCAAAAATTCAATTCCAGAAATTAGGTTAAGACAAGCTTTGTGGGCGAAAAATATTCGATATCGAATCCACCGAAAAGAACTTCCAGGGACACCTGATATTGTAATCAAAAAATATAAATTGGCAATTTTTGTCGACGGTGAATTCTGGCATGGACAGGATTGGAATACCAATAAATACAAGCTTAAATCAAATCAAGATTTTTGGATTCCTAAAATTGAAAATAACATGCAAAAAGATTTTTATAGCAATATTGCATTAAGAAATTTAGGCTATACGGTTTTTAGGTTTTGGTCAAAAGATATTCTAAAAAAACTTCCTCAAGTAATCAATCAAATTGAACTCTATCTCGAATCCAGGAAATTATTTCCTTGATGGATTAATGCTTCTTCAATATCTTTTTCAGTCAATATCTTATTCAACATTTCCAGGTTTAATAATTTAATTAAACCATAAATTTTCCTACCTTTAAAAGAGAGGCAAAAGGGAAAATCCCTACCCCATTCTGCCCTTATAAAAGCATTATAAACATAAAACCCTTTTCATATGAAGGATTCTCCAGGAAGAAAATTACGGTCGGCACTTGAATCTGAATCTCCATTACAAATTGTTGGAGCGATTAATGCAAATCATGCATTATTAGCTGAACAATCTGGTTTTAAAGCCATTTACCTTTCCGGAGGTGGTGTAGCAGCTGGGTCATTGGGAATTCCAGACCTTGGAATAACTACTCTTGATGATGTATTGATTGATGTTGGTCGAATTACCAATGTTTGTTCATTACCGCTTCTAGTAGATATTGACACTGGATTCGGGCCTTCTGCTTTCAATATTGCAAGAACAATCAAATCTTTGGAAAAAGCTGGTGCTGCTGGAATACACATGGAAGATCAGGTAGGTGCTAAACGTTGTGGTCATCGACCAGGTAAGGAACTTGTCTCAACAGACGAAATGGTTGACAGGATAAAAGCTGCTGTCAATGCAAGAGTTGATACAGACTTTTTAATTGGGGCAAGAACAGATGCAATTGCAAGTGAAGGTCTTGATAAAGCCTTAGAAAGAGCCGTCGCATACCAAATTGCCGGGGCTGATTTTATTTTTGCAGAAGCCGTGACCCACATTGACGATTATACAAGATTTGCTGAAGCTACTGGCCTTCCTATCCTCGCGAATATCACGGAATTTGGAAAAACAGACTTATACTCAGTAGACCAATTAAGATCTGCTCGTGTCTCAATCGTTCTTTATCCATTATCCGCATTTAGAGCCGCAAATAAAGCCGCACTCAATGTGTATCAACATATTCGAAATGACGGGACTCAAGCAAATGTCATAGACTCAATGCAAACTCGGGAAGAGCTTTATAAAAGCATTGATTATTACCGTTATGAAGATGAATTAGACCAACTATTCAAAAACAAATGATATGAAAGAAGCTAATGAATCAGGTTTTAAACCAAAAAAAAGTGTAGCACTCTCCGGGGTACCAGCAGGAAATACCAGCTTATGTACAGTAGGCAAAAGTGGAAATGACCTACACTATAGAGGCTATGACATTTTAGACCTTGCTGAAAAAGCAACTTTTGAAGAAGTTGCCTATCTGCTTATTCACGGACACTTACCTTCAGAGAGCCAACTTAATGATTATCAACGGAAATTAATCGCTGATCGAGGAATCCCATCCGTATTGAAAGAGGTCTTAAAGTTAATACCTGAATTCGCTCATCCAATGGATGTGCTGAGAACCTCTGTCTCTGTCTTTGGAATCCTCGAACCTGAACCTCTAAATCATGATATTGAAATTACTAGAAATATTATTGATAGACTAATGGCAAGTATGGGATCTTCCCTTTTATATTGGTACCATTATAGTCACAATCAAAAAGAGATCTCTGTTGAAACCAAAGACCCTACCTTAGGTGGTCAGTTTCTTCATCTATTACATGGAAAAGAACCCTCCGAATCCTGGGTCCATGCCATGCAAGTGTCTTTAAACCTTTATGCTGAACATGAATTCAATGCCTCTACATTTACAGCACGTGTTATCGCAGGTACTGCTTCTGATGTATATTCATCCGTTGCTGGAGCAATTGGTGCATTGCGCGGACCAAAACATGGCGGTGCAAATGAGGTCGCCTACGAAATTCAAGAACGTTATAAGAATGCAGATGAGGCTGAAGCTGATATTAAAAAAAGATTGGCAAATAAAGAAGTAATCATTGGATTTGGTCACCCTGTTTATACTGTAGCTGATCCAAGAAATCAAGTAATCAAAAAAATAGCAAAAAAACTCTCCGAGGAAGCCGGTGATATGAGGTTATTTGATATTGCTGAACGAATCGAAACCGTAATGTGGAATGAGAAACGGATGTTTCCTAACTTAGACTGGTTTTCCGCCGTAGCTTACCATATCATGGGCATTCCTACAGCTATGTTTACTCCTTTATTCGTAATGTCACGAATATCAGGTTGGGGGGCACATATCATCGAGCAAAGAGAAGATGGTAAAATCATCCGACCTAGCGCAAATTATATCGGACCTGAAAACCGAGAATTTATTCCTTTAAAAGAACGTAAAAATTAAATCATTTATATATAAAAATGTCTTCACATATTTCGAATAACAGACCTAATCCAGATCAAGTACTAATCGATATAGCAGATTACATCCTCGGATATGAAATTAAAAGCGAATTAGCTTTAAAAACCGCTCATTATTGTTTTTTAGACACAATTGGTTGTGGGTTTGAAGCCTTAACCTATCCTGCATGCACAAAATTATTAGGACCTATTGTGCCAGGTACTCAAGTACCAAATGGCGCGAAAGTTCCCGGTACACCCTATCAATTAGATCCCATCCAAGCTGCTTTCAATATCGGAGCAATGGTAAGATGGTTGGATTTTAATGACACATGGTTGGCAGCTGAATGGGGACATCCTTCAGATAATTTGGGAGGTATCTTAGCGGTGGCAGATTGGATTTCTAGAAACCGTATTGCAGATGGTAAAGATCCTATTTTAATGATTGAAGTCCTTCAAGCAATGGTTATGGCCCATGAAGTTCAAGGTGTTCTAGCATTAGAAAATTCATTTAATAAAGTTGGTCTAGACCATGTTATCCTTGTGAAAGTGGCATCTACTGCCGTAGTAGGAAAACTTCTGGGATTAAATAAAGAAGAATTAATCAATGCAATATCTTTGGCATTTGTCGATGGGCAATCTTTAAGAACGTATAGACATGCGCCAAATACAGGTAGCCGAAAATCTTGGGCCGCTGGTGATGCTACTTCTAGAGCTGTTAGATTAGCATTGATTGCCCAAAAAGGTGAAATGGGTTACCCTTCCGTATTAACTGCACCCGTATGGGGTTTCTACGATGTATCATTCAAAGGAAACCAATTTAAATTTCAAAGACCTTATGGAACTTATGTCATGGAAAATGTATTATTCAAAATTTCTTTTCCAGCAGAATTCCATTCCCAAACAGCTGTTGAAGCTGCAATGACCCTACATCAAAAATTAAAAGAATTAGGAAAGTCTTCTGAAGATATAAAATCAATTAAGATTCGTACTCATGAAGCTGCTATTCGAATTATTGACAAAAAAGGTCCATTACATAATCCTGCCGATCGGGACCATGCTATTCAATATATGGTTGCAGTACCCTTAATATTTGGACGTCTAACCGCAGCAGATTATGAAGATAATATTGCTGCCGATCCAAGAATTGATAGACTAAGAGAAAAAATAACCTGCTTTGAAGATCCACAGTTTACAGTGGATTATCATGACCCTGAGAAACGATCTATTGCAAATGCATTAACAGTAGAGCTTAATGATGGCAGTATTTTAAATGAGGTAATTGTTGAATACCCTATTGGTCATCGAACAAGAAGAGAAGAAGGAATCCCCAAATTAATTGAAAAATATAAAATCAATCTCGCTAGGGTGTTTGCAGAAAAACAGCAAAAAAATATCCTTCAAAAAACTTTAGATTATGATACTATCATTCAAATTCCAGTACATGAACTTGTGGACGAAATGGTATAATTAATCAAAAGAAATCATTCTGCAATGCCCAGATATATTTTATCTTTCTTAAAGCATTGCAGAATGATTTTATTCTCTATTATCCTATTGGCCAATTAGATTTAAAACCATCATAAAACCGATAACCTTCATCCCTTAACTTCAGCAATGATTCAGGCAATTCCCACTCATCTCCATATTGGGCATAGTTTGAACAATTCTTAACAAACTCATCCAACCCGATCATATCAATATAACTTATTGTACCTCCTGTTTGCGCTGGATAACCAACACCTATTACGGACCCCAAATCAGCATCCATTGGATCATTTACTATCCCCTCCTCTAAACATCTGTAACTATCCAATGCCATTATACTAAGTAAACGGTCTTGAATATCCTTCGATGAAATCTGCGAATCTAATGATTTTAGTTCACGATCCTGGTAAAATTGCTTCGGCTTATTATCCGGATAATTGTAGAATCCCCGACTTGATGCACGACCAGTTCTTCCCTTCTTGATCATTCGCTGTAAATAGTTATAAACTCGTCTCTGACTGAAATTCAAGTCAGGCAATTGGTCATATACATGAACCATAAGCGGTAATGAAATCTCGTCTAACACAGCTAATGGTCCAATACTGAATCCTGCACTTCTTGAGCCTTCTTCAATTCTTTCCATTGAAATACCTTCTAACAACATCGTTATTCCCTCCAATAGATAATTAAAGAATATTCGAGATGTGAAAAATGCATGTCCATCATTGACTATGATAGGTATCTTCTTTAATCTGCCAACAAAATGTAATGCCTTATCCAAGGTGTCCTCTGAAGTATCTTTCCCTCGAATGACCTCAACTAAAGACATCCGATCGACAGGAGAAAAGAAATGAAGACCTAAAAATCGCTTCGGATCAGTAAAGTTCTTTGCTAAATTACTAATTGGAAGTGATGTTGTATTTGAGGCAAAAACTCCACTCAACTGTAAATAATCTTTACTTTCTCTAATTACTTCAGATTTCAATCGTTTATCTTCATAAACAGCTTCAATAATGATTTCAGAACCATCCAAATCCTCAATATGTTCCGTTGGTAAAATTCGCTCCAAAATCTTGGGCTTATCCTCCTCCTTCATTTTATGACTGCTTATTAATTTATTACATACTTTTTCTGAATAAGCTCTTCCCTTCTCTGCCCTTTGTAATTCTACGTCTTTTAGAACAACATCAATCCCTGCTTTTGCAACTTCATAAGCTATCCCAGCTCCCATCATTCCCGCACCAATGATCCCAACTTTACTAATACCATGCTTATCCTCTAAATCTAATGTCTTATCTATTGCATCTTGTACCGCATAATAAAAAGTCCTTACCCTTGCTGTTGTTTCCTTTGCAGTTAATAATGCAGAAAATGAAGTTTGCTCTCTTGATAATAATTCATCAAATTTCAACGCCAAAGAACTTTGAAGTAAACCTAACAATACTTCAACCAATAATGATGGTTTATGCTGCTTTGCATTTAATTTTTCTAGCGCAGAACTTATATTTTTCGAATCAGTTTTCCATATCTTTTTCGTTGAACTGTCAGTACTGGAATCTTCAGACAACCATAGCTGAACCTGCTCCCATGAAGTTATCCTACCATCAATTAACCCAGAAATCTCAGCTTCATCAGGTTTTATCATTCGCCCTGAACTTAAAAAATCAAAAACTAACTCAGCATCGAGGATGTTAATCAGCCTTGTAAAACTCCCGTTTCCTGCCAGCATACCCAATGCCCCCTCCGGAAATCCAATTTTTGCTTTAGGACCTATCCCGATTCGACGGTCAAACAACAAAAGAAAGGCCGCCGCTAATCCCGTACACCTTTTATCAAATAAAACTACTGTAGGCTTATTAAGTTCCGATAACTCAATAATTAGCTTGTTAATGAGGTTCAGCTTATTCCCAAAGCTGTCCTTCTTAGCTGCATCAATTAATTCCTCATAGTCAGCGCTTTCAAATTTTCCTTCCAAAATCAATTGTAAACTTTTACAATCCTTTTTCTTCAAAACCGAAATCAAGAGTTCAAGACAAAATTTAAACTCATCTACCGAAAGACTATGTGGACTGTTCCGGACGTTGATCCATCTTAATTGATAAACACCATCAGCATTCTTACTAACGCTGATCTGTTCCTTAATTCTTTCCTTTATTTTACTCATGCTCAATTAATTTAGATCGATTTCCTATCAAGTATTATACGCTAATTCATCTATACATATTTTAGATATGATTTCAAGCATAATCTCTGATGTACCACCGATAATTGTCCCAACCTTTACATCTCTATATAATCTTGAAATCTTATAATCTTCAGTGAAACCATACCCTCCAAATAATTGAAGGCATTCTCCAACAACTTTTACTGCTAGTTCACTGCATTGAAGCTTTGCAATGGAACATTCCTTTACCGCATAAACATGCTGATTTTGCAATGTACAGCAATGGGATACATAAGCTTTAAGCACCTCAATATCTGCAATCATCTGAGCTACCCTATGACGAATAACTTGAAAATCCTTCAATTGTTTGTTAAATGCTGACCTTTCCTCAATGTATTTTAAAGTATATTGTACCGCCGACTCAGTGGTTGACAAGCTATGTATCGCAGCTGTCAAGCGCTCCAATTGAAGTCCTCCCATCAGATATTTAAATCCTTCTCCTAATTCACCTATTAGATTTTCTTTAGGAACCTTGACTTGATCGAACGCCAATTCTGCCGTATCCGATGCTAGCCAACCCATTTTTTGAATCTTATTGGAACTGAGGCCTTCTGAATTTCTGTCTATTAACAATAAACTAATTCCTTTCGAACCTGCCTGGGGGTCAGTTTTTACTGCCGTAATGAAAAAATCACCATAATAGCCATTGGTTATAAATGTCTTCGAACCATTAACTAAAAAGAAATCCCCATGATCTACTGCCGTAGTCTGTATATTTTTAACATCTGAGCCTGCACCTGGTTCAGTAATAGCAACTGCACTCACCAAATCCCCTGAAATCACCTTCGGTAAATACTTTTCCTTTAAAAAATCTGAACCATATTTTAATAAATAGGGTGCAGACATATATTGAATGACTAAGGCAGATATGGTAAATCCTCCAGAAAAACATTGTGAAAGCTCCTCGCAAAATATTTGAGAGTAAAAGAAATCAAGATCTAATCCACCATATTGTTCCGGAAATATTAATCCTAGATAGCCCATATCACCCATCTTCTTCCATATTGATTTGTCGATCTCACCCTTCTTTTCCCACAAATCAACATGAGGAATTATTTCTTTTTGAATAAACAAACGCAGACTTTCCCTGAAAACCTCATGTTCAGGACTCAATTGTGTTAATAGCATATAAGTTTATTTGGTTCACTACAGCAATACATTGACCATCATTTCATCAATGTTATCACCATTCTAAATTTAGGAATTTTAGTATAACTAGGCAAATTAAGACACAAAAGACATAGGAATTAAGCGATTCCATTTTAAGAAAATCATCTTATTTCTTATGCCTTTCGAAAAGTCTTGATATTTTAAATGATTAACTGAAATAATTGCCTTTAATTTCGCTCACTTTATCGTCAAAAATCTCTTCCGGACAATGAAGCAATTGTCGTAATGCAAATAATTGATAGAAACTTGGCTCGTCAAGAATATTGAGAAACAAAAATATTTCCTTTAATATTAAACGCTCCTTCTCATCCGAACATGATGATAATATCTCTAACAAAGTTAGCTTGATCTCATTCAAACTTAATTTATAGTGATTAAGTCCGCCTCCTAAACTCCAGAATCCTTGATCGATTATATCTTTATATTTTATTCGATCAAATAATTTAACAATCTGAACTTGTTGCTCCTCAGTTAAATTCTCAAGATTACTACTTGTTGTAAAACAACTTGCTGTAACTTCCTGTAGTCGCCTCTCAAGGTCCTGCCCCTCCAAGGTATTGTTTGGTATTTCCATATTTTATTAATTATGATATTTTTAAAAGCCTATTACTCCTCCCCAAATCATGTTTGTAACTGCTCTTAGCACAATGTATTGCCATTCTACCCTTATCAATGATAGAATCTTATATCCATTGCTAAATCAAATTAAATCCGCAATAAAATTTTTTTATTACCCAAAGGAATTACCACTACAAAAATAACTATATTTTAATTAATTTAATATTAATATATATTTTTTATTATTTTTTTAATAAAGTAAATTTGGGGATTTATTGAGATTCAATATACATAAAATTAAATAGTTTAGCTTATTTATTTTAATTTCAACACTTTAAAATTATTATTCACACATTTTATCAGAAAATTATATCAATATTTTAAATTAAAATTTATACAAAAGTTTTTATTCTTTTATAAAATTATCACAAAACGATATTAAATTAATGTTAACAAACACCAGAGTTAATCGCGGGAAGGTTAAATAAAAAATAACTATTATGTATTTATTAATCAATAAACACGTGAGGAATTACGAAGGGTCTAATTCATTTTGGTGTGAACTTTCATTAAACCTTTCAGTACTTAATTGCATAATCCACAATTCAAACTAAAAGGACCGCATCAAATAGAATTCATCAAATCACGATAAAATTTAATTTTTATAATATCTTTTGCTCATCAATTATTTGTAAATTTAAGAGACAAATAGATGTAATATAAGGTACTATGGCAAATTTTAGCGACAATTTCTCTAAACAAGCATCTATTTATGCTCAGTTTAGACCATCATACCCTCATGAATTGTATGATTATCTTAGCGGCTTAACTCCTGCACATGATTTAGCCTGGGATTGTGGAACCGGAAATGGACAATCTGCCATTCATCTAGCTGATTTCTATGATCAGGTCTATGCATCTGATCCGAGTGAAGCTCAAATCAAAAATGCATTTGAACATGAAAAAGTCCAATACCACGTTGAAAAAGCCGAAGAACCTAAGTTAACTGAACAATCCGTCGATATTATCACAGTTGCACAGGCTATTCATTGGTTTGACATCGATAAATTTTATCAAGCGGCAAAAAGGGTACTTAAGAAAGATGGTATAATTGCAGTGTGGGCGTATGCTGTACCTATGGTCAATAAAGATATAGACCCCATAACTCAACATTTCCACGATAAAATAGTGGGACCATATTGGCCTTCTGAAATTAAACTCCTTCAACAAGGATATACAACCATACCTTTCCCTTTCCGTGAAATTGAACCTCCAGAGTTTTATATCAGAAAAAAATATAAATTGCAAGATTTCTTAGGTCACCTATTAAGTTGGTCCGCAACTCAACGATATATACAGCAGGAAGAAAAAAATCCACTATTCAAGCTAAAAGACGAGTTAGCATCTTTCTGGAAAGATGAGGAAGAGGCTAAACAGGTAACTTGGAAAATAATTATGAGAGTAGGAAAATTGCCTAGTTAAAAAATAAAACAATCCATATGAAACATCTTGCATATAAAGAAGTTTCACTCTTTTATTTACGCATCTAGTTTCTTTTCAAATGCTTTTCTGGCACTACCTCGAAAGTAAACTTCGCCACAATAAACGTAACCTAACTTCTCTAAAACACGCAACATACCCGTATTGTCAAAATTCGTATCTACTTTTATGCTTAAGAAACCATCTTGTAAACTCTGCTCCTCGGCCTTTTTCAACATCCAGGTAGCTTGACCCTTAACATAATTTTCCTGACTGACAGCTATCCTATGTACCACAGAAAATGGCCTATTGGTCAACCATTGATCTGCAATCGCTTCATAAGCAGGTTCACCGTCATAAATCAACGCCAAATATCCCGTCAATTTACCATCATTGTTTAAACTAACATATCCATTTCCCTTTTCAATATCAGTTTTTACAACTTCTAAATTTGGATAACCATCCTGCCATTGACTGCTTCCCTCCGATTTCCTTTTATCAATCGCCTCTTTAATAATCCCCCAAATTGAATTAGCATCCGATGCTATCGCCTTTCTAAATGTAAATGTTGAAAATTGTTCTAGTGACATATTCAAATGTAGCAAGTAAGTACTACTTCTAAAATAATATTAAATAAAAAATTCCCCAAAGGGCTTTGGGGAATTTACAGAAACGGGTGTTGAAAACCCATATGAACCAATTTAATTAATGATGATCTATGTTATATATAATTTTATACTTCTTGAATGTTTTAAAAGTTAGGGGTTATAACTAGGTTAGGCTTTTCCTAGCCTAATTATAACCCTTCACTAAGGTTGAGTTTAGGTTTTATTTTTAAAGCAGTACCAATGCCCTATACCAAATCTAATAACAAACAAAATTTTATCCATCCTGTACCATCCTGCAAATCAGCATTATTTAAAAATTCCGAGGATTAATCGATGTAAATTTTAAATCTCTCTATTTCGTTTATTAAGCTCTTCCACTAATTTTGATGACCTAAAACTAAATTCCGCCCCAAAACTATTTACCACTAAACCCTTAATCAAATTATCTTTTGATGAGATTGCAAACAAGATGCTTTCATCTGCAGGATCTGTCATCCCTTCAAATCTAAAAATTTCATCGATGACAAATTCTTCCGGAGATAATTCCATAGAACGACCAACACAGAATAAACATTCTCCATCTTCCTGAACCTGAAAATCTTCAACATAACCTGATTTCTGTAGATCATTGACCGCTTCACTCAATGTATCGTAAGTTCTTCTACTTCTTGGTTCCATAACAAAATGATTTATCGCTTAAACAATTGATTATCTTGATAGAATGAAATTTAATAAAATCTTTAATAACTATAAACATAATAAGGTCAAAACATACACTTTCCTCCAGAATCCATTTCCTGTATTTCTTCTCAAAATTGAACGAAGAAAAGGCTACATTTACAATCAAAAAAAAATAGGATGTCTGAATTTATCTTTAGGGATGCAGTTTTAGCAGATTTACCAAGAATAGTTGAAATCTACAATACAACTATTGCCTCAAGAATGGTTACAGCCGATTTAGATCCTGTATCTATTGAGAGTCGAGAAAAATGGTTCGCAGAACACAACCCAAATAAAAGGCCCCTATGGGTCATTGAATCTAAAAACGAAATAATTGGATGGATCAGCTATCAATCCTTTTATGGAAGACCTGCTTATGATTCAACCGTCGAAATAAGTATTTATTTAGACCCAAATGTAAGAGGAAAAGGAATAGGAAAGATTGCCCTAGAATTTGCAATTTCTAAAGCACCTTCCTATGGTATTAAAACCTTATTAGGATTTATATTCTCCCATAATGAACCTAGTCTCAAACTTTTTAAATACTTCGGTTTCGAAGAATGGGCAAACTTACCAAATATTGCAACTTTAGATGAAAACGAAAGAGGATTGATGATTTTAGGAAAAAGGGTTTCCAACTGAAAATAGTTTTGATGTACAGCTCAAACAAATTATTATTTTCTGTTATTTTAGTGAAATGGATATTGCACTTATAATTCTCGGTAGTTTTCTCATAATCTTTACTTTTCTACCTTTCATCAGAAATGACTTTTGGACTTTCAGAGTTTTTGAATATCCAAGAATTCAAAAACTTGTGCTATCGATATTATGGATTTGCCTTTGGGCTATTCATGCTGATTTTAATAATACCACCCTCTGGATTTATTTTATTTTATTAACAATAAATACAGTTTATCTGCTCTATCAAATACTTCCTTTTACCCCAATCGGTAAAAAACAAGTATACAAGGCAACAAACATTGATGACCAAAACAGCATCAAAGTAATGATCTCAAATGTGTTTGAAGACAATAAGAATTACACAGGATGCTTAAATGTTATAAAATCAAACAATCCGGATTTGTTACTTCTTTTAGAAACTAGCCATAAATGGGATCAGGAAACGATTTCTCTCGAAAAAGAATATCCCAACCATGTTAAAATCCCAATAGATAATACCTATGGTATGCTTCTATATTGTAAATTCCCAATTCATAATGCGGAAGTAAAATATTTAGTGGAATCGGAGATCCCGAGCATAGACTGCAAAGTTGAACTCCCAAGCGGTCAGTTAATCCAAGTCTATGCAGTCCACCCCACACCTCCCGTACCAAACGAAAACCCTCGATCAACTGAAAGAGATAAGGAATTATTGATGGTGGCAGAGAAAGCCAAAAATTGTGAGTTACCGGTAATTGTCATCGGGGATCTGAATGATGTCGCTTGGAGTTATACTACTGAATTATTTCTCAAAATGAGTGAACTCCTTGACCCTCGTCGTGGAAGAGGATTTTACAATACATTTCATGCAAAACAGCCTCTATTGCAATTTCCCTTAGACCATGCTTTTATTTCTGCCGACTTCAAACTGAGAGATCTAAAAAAATTAGACAATTACGATTCTGATCACTACCCTATATTTGTGCATATTCAGTTTGAAAAAACAGCCGAAAGTGAACAAGAGGACAACCAGTTAGATGCCACAGCCGACGACAAAGAAATGGCCGCTGAAAAAAGAAATGCAAACACTTCTGAGAATTAATTATGAATGACCAAGAAAATTATAAATCTATTAACAAGCAACTTTGGAATGAAAAAACAGAAGCGCATGTAGATAGTGAATTTTATAATAATAAAGAATTTATAGCAGGTAAAAACTCTTTAAATTCCATTGAATTGAATCTATTAGGTAATATTGAAGATAAATCGATCCTGCATCTTCAATGTCATTTCGGACAGGATACACTTTCCCTAGCCCGAATGGGAGCAAAAACTACCGGTCTCGACCTTTCGGATAAAGCTATCGAAGTAGCAAAACAATTAAACACACTATTAAACCTGAACTCTATATTTATATGTTCGGATGTTTTTGATGCTCCAAACAGCTTAAATGAACAGTTTGATATGGTATTTACGAGCTACGGGACTATTGGATGGCTCCCAGATTTGAATAAATGGGCAGCCGTAATTAGCAGATGCCTAAAACCTAATGGCAAACTTATTTTTGTTGAATTTCATCCCGTCGTATGGATGTTTGAATATGACTTCAGCAAATTCAAATATTCATATTTCAATGATGGGGCTATTATTGAAACAAATGAAGGAACTTATGCTGACAGAAATGCCCCCATTAAAGCTAAAGAAATCTCTTGGAACCACCCCTTATCCGATGTATTCAAAGCACTGTTAAACAATGGACTTTCTATTGAATCTTTTGAAGAATTCGACTATTCTCCATACAACTGCTTTAACAATACCGTAGAATTTGAACCTGGAAAGTTTCAGATCAAGGAATTACAAGGAATTATTCCAATGGTCTATGCACTGTCTGCAATAAAAAAATAGTCCTTTTAAAAAGGACTATTTTTTTCTGCTGATCTAAAATCTTTATTTATTCCACCACAACTTGGTAAACTGTACATCGTCACCTTGCTGAGATAAAGCCGATTGATAATTTGCTTTATTCGTACTCTGTTCCTTTAATGGATAGACTAAGCGACTAGGAATTACGTTTCCAACTTCCGGATTAAAGGTATAGGATACTGGTTTACCTTGGACAATTCCACTCCAAACAACATCTCCTTTCTTAACCAAAAAAAGTGGATATCCCGTTCTTCGGATCTCTGTCCAAGATTCAATCCCTTGACCATAAAGCGCTAAATACTTTTGCGAAAGTACATTCTCCTTATTCGCTTTTGGTAATTTATCCAGGTATGAACTTATTTCATTCGTACTGGCTCCCCATCGCTCTAAACTTGCCTTAACTCCTTTTTCATAGCTCTCCTGATTCCAACCTTTATACTCTGATATTAAAAATTCCACCTCAGCATATTCCTGTAAAATTTCATTTGCATTCGCTTTGTTGATGATTTCGCTCGGTAGAGAAATACTGTCTAAAGGGAATAAATTCCCAGCCGCTAATGGAAGTCCATACGGCTGACCTCTATAGACATTTTTACTATTTGGTTTGGCATATTTACTCAAACGTGGATCCGCAATTTTAAATGGCCCACGATCTCCTTTTAATACATCAATCAATACATGAGATACTGCAAAATCCTTTCTGTTCGCTGTAACGGTTGCCCTAAACAGTGGAGCTTCATATGGCGAAGACTGAGAATAAACAAATCCAGCATTATCTGCATTTGATGTAAATACGCCTTTATTTATTGCATCTTCTATATGCTGCGTAGCCAATGCCTTATCTTTATTTAAAATACGGGTTGCTAATCGAAGACGCAAAGAATTTGCAAACTTAAACCAGTTTTCATTCTTACCTTGATATATAATATCCGATGTTCCAAAAGTTACACCCGACCTATATTTACCTAAAGTATCCGCAGCGATCTTGAGCTCATTCAAAATGTCTTTATAAATCTTTTCTTGTGACGCATATTTAGGTGTCAAAATATCAGGATTACGTTTTAATGCCTCAAAATCTGCATCTTTATTACCATAGGACTCGTAAGGAATATCCCCAAAGACATCCGTTAGTGAATGAAATGTAAAAGACTTTAAGATCCTTGCAATAGCGATTTGAGTAGAATTCAATCCTGCTGCATTTGCTTGAGCTTCAACTTTGGTACTTGCATCTTCATTCAATACAATAATTTCATTTAAGTTGTTCAATGCTTTATAAGTATTGGTCCAATAATCATCTGAATAATTGGCTGAAATTAAATACCTCGATTGATCAGTATAGATATTTTGGCTGAAATATTGTGCAAATAACTGTGCTCCTCTAAAATGAATATTTTCACTTCTCAATGCATTGACTACCTGACGCTCAGCCGATAAAAACAAGCTCGGCGTAGGTACCTTTGACGGTCTATTCGGATCCGTATTAATGTCATTGAAAGTTTCTTTAGAACATGAAACAAAGCTCAAGCCCAAAAGAGTTGTATATAGAATATGTTTAATTTTCATTAGTTTCTAGCTTAAAATTTAAGATTAACATTAAATCCATAGGTCAATGGAGTAGGGATATTTCCACCTTCAATACCTTGAACATTTCCACTGCTGTTAGCAAACTCAGGATCAATGTATTTGCTCTTGGTATAAATATTCCAAACATTACGTGCATAAGCAGATAACCTGATTCCTTTGATAACTTTTGGCTGATCCAATGGAATTGTATAGCCGAAAGTAATCTCTCTAAGCTTAATGAATGTTCCATCGAAGATTGAAAAAGTTGTTGGACCCGTAGATTCATTTCTGCCCCATTGTTGAGCTGTAATCCGAGTATCATTTTCACGGACATTGCTTGTTGAATAAGTTCCATCGGCATTGAATACAACATCAGCCTTGACCCCATCTAAAATCAAACCTTCCTCACGGACATTATTTTCTGCAGTGCGTTCCAATATCCCAGAATACATTCCCACATTATACGTTTGAGAATAGAAGCTACCTCCTACTCGGCCATCAATTAAAAATCCAAAATTGAAATTTTTATACTTGAAACTATTTTGGAATCCAAATAAATAATCTGGCAATACAGAACCTAATGGCACTAACTGTGAAGTTCTCATATAGGTACCGTCTTCCTTAACTACTTTTTTTCCCTCTGCATAGACAAAGTCATATCCTAATAATTGCCCATATGGCTGACCTTCTCTAGCAACTAGATTGATTAAGGAAGAACTCAAGGTCAACGTATTTACCAACTCATCTAATTTCAAAACTTTATTCCTGTTTCTAGACCAGTTCAAACTACTGTTCCATTCAAAATTGTCATTTCTAACAGGTGTACCATTTAAAATAACTTCGACCCCTTTATTCTCAACTTTTCCTGCATTTAGCACCTTAGATTCATATCCAAACGCGGAAGAAACCGGGATTGGCAAAATCTGATTTCTTGATGTATTGTTATAATAAGTAACATCTAATCCTAATCTGTTTTTAAAGAATTGTAAACTTAAACCTGTTTCCCAAGAACTGGTAATTTCAGGCTTTAAGTCAGCATTATTTAAAGTTGCCGGTAATTTATTAGAAGGCTTTCCATCGAAAGACTGTTCTACGTCATAAGCTTTATACAGTTGATATGGATCTGTGTCATTTCCTACTTGTGCCCAACCTAATCTAACTTTACCAAATGACAGCCAGCCTAAGTTTTGAATGGCAGGCAATTGAGAAAATACAAAACTTCCAGTGAATGATGGATATATAAACGAATTCGCGTGTGTCGGCAAGGTTGATGACCAATCATTTCTAACCGTAGCATCAACAAATAAAATATCATTATAACCTAATGAAGCACTTCCGTAAAGCGAAGCTATCCTTCGATTATATGTGAAGTTTTCAACTTTAACCGTTGAAGCGTTTTTTAAGTTATAGTAATTTGGAACGATCAAGCCACCTTGTGTAATTCCATAGTCAACTTTCCTACTTTGATTTCTTAAGTTTGCGCCTGCATTGGCAACCAAAGAAATTCTATCCCAATTCTTTTTCGCAGTCGCTAAAAATTCATAATTATATTCATTTAATTTATTGCTTGTTTCCTCATATTGAGATGCACTCCTTGAATAAACAGCAATTCGATCTTGTGTATTGAATTGATAAATATCTCCATGTACTTTTGCACCAATTTGCAACCAATCGGTAACTTCATATTGCGCGCCGATATTCCCATAAAATCTATCTCTCTTCTCTTCTAAATAACTTTCATAAGCTGACCAATACGGATTATCTATAAAGCGAGTAGCTTCTGCGGCTGGGGTATTTTGCCAGCCTGTTCTATTCCATGCCAATGGGGTTCCATCTGCACGCTTATAATTTTCAAGTCGTTTATAGTCTACCTGAACAGCTCCCCATTGAAATGCCTCTAATATTATATTACGGTTTGATGCTCCTGTCCATGGTTTCCCTAATGAATTGTTATGAATATAATTTATACTAGAATTGATACTTAATTTGCCAAGCTTCGTACCTCCAGAAAAATTAAGCGTATTCCTTCCTAGCGTAGAATTCGGAACAGTCCCTTTGACATTTTTATTTGTATACGAAAAACGGTAGTTTGTATTTCCTGAATTTCCTGAAATCGCAACATTATTGGTATTTGCCAACCCTGTATTGAAGAAATACTGAACATCATGTTCCGGATATACCCATGCTGATGGATTTAAATAATCCGCTGCATCCTCTGGATTTAAATTATACCATTGTAAAACTGCGGTTCCATCCAATTTTGGACCCCAGCTTTCATCAGCTGCATAATCCACAATTTTATACTCTTTCCCATCAATATTAACCGTTTGAAAAGTCTCAGAATATCCCTGTCCATATAAATGCTGACGTTTAGGAAGCCTAGTAATATTTTCAAATTCCAACCCTGTGTTTAAATCTATGCTTACTTGTTCACCTTTGCCCGCACGCTTTGTAGTAATTAAAATTACTCCATTCGAAGCTCTAGATCCATACAATGCTGCTGCTGATGGCCCCTTTAACACTGAAATATTTTCAATATCATCAGGGTTTAAATCCTGAATCATATTTCCTACATCCTTTCCCGCAGAGCCATTGATCGTAGACGACGAATTCAAATCTGAATTGTCAATCGGAGTACCATCTACCACATATAATGGTTGATTGCTTCCAGCAATTGAGTTTATACCACGTAATAATGTTCGGGTAGATCCACCCATATTTCCACCAGATGAAATAATCTGCAACCCCGCAACTTTACCCTGCAATGCTGCCATAGCATTTGTTGGTCTAGTTTGCAATTCCGTCGACTTGACCTCCTGAACAGCATATCCTAAGGCTTTCTTTTCCCTTGAAATACCTAATGCCGTAACGACTACTTCATCTAGTACATCATTGCTCGGTTCTAATATAACTGTCAGATCCTGTCCGGATGTTGCTGTTACATTTTGATCTTTATATCCTAAAAATCTAATTAATAATTGGGCTTGTGGATTGGATGACTCAATAGTAAACTGTCCTTGACCATCTGTCTGTGCTTGTTTTTGGGAAGATTTTTCAATAATAGTCGCACCAGATACTGCTCTATTAAGCTCATCCAGTACCTTTCCCCTTTGAATATGTTGAGCTTGTGCCTGGGAAATTCCGAAAGCAAATAATAGCCCTACGAGATATAAATATGTCGTCCTGTTCATGTAAATAATTTGTGTTGGATTAATAAATTGAAAAGCGAATTATTGGAGATAGTTCATTTTATCTTAGCTATCCCCTAAGCACATTCGTAGTGATTTTTGAGTAAAAGAGTAATACATGTTTTTTAAATTCTTTTGCAAATATATAAAATCTACCTAATTAGTAGACTACATTTAACATAAAAAACTATATCTTATTAATAGACATTTTTAATTTTCGAACAGAAATACGTATATAACCCTGTTAATCAGAAATATACTAGATACACCTAAGTGTCAAATAAATTTAAAAACAATATAACTAAATTCAACTTTAGCTGTTTTCAGCCATTTTTCAACATGAATTTTGTTCTTAAATTTGTATCCTAAAGCATTTAGAATATATGATATTTACTCCACGTGTCTTAATTCTTTTTATTTTGATTTTACTGTTCAGTGTAAAGGCAAAATCACAAGAGGAACCTGCTGCATATTTAGTCAATAGTGATTTTAATCTATATCACACGACTAAAGATAGTACGGCGCTGATATTTTCAAATATAGCCTATATCCGTTCCCAACCAACTTCTAAAAGCTCATTGATCGATTCCCTCCCTATAGGTACCGAGGTGAAATTCATGGAGGAGGATGGATTGAATCCAACATCACTACGTGGAATGTATCTTCCTTGGCATAAAGTTGAATTCAATATGAATCATGAAAAGAAAACTGGATATATATGGATCGGTTTATTGAGTCTTGATTATACCATTGATCCAAGCACAGGCCAAACCTTCATGTATGGTTTTGCCTGGAAGTCTCCTGAAGAATCTAATTACTATTGGGTTGAAGCAAAGGTACTTGACAAAAATCGAAAATTAATTGGAAATAAGGGTTTTGCATATTATCCTGGGGAACAATCTTATACGTCTGGGGAACTGCTAGAACCTATGGGTATTGAGCATGCTAAAAATATATATACCATAAATTTCATGGGTGAAGCTTGTGGAATAGCTTCTGAAAACAATCTTTTTTCATGGGATGGTGCTCAGTTTAGAAGCCTCCCAAAATTGACAGGGGTCTCTGATGCTGGAGTCTTCTATTATATAGAGGAATTAATTTTTCCCAAAGACCATAAATTAGGAAATGATATCATTCTCAAAACAATAGAAGAAGGCGAAGCTGAAGAATATGAGCTCGACAATCCTTCAGATGAAATTAAATTTAAAGTATCTAAAAAGCAGGAAACCTTTAAGTTTGATGGTAATGCCTATAATATGATTGCAGAAAAGAAACTTAAATAGATTTAAGAAAATGGCTTGCTTGAGTTTCCCCAGCAAGCCTTTTCAGTCACACTACTATTATCAAATAGTTTTTTAAATATCTTGATCCAATACTTCCAAAATAGTTTTGTAGGTATATTCCAAATCCTCTTGTTTTATACAATATGGGGGCAATAAATAAACTACATTTCCCATAGGCCTCAAAAGTATGCCTTTATTCATAAAAACATGAAATAACTTGTCCTGAATTTGGTTAAAATAGGAAGTTTTTTGACCATTGTCCCAATCAAACGCTAAAATAGTACCTTTCTGTCGAACCTTCTTAACTTTAAGAGAACCTTTCAAAATTTTTACAAATTCCAAATGTGATTTTTCAATCCTAGAAATATTTTTCTTTGTACTATCCAACATCAATAAATCAAGACTTGCCAATGCTGCTGCACATGCAATTGGATTAGCAGTAAATGAATGTCCGTGAAATAATGCCAGTTTTTTATCATCTGAATAGAAGGCCTGATACAACTCATCTGAACAAGTTGTAATACCCATGGGCATAGTACCTCCCGTGAGTCCCTTAGAAAAACACATCAGGTCAGCTGATTCGGATAATTGGTCTGCAGCAAACAGGGTACCCGTTCTACCGAATCCTACGAAAACCTCATCTTGTATCATCTTAATCCCTAAAGTCCGACAATATCGCATCAATTCAGATAAATCTCCTGCAGCATGCATCAACATCCCTCCTGCCCCCTGAACCAAAGGTTCATAAATAAAACAGGCTATATCTTCCGCATTTTCTGAAATTATACGCTTACTTTCTCCTAAGTTTTCTGATGATGGCGGGTCAATAAATAGGACATCAAACAACATATCTGTAAAGGGCAATGTCCATTGTCCCCGAGCACTGACCGACATAGCTCCAAAAGTATCGCCATGGTACCCATTCTTAAATGCAAGGATTTTATTTTTTTTCTTACCCTGATTATAAGCAAATTGAATACACATCTTTAATGCCACTTCGACGGCTGTTGAACCATTATCAGAATAAAATACTTTCTTTTGATCGGAGGGCAACAAAGCTAATAACCTTTCAGATAATTCAATGGCCGGTTGATGTGTAAAACCAGCAAAAATCACCTGTTCTAAGGTATTCAGTTGTTCATATACTCGATCTGCGATATACGAATTTGAATGCCCATGTAAAGTTACCCACCATGAACTAACCATATCTATATAACGCCTTCCTTCCATATCAAACAAATAAGCATCCTTAGCACTATTTATTGGAATATGACAAGTCGTCTTCATTTGAGAATAGGGATGCCAGTTAACAGCTACATCACGGTCTATCCATTGTTGTTGCAAATCGCCTCCTTTTTCTTGTCCATTGCCCGTAATCCTAAATTCTTTAACATCTCCATATCCTCACTAACCCCAGGATTTGGTGTCACCAACAAAGTTTGCCTTTCTCCTGTAAATATTGAATTCGCACCTGCCATAAAACACCAAGCCTGCTCCTCTTCTGTCATTTCAATCCGACCTGCACTTAATCTAACCATTGATCCTGGCATTACAATCCTTGCCGTAGCAATCATCCTAACCATATCCCAAATATCAACTTTTGGCAAATCCTCCAATGGGGTTCCTGCTACCCTGGCCAAAGCATTAATGGGAACAGACTCCGGATGTGTTTCCATATTTGCCAATGTTCGAAGCATAGAAATACGATCTGAAACATTTTCCCCTAATCCTATAATACCTCCTGAACATACCGTAATACCTACTTTACGCACATTCTTTATCGTCTCGATCCGGTTATCAAATTTTCGAGTCGAAATTATCTCATTATAGTATTCCTCAGACGTATCCAGATTATGGTTGTATGCATATAATCCTGCCTCATGCAATCTCAAAGCTTGATCCTCAGTCAACATACCCAAGGTACAACAAACTTCTAATCCCATAGCATTAACTCCACTTACCATTTCAAGTATTCTATCAAAATCTCGATTATCTCGAACTTCTCGCCATGCCGCTGCCATGCAAAACCTTGTTGATCCATTATCTTTCGCCTTTTGTGCATGAGCTAATACCGTTTCCGTCGGCATCAATGCCTGTACTTTGATGTCCGTATGATATCTAGCTGCCTGTCCACAATACGAACAGTCCTCTGGACATCCTCCTGTTTTAACAGATAACAAAGTCGATATTTGCACCTCCTCGGGATTATGCCATTCCCGATGAACCGTTGCTGCTTCATATACCAATCCTAAGAGAGGCTTATTATATATGGCCAATAATTCTTCCTTAGACCAATCGTGTCTCAATCCTTTATAATCTTTCATTTCTTATTTAATTCTCAATTATTATATTTTCCAATGCCGCAGATAATCCCTTGGAACTTAATTCCTCCAACTTCGACAACATAATTACCCGACTGCCTTCTGGTTTATTCTTCAATAAGATTCTTTTGGTAGAATCTTTAAAATCCCCGTTCAATAAAATATATGAAACTTCAATTCCTCTTTGTTGGAGAACCTGAAATGTCATTAAACTATGATTGATGCTTCCTAGATAATCTGAACAGACCAAAATCACCGGAAGATTTAGATATTCAATCAAATCAATAATAAATTCATTTTCATTGATCGGTACAAATACACCGCCTGCACCTTCAACAATTAGATCTCCTCTTTGAAGAGGGATTTTGAAATCATTTAAATTTATCCGAACCTGATCGATCTCTGCCGAATAATGCGGTGAAGCGGCAGTATTTAATTTAAACTGTTCTGGGTAAATGACGACTTCCCTGCCTGCTAAATTCCTTATTATTTGACTATCACTATTTTCCAAATCTCCTGATTGTATTGGCTTCCAATAACTTGTACCCCAAAACTTAACTAAAGCCGCCGAAGCAATGGTTTTTCCTACTGATGTCCCAATTCCCGTAATAAAATAACGCCTATTCATTTTTAAACTCATTAATTATTTCCTTCAATAGATTTATTTCATCAGAATGATTGAAAGAATGCAAATTGATTCGGATCATTTCTTCATGTTTCGCAACGCTTGGCGATTTGACAGCGTAACTCAAAATTTTATTTTTCGACAATAGTGCCATCGCCTTTTCCAAATCGGATTTATTTTCAAAACGAATCGGCCTAATAGGACTTTCAAGATTCCCTTCATTGGCACCTACATTTAAAAACTGATTAATATTATCCTGCAAAGCCTGTCCTATAGAACTATTTTCCTCTAAAAAATCATAGCTTAGTTTAATACTACCTGCATGTAAATCAGGCATGCCTGTACTATAGATGAATGGGGATGCGAAATTGATCAGATAAGACTTCAACACTTTGGAACCCAAAATAGCCGCCCCAGATTGTCCCATTGCCTTCCCATAAGTTACTAGGCATGCAAAAACACCATCCATTAAATCATTCCTCGATATAAGTCCTAAACCAAAAGTTCCGATGGCATGGCCTTCATCCACAATTAATGAAGCCTCATACTTTTTGCATAATCCGACCAACTCACCCAATGGTGCAAAATCACCATCCATTGAATAAAGACTCTCTACAGCAACCCAAATTTGCCCTGAACTCCTTCGAATTAATTCCTCCAGATGATTTAAATCATTATGTCTAAATTTCCATCGCTTTGCACCTGATAAACGACAACCATCAATTACGGATCGATGAATCTTTTCATCCAGAAGTATACAGTCTGATTTTTGAGGAATACTGGAAAAAAATGAAAGATTCGCGACATAACCCGAAGGAAATAATAAAGCCGAATCTACCCGATGTTTCCTTGCAATATAATCCTCAACTTCCATGGCAAAGGCTGTATTTCCAGAAATCAATCGTGAACCCGTTGATCCAGAACATACTTCAGGCTGACTATTCACAAAGTCCAGTATGCGTTTTTGAAGAACTTCGTTCCGCGCAAATCCCAAATAATCATTGGACCAAAAATCTATTCCTTGATCTGCAATAGAAAGCTTCCTCAACCTCCCCTCTTCTTCTCGCTTATCCAGCTCTTGAACCAAACGATTAGCCAGCAAATTCATATCCCTATCTCTTCAGAAATTACATTCATCCAATTCCGGAATAAAACTTCTTCAATCCCATTGACAATAGACGAATGCTCTTTCCAATTCTTGTTAAATTCATTTAATTGCAAAATCATTTCTTCAAGATGACCTTCCTCTTCTAGAATAATAGATTTGACCATAACCTTGGATTTATACTTGGAAAGAATTTTTTGGTAAATCGGATAAAGCTCATCTGCTCGGACCTCAATGGCATAGGTTACGAATAAATAGGCTGCATATTTCAACTCCTGTCCAACTAAGCTAAATTGACTTTTAAGGTACTTGCTAGTTAGGACGTCTAACCGATGTAAATACTGTTGCGAATATTTTCCTCCCAAAAGTGTTTCAGGATTATAAAAGTCAAAGCCGGTTACTTCCAGTTTGGAAATCTGCTTTTTTAAATAGTATGCATGTCTATGCTCTTCAGCGGCATGCTTCAATTGAATGAGATTAGTAGTTATTTTATCTTCACATGCAGAAATTTTTCTTGCACCCGCATTTTCCATAAAGGATAATGTATTTAGCCATTTTGCATGCAGATCTTTATTAAGTACTATTTTCTCAATAATTCCTTCCATATTTTCAAAATAAATCCAAAAATACTACCTTGCCGGATGGTTAATAGGTGCCAGTTTTAATAATATGCATAGTCCGGTCGATATTCCCTTTAAAAGTTTCATTCATATCGATAGAAACTCTTCTACCCCCATTTACCTTCAGATAGCAAATCAAATAATCCAAGCTATTGCGACTGGAAAATTAACTCCTAAAACCAAAATATTGGGCAGCAGGGCTTTAAGTGAATTACTTTCAGTTCATAGAAACACGATTTCTGCAGCTTATGATGAGCTTTTTGCTCAAGGTTGGGTAGAAATACTTCCGAATAAAGGAACATTTGTTTCTTCTCAAATTCCAACGCAATATGATAATGCCTCCAATACTAAGAGACCGTATCCCACGGAAACAGGTTATCATTTCAATAAATCAATCCTTTTAGACAGTCCATTTGAACATACAAATTGTGAATATATCTTAAATGACGGCAGTCCCGATATTCGATTGACTCATCTTGAGGACCAATCTCGGTTTTATAGCTCCAACATGAAAAGAAAGATTAATCGATCGAAAATGGGATATTATAATCAGGAAGGCAGCGAATATTTTAAGGAGCAAATGCTGCACTATCTCCAAAGCTCCCGAGGATTACAAATCGAAAAATCTAACCTCCTGATCAGCCGAAGCATTGAAATGAGCCTGTTCATAATTTCTGAAATTCTACTTTCTGAAGGTGATATAATTGTCGTTGCTGAATTAAGCTATTTTGCGGCAAACATGATTTTTCAAAAATCTGGCAGCAAAATAAAAACAGTCCCTTTGGAGGATGATGGAATTAACGTGGATGCTTTGGAAAATCTTTGTCAACAACAGCCCATCCGGATGGTATATATAACTCCTCAGCATCACTATCCCACTACGGCAAACTTATCCGCAAAAAAAAGAATGCAAATCCAACAGCTATCGCTACGTTTCGGATTTATTATCGTAGAAGACGATCACGACTATGACTTTCAATATGACCGACAACCACTACTCCCATTAGCCACAACCGACCAGAAAGGAATGGTCATTTATGTAAGTTCATTCGGGAAATCTTTAGCTCCTGGATTTAGAACAGGGTTTATTGTTGCTCCAAATAATTTAATGGTTGAAATGAAAAAACTTTTAGGAATTATAGATAGGCAAGGAGATATTTTAATGGAACAAGCCTTAGGAGAAATGCTTGAAGAAGGGGTTATCCATAGGCACCTCAAAAAATCAATAAAAATATATAAACATAGACGAGATTTTATGGCCAATCTTTTGACAGAAGAGTTGGGATCCCTCATCGACTTCCATGTACCCAATGGTGGATTAGCTTTTTGGATTAAATGGAAAAAAGAAATCAATCTTCTGCGATTAAGCCTGCAAGCTGCAAAAAACAATCTTTTTATCCCTAAAACCCTATTATATCAACAAAAAGATATGCAAGCAATGCGAATCGGATTTGGGAACTTGGATTTCTCTGAAATGGAAACAGTCATTAAAATCCTTAAAAAATCTATCCAAGAAATAGAAACTATCCCGCAAAGACTCGATTAGATTCCGTTGTTTGTAAAGGATCTTTATAATGAACATACATTCTTTTATATTTGACCATTTCTCGAGAATCCGCCAAATAATTCATTTTAGAATCTCTAAAAACCAAGCGTGCAGCCTTTCGTTCCATCCTTGAAGCATAATCCAAAAACTCAGTAAACAACATTCTTTTCTCCTGGGTACTGAATTTACTCTGTTGACAGATCATCATGATTAATTCTTCATCAAAATGTAAAGAAATCTTATTTCCGCTACAATTAAGCAGATAAAAAATGGGACGTGGTCCATTGTTTGGGAAAAAACCGAAACCAGTCACACCATCATCTGTATTGAAGACATAGGCATAAAAGTGGATGGTGCCTATCAGCGCAGAATCTACTAGTATGTTTTTGCTAATCATAGTTTCACAATTTAATATCTTAATACGCTCATTTTATGGATAATCCAATGAAATATTCCATAAAACTAATTGGTTTAATTTAATAATTTGGTCAAACAGAGTTAGCGAAATACAGATTATGTCTTTATTAATTTTTTAAAAAGAAATTTCACTAACCCTGATAAATTTTATTTTAATACAATTTAAGCCACTAATTTCTTACAAGCTTCCGCGCATGTCCTACATGCTTCCGCACACTTGCGACAATGTTCCATTCCATGTTGTGCATGTTTATCACATTCCTCAGCACATGCTTCACAAACTGACTGACAAAATTTAACAATTTCATTGCTAAACTTACTCGACAACAACAGTAGTTTCGCCGTCGTATCGCAAACTTCAGAACATTCTAAATCAGTTTTTATACATTCCCTCAACATTGAGACGTCCTTTTCATTCAAACAGGCATGTGCACATTCCAAACATGCAATTGCACATTTCTTGCACTCTTCAATACATGCTTTTACTAATTGACTTTGATCCATTTGATTCTCCTTTCTAATTTGTGTTTTAAAACTAAATGATCAAGGGCTTTGGTAAGTCCTTATTAAATTAACAATTCAGAAGTAATTTCGTGCATACTTTATTGAAATTTTTAATCTACAACTCTTTTGTATTAAATTATTTACATAAATAAAAATAATTTTACTCGTTTAAACATTTAAAATTAAATGTTTAAACATCTTTTTAAAATCAAATAAGGATTAATTAAAATTCAACAATATCAAGTCGGCCCACCTACATTTCATTCTTCAAAATCACATAATATAAGCTAATAGAATGCTCGACGTATAGAGTTCCTTAAATTCAAAATATTAACCTAATACCATTTTTGCATTAGGTTTCTTCAATCTAGATTTAATGGATTCAAATAATTATTTAATAAAACCATTAATAAAATGGTCATTTATTCCATTGATCAGAACTATTAATAAAAATATCTTATTAGAAATGAGGTTTTTCGATAATGAAAGCTATGAATAGCACAAAAACATTTGGAGGATATAGAATATAGTTATACTTTTGTATCACAAAATCACGGTAGGTATAGCTCAGTTGGTTAGAGCACTA